>NZ_JCAXEW010000007.1:0-244377 GCF_059759275.1 Ferdinandcohnia sp. GQ5
CTATTGGGTTCCTGCTTCTTTTTGTTTCAGCAAAGCATTTCCTCATTTTGAGGAATCTTATTTGCGATCCTAAAGATTTTAGGTTTCTTCATTTAGTAGAATAAAACTATGCAATTTTACTTTCTGATTTCGTATCAGGAAAGGCTAAACTTACAACAATTCCAACAATTAAACATATGAAGAAGGTTCCCGCTCTCGCTGAGACAATTGCTTCTAATGGAGAAAGTGTCCATATAATGGCACTAATAAAACCGGTAATAATAGTAGCAATAACTCCTAATCCAGATGTTTTTTTCCAGAAAAATATTAATAAAACAACAACAGAGAAAGTATTACCAATTCCAGCCCAAGCAAAGCCCACTACGCCACCAACAAATGAATCAGATAATAATGAAATAATAATTCCTAGAATACCACCTACAACAACCGTGATTCGAGAAATAGTTACTATTGTACGTTCATTTAACTTTATACCCATAGATTTATGAATAATATCCTCACTAACTGAAGTTGTTACAACTAATAATTGTGAGGAGGCAGTTGACATAATAGCAGCCAAAATAGCTGCAAAAATGATTCCGGCAATCCAAGGTGGTAATAAATGAGATACCATATAAGGTAAAATCATTTCTGAGTCTGCAATTGTATCTTGCTTATAAAGAACAGAACCGAATATCCCTACTAAAAATGCACCAATATAAACAATAATTGTCCATATGTACGCAACCCACTTAGCAGTTTTAAGTTCCTGTTCGCTTTTGATTGCCATAAAACGTGTACTTAATTGTGGTTGACCACCTAGAAATCCAAAGAACCATGAAAAGTTCGTTAATAACATGGCGCCAAGTGCCAAACCAGAAATTCCACCGAACCATTGGTCAGCTCCATTGTCCATTGAAGCTAATGATGCTGTGATTGATAAATCATTATTTTTTATTTCAATAAATGCTGCAATTGGCACAATAATAAATGCCAATACCATGAGAGCACTTTGTACAGCATCTGTCCATACAACAGACATAAATCCTCCCATACAAGCGTAGGCGATAATAATGATGGCAACTACTATCGTTCCGAAGGTAATATTAATACCTGAAATGGAATATAATGTTTTCCCTGTTCCTGAAAATTGGCCTGCGATATAAAATAGAGAAAATGCACCCATAATAATTGCAGATAACAAACGTATGATTGTTCCATGTTTTGGATATTTAGCAGCAAAATAGTCCGGTAGCGTAAAAACACCGTACTTTTTCCTCTCATTCATAAATTTCTTAGATAAGAAAACCCAAGAAAAAATAACTCCTAAAAACATTCCGGATAATAACCAGATCCCTGATAATCCGGCAAGATAAATGAATCCGACAGCTCCTAAAAACATATATGCTGATTCAGCTGTGGCCCTTTCTGAAAAGGCTAGAACCCAACCAGATAATTTATCTCCACCAAGAAAATAATCTGAAGAATTTAACCTTTTTCTACTAAAGTAAATACCAATTCCTATCAATATTAAAAGATAAATTGCAATTTCCGCATAAATAATAACACTATCTGACGTGAAATTCATGATGCTGCTATATCCCCTTTATAATTCATATTATCCCTATCTGATTTACAACGTAAACTCAGTACTATATACTATAGTTGTTCAAGACCTGTGTCAATATATTAATATATAAATATTTTAATAAGGAAGTGCTTTAAATGAATAAAGAGAGGGTTCAGATCCCCCCTTTGTCAATGCATAATATTACAACTAAACTCTTTACCCATGTGGAAAAGTCTGTAGTTTCAAAGTTTGGGGAAGAAGGAAAAGCTTTGATACAAAAAGGTGTTGAGAACTTTGGATTTAAAGATGCAGAGATAATTGCCACACAAGGAACCGTAGATGGCGAGAATCATACACTATTTAATTACATTCCTCTAAATCATTCTATGGAGAATAAATATCAAAATCTAACAATCTATGCTTTAATGGCGAAATTATTTGCTCAAATCAGCAAAGCAGTTGTTGACAGATTTGGAGAACAAGGGAAAGATGCTGTTCGTGAAGGTGTCCGTACATTCGGAGAAGAACGTGGTCGTGGGATTGCACAACGGGCACGTGTTAATGGAGAAGTGAATTCACGAGAAAATTATTTAACAAACTATGATATGGGTAGAAGTGAATTATTTACTTATACCACAGAATATAAGCCAGGCGAGATTGAACAAAACTTTACTGTTTGCCCATTTGGACAACAATGGGCTGATGACGATATGCATGAGTACGGAATTTTATATTGCCAAATGATTGATCCAGCTGTTGCAAAAGGATTTAACCCTGAATTTGAGGTTGAACATGATAAATATATCTTGAAAGATGGAAACTGTCATTTCCGCTTTAAATTGGCTGACAAAAAATAACTTTAATTGGAACGAATAATTAAGATACGTATACGCACTCAGTTAGTCTAAGAAATTGATGAAAGTTAAAATCGGTTTTCTAAAGTGCCTAATACAAAAAAGATTTGAAGGTAGGGTGATTTCCCTACCTTCTTTTTGGGGAGAAAACTGCTTTTCATTCAGAAATCACCCACTTTTATAACCAATTCGTTATTGAAGTTTTCCTCTACAGAGTATTGGGATTTGGTCTACGACTTCGTCTCCAGAGATAAGGTAGGCGTGGTCATAGAGGTTGCAGACTGGGCATATATGATTTGGTATGACTTCTAATGTTTCACCAATTGCAACTTGATTTCTAAATTTTTCATTATAGATGATTGCATGCTCATCATAAAGTTGGTCAATATGAACCCCATAGTTCTTGATATAACCTATCCCCGTAGTTGCACATATTCCTTCACTTCGCGATTGCATGGTGAGTCCCTTTGCACCGACATCTGTAATGACGCGTTCATTTGTTGGTTTGCTTATGACGGTAGTGAGGACAGTTGCCGCACATCTATCGTATGAACCAATTGCATTTCCTTGTGAAACATCCATGAGGATATAAGTACCAATACGAAGTTCAGTGATTCCCTCCATTACTCCAAAATCATGCATGAGCGGTGGAGTCGATCCAATGCTAACGGTTTCAAGTTTACAGCCTAACTCCTCAGCTAAATGTGCAAAATGAAGAGTACGTTTTTGCGCTTCATCATAAAGGCGGCGACATTCCTCAAGGTCCTTGGCTTTGTATGTATGACCATCGTGAGAAAAGATCCCTTTTACATTCACATGAGAGCAATTTTTAATATATTCTACTAAACTTGTATAATCACTTTCTTCTATAACACCTGAACGATTCTCACCCACTTCAATCTCGATAAGAACTTGAGCTGGCTTTTGACTATCACTAAATACTTTTTCAATCATTTCACATTGCTCAATACTGTCGACACCAAAGGAAATATCAATTGTTTCAGCAAGCTTTTTAATGCGATTTAATTTGACCTCTCCCACGATTTCGTTTGCTATAAAAATATCCTTCAGCCCGTGTTCAGCCATGACTTCTGCTTCGCCAACCTTCGCTACTGTAATACCCTTTGCACCTGCTTGCACCTGTAATTTAGCTAGTGCAGGCATTTTATGCGTCTTCGTATGCGGGCGTAGTTTTACACCATATTTATTAGCATAATTTTGCATTCTATTAATGTTGTCCATCATGATTTCTCGATCAATTAATAAGCTCGGTGTATCTAGTTCATACTTTTTCATTAAAACCACTCCTCACAAATTAATATAGTCTAGCTTCTAGTTACTTTTTAGACCTGCTCCACATAAAGGAAAGACTAGTTGTTGGTCTTTTAATTCGGGATATTTCTCTACATATTGTAAGTATCCGGCATAATTGGCTGCTGAAGTGATTTCAACATATATTCCTTTTAATGCAAGCTGCTTTCTTGCTTCTACTATACTTTCTTCAGACACACCGATTATGTCTCCACCAGTTTCTCTCACAGCCTGCAAGATTTCTGTTCCTCTTGCCGGTGCTGCAATGGCAATGCCCTCCGCTAAGGTTCCTGAATGTTCAATAGGTTCCACCGTTTTTTTACCTTCAACAAAAGCCTTCATAAGAGGTGCACAAACTTCTGCCTGTACAGCGAGAAGTTTTGGCATTTTCTCGATTTGCCCATTTGCTAATAGCTCTTGAAAGGCAATATAGGCTCCCATAAGCAATGTCCCATTTCCTACCGGGATGATAAATGCTTCAGGCATTTTGTTATTCAATTGCTCAAATACTTCATACACATTTGTTTTCGTACCTTCCCAAAAAATCGGGTTGTAGATATGACTTGCATAGAATGATTTTGTAGTTTCAACCATCGATATTGCTGCGTTTGCAGTATCTTCTCTCTTTCCAGGGATCTTATGAATAACCGCGCCATGTGCTTCAATCTGGGCTATTTTTTTACTAGAGGTTGATTCTGGAACGAAAATATCACATTGGATTCCGGCCCTTGCTCCATAGGCTGCAATGGCCGTTCCAGCATTACCGCTACTATCTGCAACGACCCTATCGATGCCAAGTTTTTTCGCCATGGCAATGAGCACTACAGCCCCACGATCTTTAAAAGACAAAGTAGGCATATAGTAATCCGCTTTGGCGTAAACATTATCATCAATTTTTATGAGTGGTGTCTCCCCTTCTCCTAACGTAATCTCTTGCCATACATCATCCTGTTCAAATGGAAGAGCATCGATATATTTCCAAAGAGAATGATTTCTGGATATGGAGGTTTCAGTAAAATCTACTGCCTTCTTCTCATAATCAAGGTTTAGTAATCCACCACAATCACATTTCCATTTATTACTTTCCAACGGATATGTTGATTGACATTCAAAACAAATATAGTTCATCATCAATCTTCCTTTTCTTAATCAATATAGGCTACTGCTTCAAGTTCTATCGAATATCCATAGTGTAGTTGATTAGTTGGAACAACAGCTCGTGCAGGCTTATGATCGCCAAAATACTGTTTGTATAAAGAATTAACGGTTTCCCATAATGAAATATCTGAAATATAAATCGTAACCTTCATGATGTCCTCTTTTTTGGCTCCTGCTGCTTCTAAAACATGGTCTAGATTGGTTAATACTTGTTTAGTTTCGGCAGTAATATCACCACTGACTCCTTCTCCTGTAAAGGGATCAACCGGGAGTTGACCTGATATAAAAAGTAAATTCCCCTTTTGTGTTGCAGCGGAATAATGCCCTGGGTTTGGCTTCGCACCATTAATTGTGATGAATTTCATTGAAAAAGCCTCCTTGAGATTAGAGTTTTTATGAATAAGACGTTTACCCTTTTGTTACTTTTTTTCTTTAATTTCTTCAATATAGCTGTATACCGTTACTTTTGAGATATTCAACTTCTCGGCAACTCTATCGATTGTTCCACGAATTAAGAAGATACCTTTTTGTTCCATAAATCGAACCATCTCAACCTTTTCATCACGTCTCAGCTGTTCTACTGGTCTATTGCCAATAATTTTATCAATCAAATCATTGGCTATTTCCTGAATATGCTCCGTTTCTTGCACATTTACCTGCTGTGGACTGTGTTTTGAAGGCTGATCCGGATGTTGAGGAATTAAGCTGCTTAACCAGTTTATATTTGCAGTAATTTGTGTAGTATCAATGTTAATGCAAAGGGCGCCAACAACCTTTTTGTCCTGATCTCTAATTAATAAAGTAGAAGATTTTATTAATCTTCCATCATCGGTATGGAAATAATAATTTGCTGAATAATCATTCGTAAAGTTTTGAGATAATAACACTTCTGTAACGAGATGGTTAAAGCTTTGTCCTACATTCCTTCCGGTTACATGGTTGTTAACAGTGTACACAACTGAACTTTGAGGCACTGTTAAATCATGCAGTACAACTTCGCAATCATTGCCAAATGTTTTGGCAATCACCTCTGCCACTGGAATGTACTGTTCAAGTATAGAATTCATAAGTAAATTCCTTTCATTAGGTCTGTTCAATTAAAATATATATAAATTTTTATATAAAATCAATATTTTTTTATATATAAAAATTAGAGTTAACGCTTATTATAAATAATTTAATAAATTTATATTGACTATTTATATAATTTTTTATATAAAAAGAATAAGAAGTGTATAAGTTTATATATTTTTTATCACAAAATGTAAGCGGTATCATAGTAAGGGGGGATTTAAGGAATTTAGCAACATTTTTCACCTATTATTTTCTTAATCTTAAAGTATATATTTAAGGGCGAGGCAACTTGTCCTACAAAGGAGGTTCTTATGAGAAAAATTGGTTTGCTTTCACAAATTTTAATTGCTTTTGTAATTGCTATTATTGTTGGTGCTATCGTTGGACCGAGTATTGAGGTTATTAGACCTCTCGGTGACTTATTCTTGCGGATGATCAAGTTTATTATCGTTCCTTTAGTTCTAGCTTCCCTTGTAGTGGGTGTGGCTGGTACGGGAGACATCAAAAAAATCGGTCGTATGGGTGGAATCACATTCTTTTATTATATTTTAACCACTGCATTCGCTGTCACCATCGGATTAATTCTTGCAAATATCTTTTCTCCAGGTAAAGGTTTAAATATTGATTCAACAGTTGACAAAGTCGAGCCGTCCGAGGCACCGGGGGTAATTGATACCTTGTTAAATATTATCCCCACTAATCCAATTGCTTCATTAGTAAACGGTGATATGTTGCAAATCATCTTCTTTGCCATCTTCCTTGGCCTAGCAATTACAATCTTAGGAGATAAAGCAAAAACGGTTTATAACTTCTTTGATGAACTTGCTGAAATTATGTATAAAATTACTGGTATCGTAATGAAATTGGCTCCAATCGGGGTTTTCGGTTTAATTGCGCCAACTGTTGGAGAATATGGGGTTTCAGTACTCCTTCCACTTTTAAAGGTAATTGTAGTCGTTTATCTCGGATGTATACTTCACGCTGTAATAACTTACTCAACCTCTGTTAAACTTTTCGCTAACATGAATCCACTTAAATTTTTTAAAGGAATCGCACCTGCTAGTCTCGTAGCATTCAGCACAACAAGTAGTTCAGGAACTCTGCCAATAACAATTAAAAACAGTGAAGAAAACCTTGGTGTTTCTAGAAAGGTAAGTAGCTTTGTTCTTCCGTTGGGAGCCACCATAAATATGGATGGAACCGCATTATATCAAGGGGTATGTGTGTTATTCATCGCACAGTTTTTCGGATATGATCTCTCATTCGCTCAACAGTTAACCATTGTACTAACAGCAACTCTTGCTTCAATTGGTACAGCAGGTGTACCAGGGGCTGGGTTAATCATGCTTACGATGGTTGTGACTTCAGTTGGACTTCCAGTAGAAGGTATTGCTCTCATTGCAGGAATTGATAGAATCCTAGATATGATTCGTACTTCTATAAATGTCACAGGGGATGCCTCCGCTGCTGTTGTAGTTAATGCGATTGAGGAAAAGCGAGATATTAAAATATCAAATCAAGTAAGCGTATAATGATATATAGTGAAAAGAATAAGGTTGTTGGAGATTTGTATAGTAAATCTTCAACAACCTGTTTTTATAAGGCGGGGATTACATGACCAAAAAAACACTAGGTATATTGGGCGGAATGGGGCCGCTTGCCACTGTTGATTTAATGACTAAAATCATTGCATTAACACCTGCTCAAAAAGACCAAGATCACATTCATATGATTGTTGATAACTACCCACAAATACCGGACCGGACCGAAGCCATATTGGGTAAAGGTACGAGCCCCCTATCTTTTATGATTGATTCCGCAAAACGATTAGAAGCAGCAGGGGCAGATTTCATTGCAATAGCGTGCAATACTGCCCACTATTATGTAGATGACATTCAAGATTCAGTCAACATCCCGATAATGAGCATGCCTAAAGAAACTGTAAAATTCATAGACACAGCCGGCTTTAAAACAATTGCGTTGTTAGCTACCGACGGGACAATTTCAACTAATTTATACCAAGAGTCACTTCGAAAACGCGGATTTACTGTTGTGGTACCGGACAAACTTACACAAGTGAGCATCATGGAAGGAATTTATGCTGTAAAAAGTGGAGATCTTAACAAAGGAAAAAAACTATTCCTTCATGCATCGAAAACAGTCATCGAACAAGGGGCGGAAGCAATAATCGCAGCTTGTACTGAAATCCCGCTCGTGTTAAGTGAATTAGACGGTACTAGCCTAATAGACCCGACACAAATCTTAGCGAAAAAAATTGTAGAAGCCAGTATATAAACAAATAACATGAAATCTTAACCAAGCACCCTCCTCTACTTGTATCACAACTCTTTTGGTATGATAATGGGACAGAGGGACAGGTCCCGTGTCCCACCTTGAAAAGTTGGTCGGACACGGGCATTGTACCAAACATAAAAAAGAGGTGTGTATTTGATGGAACAATTAATGTTTATTGAAACAGGAATGGGAATTGATGTTCATGGCCAGAACATTACGAAGGCAGCCGTTCGGGCCGTAAAAAATGCAATTCATTTTAATTCAATGCCAGGAATTCGATCTGTACTACCAGGCAATAGCTTAGACAATATGGTCGTGAACGTAAAGCTAGCGGTCCCTTGTGATAAAGAGGCATTGGATATCAATGCAGTTAAAGAGTGTATACCGTTTGGAAAAGTGTCAGTGGAAATTATGGATGGTGGAATGCTAACAACAAGTGGCATCGTCATCGAGGAAAAAGGCGATCAAAACGATTTTATGTACATAGTGGTTGCTTCAGTAGAAGTTGGGTACTAATGGGACACAGGGACAGGTCCACTGTCCCTCACCCAAAAAAGTGGATCAAGGGACCTGTCCCCTTGACCCACTTAATGTCTTCTTTTATAAACTATTTGTTTAGGTATGCCCAAGCGTATTGAGCGTAGAGCTCTGCCCCTGTGACCATTGCATCTTCGTCGATGTTGAATTTGCCGTGGTGGTGTGCCCATTGAGTGTCTTTTTCCGGATTACCTGAACCAACTAAGGCAAAGCAACCTGGGACTTCATCCAGGTAGAAACTGAAGTCTTCACCGCCCATTGTGGGCTTTTCTTCATAAAGTACTTCTTTTCCAAATGCTTCAGCTGCAACTTTCTGTACGAGCGTTGCACTTTCTTCACCATTAATGACAGCCTGTGTGCCACGGATATAGTCTACTTCAGCGCTTGCTCCGTAAATTGCAGCAACCTGTTCTGCATACACCTGGAGCTGCTTTTCAATATGATCACGAACTTCCGGATCAAAACAACGAACGGTTCCTTCAATTACTGCATTTTCAGCAATTACATTAAAGCGCGTGCCCACCGTCATTTTTCCAACCGTTAATACAGCTGATTTTTGAGGGTCAATCGTTCTTGAAACAACAGATTGAACATTCATCACAAAGGATGAGGCAACTATTGCGGCATCGATGCAATCCTGTGGAATTGCCCCATGTCCCCCTCTTCCTTTAAATTTCACCGTAAAAATATCTGCTGACGCGAACGAAGGTCCAGGGTTGCAGGACACTTTGCTTGTTGGCATTTGTGACCAAATATGCATTCCAAATACATTATCGACTCCCTCAACCGCTCCTTGTTTCACCATTTCTAAAGCGCCTGTTGCCACTTCTTCAGCCGGTTGGAAAATCAAGCGGACATTGCCTTGCAATTCCCCTTTTATGTCATTCAATGCCTTTGCAGCAATGAGAAGCATTGCAGTATGAGAATCATGGCCACATGCATGCATTTTGCCTTTTGTCTTAGAGACATATGGCAAATCCGAATTTAATTCTTCAACAGATAAAGCGTCCATATCCGCTCTCAATGCTACAGTTTCTCCTGGTTTTCCGCCCTTTATTTCTCCGATAACACCTGTCGGACTTGTTTTACGATACTCGATTCCTAGATCATCAAGATATTGTGCTACAAAAGCAGATGTGTTGTACTCTTCCCAAGACAATTCTGGCTCACTATGCAACTTCCTACGGATAGCTGTTAATTCTTCACTATAATGCTCGATTGCTTGTTTTACTTTTTCATTTACCATGCTATTCAACTCCATTTACATCATTATTTGCAGTTAAAAGGTTATTTAAGTTTTATAAAAATGATACAAATACTCCAGCTAGAATGACTGAAACGATTGTCACTGTGATAAATCCACCAACGAGCATCGGCGGTAACATATGACTAGTTAATACTTCTCTTTCTTTTTCATCCTTCGTCAATGAGTTAATAACTTCATTTGTGATAATATAATCAGCCGGAAAGCCATATAAGGCTGTTAGTGATACAGCAAATGCCATGTGTTTGCTGACTTTGAGTAATTTTCCTACGATGAATGAAAAAACATACATCCCGATCACGGCTAATCCAATTAAAACCACAAGAGGAGTTAAAATTTCAAGCATCATCCCAGGTGTTGCATTCTTGAGCCCATCAAAAACAAAAAGCATTAACCCCATAATCGCTAATCCGAATCCATTTGCCTTTTGTAGTGAGTGTGTTTCTAGGAAACCAATGCTCTTTCCGATAACCCCGAAGAGTAAGCACAGAACAAGAGCATTCACAGTCACAACCGGTGCTAATAAAGTTGAAACTAAATAAGCAAGATATCCAACAACTGCTAATCTCAAAAACTTGAAATATTCAGTATTATATTTTTCTGGAATTTTATCAATCCACTTAATCTTTGGAGCAGTTTCGGAAGTTGCCGCAACTTCTGCTTTTACTTCTTCCACTTTTGAAAGCTGACCACTGCGATATTGCTGTAATAGTTTTTTTCCTTCTTTTTTCAAAACAATTGAAGTAATTGGGTATCCTGCAAAACCTTGCATTACATAGATCACAATCGCAAAAACAGATAAGCTTGTAAGCCCTGCATTCGCTGCACCTTCTGACATGATTAATGCCGAAACAAGGCCACCAACTAATGGTGGAATGGCTACGATTACTGTTTGTAAATCAAAAATTAATGTTCCTATTCCAAAAAGAATCGCAATAATTCCTAGAATACCAGATAAAGCTATTACAATTGTTTTCCACTGTGCCACTAATTCTTTAATTGATAACAATGTTCCCATATTTACAATTAAGAGATACATCAACATCGTAGCTACAACAGATGGTATTCCTGCTAAAGCGACAATGTCTTGCGGAAAAAAGGTCCAATATCCTATTAAAAATAAGACTGCACACACAAACACGGATGGGATCCATGCTTTTGTTTTTATAGATATAAAGTCTCCGATAAAAAGTACAATAAGTAAAAGAACTAAAGCTAGCATTTGAGACATTATAAGTTCAACCCCTTTTTGTGTAAATTGTTATTATTTTTTAAATATAATAACATCTCAATGATAGAAATGAAAGATTTTTTTGAAAATAATTGAAATACCAAGTAATTACCAACTTATCATTCTTTTATTATCTTCATTTATTGTATGCGTTTACTATTTTAATATATATTTAACAAATCCCAACACCTCTTAAAAAAGAGTAAATGGTTGTTCTTAGTCATGGCATTCGTTCGGATTACTTTCAACCGATGAAGGACTTTACGGGCTCGAGCTCTGCTCGTTCGGGACTTCATACACCTGATGAAGCACTCTACGCGCTCAGGCTTCTCTCATGCGGGACTTCATACACCTGATGAAGACTCTACGCGATCGGACTACGCTCATGCGGGACTTCATACACTCGATGAAGGACTCTACAAGCACGCACTTCGCTCCGTCGGGACTTCATCCACTCAATGAAGGACTCTATATGCGCGGGCTACGCTCAAGCATGACTCCATCCACTATGTAGAATTAGAAGATATATATTAATGCATAATGACACTATTTTTCACAAAAAAAAAGAGATTGGTTCATTGCCAATCCCTTTAAAATCAATAACTGTGTTCATTATTCAACAGGTGAAAGTTCGTCTTCGGTGACCCACATATGATTGTTTATCTTTTCTCCGGTAGCTTCATCGGTGAAATCCACCATATAAACAGTTGTTTGTTCTGCTGTATCAATGGTTGCCTTAGCACCTTTCATGCCTTTCATATGATCAGCATGTAACACAACTTCATCGCCTGGTTTATAAGGTTCAGCACCTGCAGTTTCAATTTCTTCGTGAACCACCCATTTATGATTTTCTACTGGTTCACCACCATTTGTTGGAGTATATGTAACTGAATAGACTGTTGTAGTGAAGGCTCCTGATACTGTTGCTTCAGCACCATTCATCCCTGGCATATGATCCGCATGCATGATCACTTTACTACCAACTGGATAGGTTGGATTTTCTGCCTCCTCTAAACCTTCCGGAACCTCGTCAGAACCTGAGTGATGCATACCTGAATGATCCATTTCCTTATTAGAATCAGATTCTCCTCTATTATTATCCATAATTTCATGAGTGTCAGATTCTGTATCCGCATTTTCATTAGGTGTTGTTGCTTCATTACCTGCACATGCTGCTAAAAGGAAAAACAACAATAATGAAGCTAATCCTAATAATCTTTTTTTCATCATTACCTTCCTTTCAAACTTATTTAATTGTCCATATTAAATTATCAATAAATTGTGCAGATTTTATACAGTCATCATAGAATTTAATTTCCTATTTTCAATACTAAATTCCACACCCCTTTTTTGTAAAAAAAAAGACCCATCCAGGTCTTTTATCTACTTCTAACAAGCAGTTCTACTGCTTCTTTTACTAGTTCTTCTGTATTTTCACCTTTTTCATCTGCTTCTCTTACACATGAAACGAGGTTCGAGCTTACAATCACACCAATTGTACGATCAACCGCAGTTCTTGCAGCAGATAACTGAGTAATAACATCCTTACAATCTTTATTCTCCTCCATCATCCTTAAAATCCCACGTAACTGACCTTCGATTCTTTTAATCCTATTTTTTGTTTTATCATCATATTTCATATAAATGCCTCATCTCTAATAGTTTAATGTATCGGTATGTGACCGCATATTTACGGCAAAATTTACGAGAATTGATTATTGAGTATCCACTTTCTTGAAATGCTTTCAGTCTTAAAATTCGTATGGCAACATTTTTCTCAAGTCTTGCTGATGCCACAACAGTTATTTCATAACAATGCCTTGCCAAATAAGCGAATTCTCGATTACAACTTTGTATGAAATATTATAGTCTCTTATATCTATAACCTCAATATTCGTAAATCAACTTTTAGTACATCTTCACAGTGTATTCCGATTAAAGGAAAATACCTTTTGTATAGTTCCCATACTATAAATAGTAGCAAAAGACTAAATAAAATCAAATGCTACTAACCTCATTCCTATAAAGTTGAATCACTATAAAATATCCATCCAAATCTTTACTGCAGTTGCAGTGATTAATACGGCAAGGATAATTTGTAAAACCTTTGTGTTCATCTTCTTCCCTGCGTTTGCACCAAGCGGTGAAGCAATTAAACTTGCCACGATCATGATTACTGCTGGAAAATAATCAATTTGTCCTGTCGTGATTTTTCCTACAGTAGAACCAATTGATGAAATAAATGTAATCGCAAGTGAAGATGCGATTGTCATTCTAGTAGGAATTTTTAAGACAACGAGCATAATCGGAACGAGTAAAAATGCGCCGGCTGCTCCAACTATCCCCGCACCTAACCCTACGATAAAAGCAAGTATAGCAGCTAACCACTTATTAAACATCACTTGATCAAACGGAGTATCGTCAACATTCTTTTTCGGAATGAACATCATGATAGCAGCAATTAACGCTAATATTCCATAGACAACGTTAATACCACCTTCTGACATATATTTAGAGCCAAATCCCCCAACAAAACTACCTACTAAAATACTAATTCCCATATAGAGAATAAGTGTTTTATTTAAATAACCACCCTTACGATAAGCCCAGACACCGCCGATTGTTGCAAAGAATACTTGAACAGCACTGATTCCTGACACCTCATGAGCACTAAAAGCTGCTAATCCAAATAGAGGCGGAATATATAATAGCATTGGATATTTAATGATAGATCCACCGATTCCTAACATTCCAGAGATATATGAACCAATAAAACCAATTAAGAAGATTGTAATAATGAATGCAAAATCCATCGTATTTCCCCCATTCTATAGAAAAGGGAACCCAATAATGGTTCCCTAGACATATTCATTAACGTACTGCACAACGATTTGGTCCGATTTCCATTTCACGTTGTTTTTCATCATCAGGAGAAATTTTCCCCATATTTGTTTCACGAATCTCTTGATATGCATTTGGTTGTGGTGGTAGATTTTCTGTTACGATTTTTCTAAATTCTGCTTCTTCCTTAATATTCAGACCGTGGTTTTTTGCAAATAGTGTTCCAAGTTTTTCAGATACACTTCCATCTTCATTTAATTCGTCAATAATCATGAAGTGAGCTGGTAAAACCACAAGATCATCAGACAACTCCCTATAACGGTTATAAAGAGTTTCTCTTAGGTCCCCTACCCAATCCTGCGCTAAACCAGCAAGGTCCGGTCTACCGATTGAATCGATGAACAGAATATCTCCAGAAAGTAAGAACTTCTCATCTACAACGAAAGAAGTAGAACCAATTGTGTGACCTGGAGAATACAAGGCATGAATATTTATTGTCGTATTACCAATTGTCACGTCTTGACCACCTTCTAGAGCCGTGTATTCAAACGTTACTTCTGTAGCATCTTTTGGTGGTAACCAGTAAGTTGCATTTGTGGCTTCTGCGATTTTTCGTCCTCCTGAAATATGGTCAGCATGTAAGTGAGTATCAAATACATGTGAAATTTTTGCACCCTTACTCTCGGCAAAATCAAGGAAGATATCAGTCATACGAGTTGCATCGATAATCGCTGCTTCACCGTTTGATATAACCATGTAAGACAGACAGCCTTTTCCGATACGAACGAATTGATAAATTTCTCCGCCATCATTTAATTCACCCACTTTAACTGGCTCTAAATGCTCACTCCAAGCCTTCATACCACCTTTAAGGTATGATACTGTAAGTCCAGCTTCAGAAAGCATATTGGCTACCATGACAGATGAACCTTCTTTAGCACACACAACTAAGATTTCCTTATCTTTTGGCAGCTTTTCTAGGATTTCCTCAACCCCATCTAGTAGTTCAAAGTAGGGAATGTTTAAATAGTCGAAGTTTTCACCTTCAATTTTCCAATCGTTAAAATCATTTTCGTTACGAACGTCTAAGATAAACAATGAATCTTTATTAAACACTTTTTTCGTAACATCTTTTGCAGTCATTATGTGAATAGTCATTTCTCAAATTACCCCCTATGGTATATTTTTGATTAAAAAAATTTATACTTCTTATTTTGTAATACTTGTTGTGTTACCTGCCCAATTGCTCATTCCAGGTACGACATTCTTTACGTTCACAAATCCATTTTCAGTTAATTTTTGTGATGCTAAATCACTTCGACTACCAGTACGGCAAATCACATAAATCTCTTTCTCTTTACTTAATTCAGCATATCTATCTTCTAATTCTCCTAATGGAATAGAGATTGCTTCAGGAATATGATTAAATGCAAATTCTGCTGCTTCACGAACATCAAGAATAAGTACATCCTTACCGGATGCAATAGTAGCCTCCAGATCTTCGTTTGATACTACAATCGGATGTCTTTTCTCTGCTACTTCTTCACCGCTAGCTTTACGTATAAAATGTTTAAGTACATCGTCCTCTTCAAATGTACCAAGGTATTGATGTCCAGTACTCTCAGCCCATGCTTTTAAGTCGGCCTTTGAACCCTTATCAGTGGCTTGAATCTCTAAGACCTGACCACCCTCTAAATTATTCATTGCTTTTTTCGTTTTCACGATTGGCATCGGGCATGCTAACCCTTTTGCATCTAACACAGAGTTTGTTTTTAATGATTCCATCTATATTCCTCCCAATTATTAGACATATATGCAATGAATACGTATATGTCGAGATTTGTCTACCTAGTATATACCCCGATAGGTATTATGAAATCCAAAAAATTATTCTATTTTACCTTCCCAAGCGAGCATTCCGCCTTCCATATTAATCACTTTGAACCCTTGTCCTTCAAGGAATTGTGAAGCTCTTCCGCTTCGACCACCTGAACGACAAACCAGTACATACTCTTTTGACTTATCTAGTTCATGCATACGGAATTCAATTAAACCTAATGGGATATTGACTGCTCCTGGAATTTTACCTTCTTTCACTTCGTCTACTTGCCGTACATCAAGAATATTTAATGTTTTTTCATCAGCTAATAATTCTTCAACTTCTTTTGCAGTTAATTGTTTCATGTTTATTCCTCCTAAAATATATTATCTCCAGGCACTTAATCCGCCTTTGACATTTGTAATATTCATAAAGCCCATTTTCTTAAGTTGTTTACTAGCTTTTTGACTTCTCATGCCACTTTGGCAAATGACAACGACCTCTTTGTCCTTTGAAAGTTCAGTTGCTTTTTGTGAAAGCTGATGAAGAGGCATATTTTTAAATCCAGTAATATGGAACCCTTTGTACTCTCCAGGAGTACGAACATCAATAAATTGTTTATTTTTATTTTTAAGGTCATTCTTTAGTTCAGTTGTTGTTATATTTCGAACACCTTTAGCAGGTATAAAGCGTTGTACGATAAAAATTGCAATAAGCGCAATTAGGATATAATTGATATAATCCATGGTCATTCCTCACTCTTTCTTATTAGATAAATAAATTGACATTCCCGACTTCAGCATCTGCTAAATAAGCAGCAACTCCTGCATACTCAATGTTATCAAGGAGTTCTTCTTCCTTAAGACCAAGCAAATCCATGGTCATCGTACAAGCAACAAGTTTTACATCTTGTTCTTGTGCCATTTCGATTAGCTGTGGCAATTCCAGAGCATTGTGTTTTTTGATGACATCTTTTATCATTTTCGGGCCCATTCCCGCAAAGTTCATTTTTGAAAGTCCCATTTTGTCGGCGCCCTTTGGCATCATTTTGCCAAACATTTTTTCAATAAAGCTTTTTTCAACTTTAAGATCTTCATCCTTGCGTAGTGCATTTAATCCCCAGAAAGTGTGAAATATTGTCACTTCATGGTCATAGGCAGCCGCACCATTTGCAATAATATAGGCTGCCATTGCTTTGTCATAATCCCCACTAAATAAAACAATTGTTGTTTTCTTTGTGTCAGACATCGGTTTCCCTCCTATTTTTCACCTTTTTTTATATAAAACGTTAGAACTCCATTTTCTTCTTGCGTATCAAGGATTTCGTGTCCAGTCGATGCAGCCCATGCTGTTAGATCACTTTTTGCTCCTTTATCAGTTGTAAGAACTTGTAATATTTGACCCGACTGTAGGCCATCAATAGCTTTTTTTGTTTTCACGATTGGCATTGGACATGCTAAACCTTTTGCATTTAAAACTTTATCAATGTTCATATTTCTTACCCCCTTGAATTTTTACCTTTACCCCTATAGGTATATGGTTAATCGAAATAAAAATGGGAGTCATCCCAATATTATTGATCATGAATATTAAGTGTAAATGAAGACTTATAACATACCATAACAGGTATTTTTTATAAGTTCGGATTGCTCAGTAGAATAACGTGTATAGCTTTTATCCCCCCTTACTTTATACCCACCAGGGTATGCTTGAGATTAAAAAAATAGTCGTTTTTAATAATCGTACAAGTGTAATAATATACCCCTTGGGGTAAATTGTCAACCCATCGTTCTATATAATTTTTTAGTGTAACGATCTTTTAAACTTAGAGCCTGCTCCACAGACTGTAAAGATTTTAGCACTGGAGGCAGGCCCTTCTTTTAGATGGCCCATAACAATTAATCTGTTAAGCCACCTGCAACAATATTACCTTTATAAAACACAGCTTTTCTTTCGGATCGTCTAGCAATCGTTTCTGCAGAACAACTTGAATCAACTAAAATCATGTTCGCTTCTACCCCTGGCTTTGGCCAAATTTGATTTCCATCTCGATCTAATGGTGTTATTCCTCCCGTGATAAAACGTAAAGCTTGAGATAGGGCAACCTCATTTGTCCAGCGGTATTTTTCAAGTAAACGCCCCGCTCTCTCTAGAATATCCCCATTCCCAGTTGGCCACCATGAGTCAAAGATATTATCGTTTCCGACGGCCACATCTACCCCACATTCATCAAGAAGATCGACAGGGACTCCCCTACCAATCGGAAGACTCGTTATGATTGAAATACCCGCATCTTTTAAAATATATGCCATTTCACGCGCTTCTTCTTTTGAGACATCACCTAATCCAAAGGCATGGCTCACCGCAACTCTTCCCTCCCATCCTGCTTGCTTTGTTAAATACGCTAGGCGTTTCATGGTGAAGGTGCCCAAATGACCAGGATCATGTAGATGTAAATCAATACCAACATTTCCTTCGACAGCTATATCGAGTAACTGTACCAATGATTCCTCGATATTATTATCCACCGTCGCTGGGTCTACAGAGCCTACTATACCTGCGCCATTTCTTACAGCTTCCCTCATTAATTGTACTGTTCCATCCTTAAGCAACCCGTGCTGTGCGAACGCTACAACCTCTGAACTTACTTTATCTGCATATGTTTCAAGTGCCTGATTGACACCTACTAAATTTTGGAGTTGTACCTCAGGATAGATATCAACATGAGTTCTAACATGCGTAGAGCCTGCAGATAGTAAGACATCTAACAATCTTTGAGCCCTAGACTTTGTATTAGAAGGTATCGAAGCTAAAATATTCTTTTCAATTTCGCATCGCTCTAAAACACCTGGCGCAGGGATACATGCCTTCCACTTTTCACCCATATATGTCTTATCCAAGTGAACATGCTTTTCAACAAATGAAGGAAGCAGTAACAACCCCATTGCATCCTTAACTTCTACATCACTAGGTGTGGGTTCATTTGAGTCTAGAATCCTACTAATTTTCCCATCTTCAATAACTAAATGCTTTATCTCTGATTGTGTGCCCGTCACTATTCCATTTTCTTTTATATAACCCGTTTCTAATCGTACATTTTTTAACCAGTAACTCATTATGCAATGCTCTCCTCTCATATTTAAACTATGATATGTATTTATACTTTTATATTACTAAATCCTTGGACAGAGGGATAGAATCACTATTCTATTCCATTTGGCAGTGGGACAAGGGACCTGTCCCTGTGACCCAAGCGCTTTGGACTATTTCTTGACATATTTATCGTAAGTGCAGTTATATAGTTAGTAGAGTGCTTATTTCCTATTTTAGTAAAAAGTGAGGTCTTGAGATGCACAAACTGTACTGCCGTACGTTCCAACGTTCTATGAAGCTAGCTTCTTTCATTCTTCCTTGGCGAAAACCTGAATTACTAGAGGGGGAGAATAGTATAATGAAGCTACCCCAATTGATCAAAAGTCTTGAAATTGAAACCGTTTTAATTATTACTGATGCGGGAATTACCTCACTAGGATTGATGGATCCATTTCTTCAGGGGTTACGAGAGGAAGGAGTAGACTTCTTTATTTATGACAAAACAGTTCCAAATCCAACAATTGATAATATTGAGGAAGCTCTTCAAATATACAATGAGAATCAATGCCAAGGGATTGTTGCTTTTGGAGGCGGTTCGCCAATGGACTGTGCCAAAGGTGTGGGAGCACGGGTGGCTAGACCGGGAAAAAGTATTCCTCAAATGAAGGGGATATTTAAAGTGTTGAAAAAGCTGCCACCACTGTTTGCCATCCCCACCACGGCTGGTACTGGTAGTGAAGCAACTCTAGCTGCAGTGGTCTCTAACAGCAAGACACATGAGAAATATGCGATTATGGATACATCTCTCATCCCCCATTATGCGGTCCTAGACCCTTTACTTACCGTTAAACTTCCGCCACATATAACGGCGGCAACAGGAATTGATGCTCTAACACATGCGGTAGAAGCCTATATTGGTAACAGTAATACGAATGAAACGATCGAATGCAGCAAAACAGCTGTAAAACTGATTTTTGAAAACCTTTATGAAGCCTATTCGAACGGATCAAATATAACAGCGCGAAAAAATATGCAAACAGCTGCTTACTTAGCAGGGATTGCTTTTACACGTGCTTATGTAGGCAATGTCCATGCAATCGCACACACTCTTGGAGGCTTTTATGCGGTTCCACATGGCCTTGCTAACGCCATTGTTTTACCTTACGTATTAGAGTATTACGGTGAGACAGTACATAAACCTTTAGCAGAACTTGCCGATTTGATTGGTATCAGCGAATTAAGTGATTCCGAAGAAAAGAAGGCCAATAAATTTATCGAAGCCATTAAAAAGCTTAATGAGGATATGAAGATACCTAAAAAGGTAAGTGGAATTGTAGATTGGGACATCCCGCTAATGGTTGATCGGGCTTTAAAAGAAGCAAACCCTCTTTACCCAGTGCCGATGATACTATCTGAAAAAGAAATGGGAGAGCTTTACAAGTTAATTAAAGAATAATGAGATCCTTAGTCGATAAAAAACAATTGCGTTCGCTTTTTTTAAGATTGTCAACATAGAACCATTCGCAATATCCGTAATATGGGAAAGCTGATTTCAATAAAGGTAGTAATAGGAATAATTATCCATTTGCGTATCATTTCTGAGCAGAAAAGCGATTAAATCATGCGTAAAAAGCAATTGCGTATGCTTTTTTTAGATGGGCAGCATTTAACCATTCGCAATATCCATAATAAGGGAAAGTCGATTTAAAAAAATGAAATAATTGGTACAATCATCCATTTGCGTATCATTTCTTAACAGATAAGCGATAAAAGCATGCGTAAAAAGCAATTGCGTATGCTTTTTTTAGATGGGCAGCATTTAACCATTCGCAATATCCATAATAAGGGAAAGTTGATTTCAAAAAATGCAATAATTGGTACAATCATCCATTTGCGTATCATTTCTGAGCAGATAAGCGATAAAAGCATGCGTAAAAAGCAATTGCGTATGCTTTTTTTAGATGGGCAGCATTTAACCATTCGCAATATCCATAATAAGGGAAAGTTGATTTCAAAAAATGCAATAATTGGTACAATCATCCATTTGCGTATCATTTCTGAGCAGATAAGCGATAAAAGCATGCGTAAAAAGCAATTGCGCATGCTTTTTTTAGATTGTCAGCATAGAACCATTCGCAATATCCATAATAAGGGAAAGTTGATTTCAAAAAATGCAATATTCGGTACAATCATCCATTTGAGTATCATTTCTGAGCAGATAAGCGATTAAAGCATGTGTAAAAAGCAATTGCGTATGCTTTTTTTAGATTGACAACATAGAACCATTCGCAATATCCATAATAAGGGAAAGTTGATTTCAAAAAATGCAATATTCGGTACAATCATCCATTTGCGTATCATTTCTGAGCAGATAAGCGATTAAAGCATGCGTAAAAAGCAATTGCGCATGCTTATTTTAGATTGTCAGCATAGAACCATTCGCAATATCCATAAAAAGAGAGAAACGATAGATACATAGAATATTGAGAAACTCAAATATAACGAGAAAACCCGTCATATTAAAAGACGGGTTTTTACTCTTTATAGATTAAACCAATACTGCTGATAATTTTTTTGCAACAGCTGCTACTTTTTCTAAGCCTTCAGCTACAATCTTGTCAGCTTGATCTGGTGCTGCAGCATGGCCTTCAATAATGACTTCATCAATGATTTCCATTCCGAATACGCCACCAGCTACATTCTTAATATAAGTAGCAGCCATTTCCATTGGCGCTGCTTCAGGTGTTGAGTATATACCACCACGAGCACTTAGAATAACAGCTTTTTTGTCAGTCAATAATTGTACAGCTTGACCATTTTCATCATATTTAAATGAGAATCCAGCTTGGTACACATAGTCGATGAATGTTTGTAACTTAGCTGGAATTGTTAAGTTCCATAATGGGAATGCAAATACAACTACATCTGCTGCTGTTACGGCATCCATTGCTTTTTGTTTTGCAGCTAAAATACGTTGCTCTACGTCTGTCATTTCTTCGCCTGATTCTAATTTACCAAAAGCATTGAATAAATCTTGACCAAGATAAGGCATGTCTTCTGCAAAAACATCGTAAGTTGTTACATTCACACCTTCAATGCTATTTATGAAAGTCTCATACATTTTACTTGAAACAGCTTCTGAAGCTGGACGGTTATTTGCTTTTACTACTAATATATTCATTATATGAAAGTCTCCTTTATTATCTTAAAATTAATTATCTTGAATTAATGATATATTGAAATAAAACCTAAGTCAACTAACTACAGGTAATTCACAAAAAATGAAACCTTAGTCCTATGACGATTTTTAGTTCTTTAGTAGCATTACTTTTATTTAGAGATTATTATATTGATATAACAAAAAACAACAAGCCCCTCTAAAAGGCCTGTTGCTTCTTTAATATATGGCACATATTCGGTTAGTTTCTAGGCTTCACTCTGTATCTCAATACCGTTTTCAGCTTTGCTGGCTCTACTTTTCTTGCATCGGAAAGATAAATTTCTCTATGTACAAGAGTAACTTTATCAAGACTGTTTGTTTCAATAAATTCATTCATTTTCTCAAAACTTTGTGGTTCCTCATCGTAGGAACCCACATGAAGCATTTGTACAGATAAGCCATCTTCCATTACTCCAAAAGTTACATTCTCTAGCAATGGATGTGGCTTCTTCTTTCTCACATTCTCAAAAGCCTTCTCAATAATTTCTTCGGTAACAAATTCTGGCTGTCTAATCATGATCGTATATACCAATTCGTCTTTATTTAAGGTAGTTAGTTTCCTACCCTCCTCGGTCAAATCCCATATACCCTCCAAAGGGTAAACTGTATATTCAAAATATCCTTCAGGAGTATATCCTCCTTTAGGCATCATTCTGACTGCATAAGATAATGAATAAAGAACATTTATTTTCTCTGAGAATTCCTCACTATTCGGATTCCCTTTTCCCTTTATCATGAAAAATTTTTGTTCAGGTACCGTTACCAGTTCTGGTTTGCTTTTGGGTACATATAAATTTTTCTCATGCTTTCTCCATTCGTGCTTCATGGGTTACTCCTTTTATACAGTATTTAGTTCTATTTTAACTATTTTTTATCCTTTATGTACTCCAGTATATTGGATCTTTTCATTCATTTTAACATAATCTTGTTCTCCTTTTGATTTTTGAAGACCTTGCTTTCTTATCGTAGGTCAATCCTTAGTAAAACCTACAAGTAAAGAGATTTCAACTTCCTATTTTATCCCCCCTTCATTTACCGAGTATGTGAATAATTCCCTTTAACAAGGTTAAGATAATTTAAAACTACTTACATCATAAGGTGGAATAACTTTGAAGAATGTGATTGCCTATTTCCCAGAGTGGACGGTGTTTTTACAAGCTTTTATTGTATTTTTTGTACCTTTTTTACTATCCCGAACTTTTGATTCTATAAAGAGAATTAAGGAGAAGTGAAATAGTGATGAGGCGGGATGGCAAAAAGACACCCAGTTCAAATCCTAATTTCATAGGGGTACTGGAGTTAGATAAAGCATTACTACAGGAGAGGTTAGGTAAAAATTCAGACGTTCTATTTAGGGAGTTTAAACTTAAAAAGTCGAATGTGTCTTGCCTACTTATCTTTTTAAATGGCTTATGTAACAGGAAAACAATCGACAAAGACATTCTACCAGTATTATTAGAACCGTTTGATTCAGATGATCTTGAACTATTGAAATTAACGGGAAAAATAGATTTTATTAAGAAATATCTATTACCAATTAGTGAAATTAAAGATACGAATTCCATTGAAAATGTAACTTCTAAAATTCTAACAGGCAATGCGGCTTTACTAATTGATGGTTGTGAGAACGCATTGCTTTTGGGAATAAAAGAAGAAAAAACTCGCAGCATAGAGGAACCTCCTTCTGAATCAGTCGTTCGTGGTCCAAGGCTCGGATTCACTGAATCTCTGAGTGTGAATATGGGAATTCTTCGAAACAGTGCAGAGAATAAAGATTTAATAATGCTTGAACTTCCTGTTGGCAAACGAGCAAAAAAGTCATTGGTAATCTCTTATTTAAATGAAATTGTAAATCCTAGACTCTTGGAAGAAATCAAAAGAAGGATTAATAAAATTGACATAGATTATGTAGCCGATTCTGGATATGTTGAACAGTTGGTTGAAGATAACTTCCTAAGCCCATTCCCTCAAGTACAAAGTACTGAAAGGCCCGATCGAGTCATGGCTGCTCTTATGGAAGGTCGTGTTGCCATACTTCTGGATGGTTCACCCTTTGCACTGATTGCGCCCGTAACCTTTAGTATGTTGCTGCAATCACCTGATGATTATTATGAAAGATGGATACCCGGAACGTTGGTACGCAATCTTAGGTTAATGGCTGCAATCATCTCTTTATTGGGACCATCCTTATATATATCATTTATTTCTTTTCATCCTGGTTTAATTCCAACTAAACTAGCAATGTCTATTGCCGGCTCTCGTGAAGGAGTACCTTTTCCAGCGTTTATCGAAGCTTTGATGATGGAGATATCAATTGAGATTCTTAGAGAAGCAGGTCTGCGACTTCCGAAACCAATAGGACAAGCTATTGGAATTGTTGGAGGTCTTATCATAGGTGAAGCAGCGGTAAGAGCAGGTATTGTCAGCTCCATTATGATTATTGTGGTTGCCTTAACAGCCATCTCTTCCTTTGCCATACCACAGTATAACGCTGGAATTGCACTACGATATTTACGTTTCGTTTCCATGATTTTTGCAGCGACCTTAGGACTATATGGAGTCACTTTATTTTTCCTTCTTTTATGCAGCCATTTAGTTAGGCTTGAAAGTTTTGGGGTTCCCTATACTAGCCCTGCAGTTCCTTTCAGGTTTAAAGATATGAAAGACTTCTTAATAAGAGCTCCTATCGCTATGATGCAACGACGCCCAAGCATTCTAGAAACTAAAGATCCTAAGCGCAAGAAATAGAAAGAAGGAATAGGATGTTTACACTTAAAAAAAATAAAATTACAAATGTCCAGACCGTTGTCATCATAACCAATTATATACTTGCAGCAGGAATACTTACCCTTCCCAGAACGAGTGTGGAAGCGGTGAAAACTCCAGATGCATGGATTAGTGTTCTATTAGGCGGCGTAATCTCAATCCTATTAGGGATAATTATGGTGAAGCTTAGTCAACGTTTCCCAGAAAAAACCTTTTACCAATACTGTCCCGAACTACTAGGCAAAGTATTTGGAACCCTACTTAGTTGTTTTTTGATTGTTTATTTCCTTACAATAGCAGCATTTGAACTTAGGGTTTTAGTAGAAGTTACTAGTTACCTCCTTCTTGAGGAAACACCTAGATGGGCGATAACGATGCCATTCCTTTGGATAGGTGTATACCTTTTAGCGGGTGGCATTACATCTTTAGCACGCATGTTTGAAATCATTTTCCCTATAACAGTGTTTTTTTTCTTAATAATTATAATGATGAGTTTCAAAATTATTGAGCCTGACAATCTACGACCTTTTCTTGGGGAAGGAATCCTTCCAATAACGAAAGGGGTTAAATCCACCATAATCACGTTTATTGGGGCAGAGATCATGCTTCTGCTAGTAGCATTTATGGAAGAACCTAAAAAGGCAGTTAAATTGATCATAATCGGCGTTGCCATTCCAACCGTATTTTCCTTGATTACGGTGGTAATGGTTATTGGTGCCCTATCGGTAAATGGAGTTTTTCATCAGACTTGGCCAACACTAGAACTTATCAGAAGCTATGAAATAGAAGGTTTGATATTTGAGCGGTTTGAGTCATTTCTCCTTGTTATATGGACCATGCAGATTTTTTCTACGTTTTGTATTACCTACTTTTCATCCGCTTTGGGATTAAACCAACTATTAAAGAGGGAATCACGGTTGGTCTTATTAGTACTACCAGCTATCATTTATATCATTTCTTCAATCCCTAAGTCTATTTTTGAGGTGTTCAAGTTGGGGGATTATATTGGCAAGATCTCTATAGTCTTTTTTACAGTTATTCCTCTTTTTTTATTATTAATGGCTAAATGGAAGGTATCATCTAATGATCAATCTTCTTCGTCGTAAATTAAAAATTGCACTAGCCGTTGCCATGTTATTTTCTCTTTCTGGCTGTTGGAGCAGTAAAGAAATTGAAGATCTCACTTTTAATGTAGGAATAGCTATAGATAAAGGCGAGGAACCTTCCGAAGAGAAAGATTTTGAAATGAAAGGTGCAACTTATAAAAAGAAAGACGAAATAACAGTTACGTATCAATATGTGAATATAGCTACTACCAAACCAGAAGCACAGGGTGCGGGAAAGAAAAAGTATATTAATATATCCGAAAGTGGAGATTCTAACCATCAAATGGTTAGAGATTTATCTTTAAGGCAAGAAAGACCCGTTACATTTCTACATACAAAGGTGATTGTTATAAATTCAGAACTATTAAAGCAAAAATCTCTAAAAGAGCTGCTTGATTACTATCTTTGGGATAATGAATTAAGACCTAGTTGTTTAGTATTTGTAAGTAACGGTCCGGCCAAAGAGGTTCTTGAATCCAATACAACTGAAATTATCCCCGCTTTTAGGCTAAGCGGAATGATCGATAATTCTTATCGGAATATTAAAATTCTAGAACCTATGTCGTTGTCAAAATTAAAAGGAAAATTTAACTCTGGAGAGAGTTATTTGTTACAAAATATTTACTCTGTAGATGGTGAAATAAAATTATCCGGTGCAGCAATTATTAATGGAAAAAACAATCTACTTTTAGCAACCATTAATGAAGATGTGTTACATGGTATAAGCTTGCTAAAAAGGAAGACAACAGGCGGCCTTATAAAAGCGACTGATGAAACTTCAGGTGAGGTATTCATTTACGAAGTTGAAGAACTAACGACTAAAATAATCCCTATTATAAATAAGGATAAGATCTCATTTGAACTCGATATTCATTCAACAGGACGTATATCTGAAAGCTGGATGAACTTATCAAAAACGCCAGCCTTTATAAATGACATCGAAAAGCTGATTGAGCTGGAGACAGAAAAGATTATTAAAAATGCGATTAAAACAATACAGAAGGATTTACAGGTAGATGTAGCTGGATTTGGCAATCAAGTAAGGATTAAGTACCCCCAACTATGGCAAAAGGTTAAAAATAATTGGGATGAAGTTTTTTCAGAAGTACCGATTCATTACTCAATTAAAATGGAAGTAACAGACTTTGGGTATCGTGATGATAACTAGATATTGCTGATTTATTTTCTTACGTTATTCCTTAAAATACTACTTGTAAAAACGCACGAATCATCGTGCGTTTTTGTATTTTCCCCTGAGAGGTACTTATGATAAATAAGGAAGTACTCTCGTTTTGAACTCAGCATAGTTATCAATGTGAAAATCTGCCTCAATCTCCTGATTTTCAAAGGCAACAGTTTTGATTCCTAATTCTCTAGCAGGAATTAAATCTAGCTCACGATCACCGATCACTAAATCAATCGGATAATCCTTGATGACATGTTGATATGAGGCTACATGTGGCTTCCTCTCAAAGCCCTCTTCCTCGACTGAAACAACCACCTTAAAATAATGTAACAACTTAAATTTTTCCAGAAGGTACAGTGTTGATTCCTTGTCACGGTGCGTAACGATAAAATTGTCATCTGCAATTTGTAAAACCTCTTCTAGCTGTTCAAACGGCCGGCTGTCAAAGGAGTATTGATTATAAAGCTTGATATATTCCTCTCGCTTACTTTCATCAATTCCATATTGCTGAAAGGCCACTTTTGAGTTAACCTTTAGCCACTTCAGAACATCACTCGGATTCAAATCCTTGCCGCTTAAATGGATAAAACCCTTGACCAATGCTGGATAGGTGTTAAACAATGTTCCGTCAAAATCCCATAGAATATTAATTTGAATCCCTCTCTCTTTTTACATAGTACATACCATTATAGAAATGATGCTCATGAAAATAAAGTTTTAAGTACTTCGGACAAGCAAAGGCAGAATCAGCGCAACTCTGTCCGAAGTTCGGGGGTCTTCGGACAAGCAAAAGCAAAACTAGCGCGGCTCTGTCCGAAGTTCGGGGATCTTCAGACAAGCAAAGGCAAAACCGGCGTGGCTCTGTCCGAAGTTCGAGGATCTTCGGACAAGCAAAGGATAAATAGGCGCAACTCTGTCCGAAGTCGGGGTTACTTCAGACACGGTAAGGTAAAATCAGTACGGCTCTGTCCGAAGTTCGGGGATCTTCAGACAAGCAAAGGCAAAACCGGCGTGGCTCTGTCCGAAGTTTGAGTATCTTCGGACAAGCAAAGGATAAATAGGCGCAACTCTGTCCGAAGTCGGGGTTACTTCAGACACGGTAAGGTAAAATCAGTACGGCTCTGGCCGAAGTTCGGGGATCTTAAGACAAGCAAAGGAAAAATAGGCGCAACTCTGTCCGAAGTCGGGGTTACTTCAGACACGGTAAGGTAAAATCAGTACGGCTCTGGCCGAAGTTCGGGGATCTTCGGACAAGTAAAGGCAAATTCAGCCCCGCTCTGTCCAAAGTCCAGGGATCTTCGGACAATCAAAGGCAAATTCAGCTCCGCTCTGTCCAAAGTCCAGGGATCTTCAGACAAGCAAAGGCAAAACCAGCGTGGCTCTGTCCGAAGTTCGGGGATCTTCGGACAAGCAAAGGCAAATTCAGCCCCGCTCTGTCCGAAGGTTGGGGATCTTCAGACAAGCAAAGGCAAAACCAGCGTGGCTCTGTCCGAAGTTCGAGGATCTTCGGACAAGCAAAGGCAAATTCAGCCCCGCTCTGTCCGAAGGTTGGGGATCTTCGGACAAGCAAAGGCAATATCAGCGCAGCTTTGTCCGAAGGTTGAGTATCTTCGGACAAGTAAAGGCAAATTCAGCGCAACTCTGTCCGAAGTTCGGGGGACTTCGGACAAGCAAAGGCAAAACCAGCGTGGCTCTGTCCGAAGTTCGGGGATCTTCAGACAAGCAAAGGAAAAATAGGCGCAACTCTGTCCGAAGTCGGGGTTACTTCAGACACGGTAAGGTAAAATCAGTACGGCTCTGTCCGAAGTTCGGGGATCTTCGGACAAGTAAAGGCAAATTCAGCTCCGCTCTGTCCAAAGTCCAGGGATCTTCAGACATGCAAAGGCAAAACCAGCGTGGCTCTGGCCGAAGTTTGAGTATCTTCGGACAAGCCAAGGCAAATTCAGCGCAACTCTGTCCGAAGTCGAGGGATCTCACTGATTTCCAGATAAATAAAATGAACCAATCATTAATCGCGGTTCTTCCCTTGGTTCCCTTATCTTCCATAATTTATTTTTGTGAGATTAACTGTATTCATGTATAGTAAAAGTATTCGCAAACGAAATTGAGAGGTGAGAATCCTTTGTTGGTTGATTTACTTTTACTAGATCCGGAATTATATACTCATATGGCATTTAACGTTAGTATTGGTATAGGGCTAATGTTACTGCTGCTTACTACACAAAGGGTTCATATTGGTTTTGGTTCACCGTTTTCCAATTTTACAAATAAGCAGATTTGTGAAGAGAAGTGCTTTGATGGTAACAGGAGTCTATTAATTCAGTACTTTATTTCGAGGAGAATTACAAAATCAATCCGTAATAAAATGGCTACAAGTGATGATTCAGATTGTTTCGTTTCCTATTATCTTAACAGTTTTATTTAACTTTTAAGGAGGAAACATGAAAATGAATCGCACTTTCACTAAACTTATTGTCCTATTATCTGTCCTTACAGCATTCCTTTCTGGATGTGGAATTCAGTCAAGTGAGGATAATGAAGGTTTTTTCCACAATTTTTTAGTAGAACCTATAACAAAACTCATAAATTTTATTGCAAATACGTTTGATGGCAGTTACGGAGTGGCTATTATTATTGTCACTATTTTAATTCGCTTGATAATGATGCCATCCATGTTAAAACAGTATAAAAATCAATCAGTGATGAAAGAAAAGATGGGATTACTTAAACCCGAAATGGAAAAGATTCAGGAAAAGATCACTGCTGAAACAGATCCGAAAAAGAAGCAAGAGTTGCAAAGAGAATTGATGGGGCTTTATCGAAAACATGGAATTAACCCGCTTAATATGGGTTGTCTGCCCCTTCTCATTCAAATGCCTATTTTGACGGGACTATATTATGCCATTCGTGGGTCAGCAGAAATCACTCACCACACTTTTTTATGGTTTAGTCTAGGACAACCTGATTTAGTGTTAACCATTATTGCAGGGGTTATTTATTACATTCAATTTAGAATTTCACAGTTAAATATGGCTCAAAGTCAACAACAACAAATGAAGTTTATGGGATTATTATCACCCATCATGATCGTTGTAATTTCATTTAATGCTCCGGCTGCACTACCGCTTTATTGGACAGTAGGAGGTATTTTTCTGACAATCCAATCATTTATTGGTTATCGGCTTTACCGAAACCAAAAGCTTAAGCCGGTCGTAGAAAATAAACAAATGTAATCAAATAAAAAATAGGGCCTGCCCCCAGCGTTAACACTACTTTCCGCCGAGGCCAGGCCCTATCATATTCTATTAGTAAGTTATTAAGGTCTTATGGTTGATTAACTGCTGCGACTTCTGCATTATTATTTACCACCAAACTATGAATTTTAACATTAGATGGTACCAAGGGATGATGACGAATAATTTCAACACTCTTGTTGATATCTTCCCTGACATTTCTGCTTCCATCTAACCAATCACTTATACTATCCTCAATGAAATCTGGTTTCACATTTTTAAAAAGATAATCAACTGTTTTTAGTTTATCATTCATATTGACTTTAAGTTGGCTTTGAGCATCCTCAAAAACGTTCCGCTTGTTCGTCGAACCAACTACAAATATCTCCTCAACCTTCTCCTGATAAATGGCAAGGATGATTGATCTCATTATTTCTCCAAAAGGGTGAGAAATGATTGGGCCATAGCTTTGTATCATTAACATATTTTCAGGTTGGACGTTCGTCTCTTGTTGCAGAATAGGCTCCAATCCAGATTCCATGTCCGTTATAAATAATGTTTTTTTTGTTGTTTTATCCATACAGCACACCCTTTCATCTAGATAAATTGGTTTAAAGACTTTTAATAGTTTTCCCATTCATAATGGGGGGTTACACACGCAAGCCTAACCCAGCCATTTTGTACCTTTTGTTTAAACACATCATCATTTTCTAATAATCTTTTCACGAACTCTCTTGGTGCCTGAATAACGATTTGCAGACGAAGAGGAGCATGATAAGCCTCTTCATCTGATTTCATCACAGACTGCCAGGGAAGGCCTGTCAATAAATCACTTGCAACACCTTGCATGACACCAAGTCCTGAGGTTATAGTTTGTGTTCCTTTATTCCCACTCCCATAGAAATGTGGTGCAACGGTGGATGCATAATACTGTAAGTTAATCCATTGGGCTACGGTTCCTGGCCCAGCAATAATGTTAGCTAGAATTTCTCCATTGTGGTCTTGCTCCCAATCGTAATTATGCAGAAAAACTCTTCCTTCTAGATCACAATGATGAGTCAGTTCTCTCTTCCCTATAATAAAAGCTGCATTACGAGCCAATCCCCATTCAGGTCGTATTTCACTCCAATCTTCTGCGATACGATGTGCCTCAGCCTTTGGATTTTTACAATAAGTGCCGATCGTGGGTAATTGTGATAAACATTCTGCATTTGCTTGATGACTTACGTTAGGTAAAACTTCCTCAATGTGATCAAACGATTCCTGTGCTAACCTTGATAATTTGGGGACATAAATCCACTTAAGTTCATTCACAGTTGTATTATGTTCAGCTGCAACGAATACTGTTTCAGCTGGAATTTCAATACCATCCATTAAAAGTGCGTTTCTTACCTCTGGTAAGTTGCACAAATTTGCAAGAACCCTAGCATTGAATGCTCCTGACGCACCACCGCAAGCACCGCAATCAAGCGAGGCTGCATATGGGTTGTTTGTACTTTGACTTCCGTGTCCACAAATCACAATTAATGGTGCAAAGTTTGTTGTCAGCCCCATCATCTTAAGTGTTTGACGGACATAATTGACTTGTTCTTCCTCAGAAAAACCTAATGAAATTTCAGATATATTGTTCCGAGCAGAATGAAGCGTGAGATTTGTTTCTGGTTTCCTTAACCATGAATCTCGAAAATTACGTATGAAATGGCCCGCTTTTCTGGGTAGAAAACTACGGCCTAGCGTTTGTATCATAAGCCAAGGTCCGCTTACCTCAGGTAAAAGCAAACTTGGAACTGTATTCTGTTTCATCTTTTTAAACGTATACGCTACAGATTCTAACGCTCGTTTACGTTGTTGGTATTGCTTTAGTTCATTTGTATCCACTCTTTCTTCTATTCTATGTCTTGCCTTTTGCATCACGGGCAATGAGGAATGAGTATGTTTACAATCAAGCTCCCGAATTTCAATTGGTAATCCGAAGAAACCAGCGACACCAATTGTTTCAAAAGGCCCCGCTTTCTCTAAATAACGTCTAAAGGTTTCAGAACGGACATCTATACAAAATGCAAATTGGGCTAATGCACGATTTGTTACATTGTTCACTTGTTGTTTAGCTAAGATTCTCTGTTTCAATTGATCTGTGTAAGTTTGTTCCCAAGCCTCAAGCCACAATTTTTTTTGAATCTTTTCATTAAACGTGTAGGCAAATGACAAGTATTCTTTTTGTTGTTCAGTAGACATCCCCAACCATTTCTCGATTGTGAGCCCTCCATACTGTACCCAGGCTTTTATAAGTGAATCAAATTGAACTTTTTTCTCAAAGCTATTGTGCAAAGGCAGGTAAGGATTCACCAAAACCCATTCCATAGAAACTCGAACAGCTAAATATTCCATTAAAAGTGATTGTTCTTGTTGAGATTGTTGAGAACGCCAAAGCATCATGCCTGCCCAGCCAGGCAAAGATAGCAAATGACTCTCAAGGTAATCTTGTATCTCTGAACGAGGAATTTTAAAAGCAGATAAAACGACTTCCAACGCCGTCTCTGCATCTTGTGGCCAGTTTCTAAACATTTTGCGTTGGTTTTTACGCAATGAAGGGTCATGCTGTATAAGGCTTTGCCAAGTTCGATAAAATCCATCTTCATGTTTCGGTATTGACCACCCCGCTTGGGAGTCATCCAGATATAACTTACACCATTTAATAACATGATGATCTAGCACTTCCGTTAAATTTCTACCATCCTTGGGCTCTATCTTCATGCTTAAGGGCTGTCTCGGAATACTCTCGTAAAGTTCTATATTTCGTTTTTTTGAATCCTCTATAAAGTTTTTTACCTCTAGTGATGATAAGGGATTTGCAGACATCGCATCCAAATTTAGAGAAAACCGGCAATAACGTTCAGCCTCTTCCCGAGGTATTTTAAGAGAATGTGAGTTTAGCCAGTGCTGCAAACCTATTTCTAAAAAACCTTCATCGATTTCCCCGCGATTTTTAGCCGATAGGATCATAGATGTACTAGGGTATATTTCTACATTTCGGATGTTCTTTAACCAGTTAGCAACATCTTCAAATTTTAAATCTTCCAGTCCCACCCATGGGTGACGAGCTGCAAACGTTGAAATAGGTCCAAGTGGTGCTATTACTCTACTTGCTGAAGAAACTAACGATTTAATATCAATCTCTGTATCAATTTCTTTTAGCTGTTGTATGTTTATTTCTTTTTGTAATGTAGAGGATAACATCACACCAACAACCTCCTTGTGAAAGTGATTATTTTAGATAGCTTGGATGGCTTTCGGTAGACTTCATCTCTCCTTCTCCAAATTTTATAAACCAAAGAAAAAGTACTGCGGAAAAGGAGGATGTAGGATAACGGGAAGCGATCGCGCCCATTACACTACCAAATATTAATAGACAAACGACAATGAACACAATCGGCATAGGCAGTTGAAGACTTTGAAAAACAGGTGTATATAACCATTCTTTAAAAAAACTATGTAAAAGTAAGTAGACAGTTGCTGATCCTCCCAAAAGGAAAAGACCAGCCACTCTATCAATTCTTCCTTTACAATAAACAATTAACTGCATCCAAGAAAATGATAAGGACCATTCTACTATCAAAGCAGTCACAATGTCATAAGGTCCACTAGAGGACATCCTCCAATAAGCAATCCCAGTAAGTAAACCTAATCCATAACCAGCGAAAATCCACAAAATAGACGATCTTTTAGTATGATTAGAAGAGACTTCAATCCGGCGTATTGCCGAACCAGCCTGTAAAAAAAGAGTAGCCTTAAAAATACCATGTAATATGAGGTGGAGAATGGCTGCCGAATAAGCACCTAAAGCACATTGAATAAGCATAAAACCCATTTGCGCAATTGTAGAACCCACCAATTGACGTTTATAATCAACCTGTACCAAACTTATGCCACTACCGATTAAGACAGAAATACTTGAGAGAACAAGTAATAAAATCTGAGCTTTATCCCCATTAAACAACGGTGAGAAACGTGTTAGTATAATTCCGCCTGCATTTACAATCCCAGCATGCATAATTGCAGAAACGGGTGTAGGAGCCACAACAGACTCAATTAACCATTTATGGAATGGCCATTGGGCTGCTGGAATGATTACAGCCAAAACCAATAATAGATTTATTCCTGTTTTTTCCCATGTACCGATATGTGTCAGACTATCATTGGCCAAGATTAGAGTTAGCTTCCAGCTGCCCGTGATTTGAGACAACCAAATGATAGCAAATAGAAGAGCCAGCCAACTACCTGCAAATACCTGAGCAGAGAGTCTTGTTGCTACTCTCGTTACCTTCCACTCCCTCTTTATACTTATAAGAATCGTTAACCCAATAAGAGTAATCCCCCAACAACCGGCCAACAATCGAAGGTCATTACTTAACCAGGAAACAGAAGCCGTACCTGTTATAAGTGTGAAGAATGCAAAGTATTTTCGGTAAGAACGGTCTCCTAGTAAATACCTTACAGAAAAACGTTGGATGACAATCCCTATCGTCAGAACAAAACATGCCATAAGCCAAGCTAATGAATCCAAGTGCAAGGGGCCAACATTGTGATTCATATTGTTCATTAATAGAATCAATAATGACACCAAAGCAGGCAATGAAATGATCCCGATGTGGACCCGCACAAAACCTAGGGGCACCCGTTTAGATAGGAATACGAATCCACTTACCACAGATAAAAAAAGTGCGATAAAAAATAAGGTAAGTAGTATGGATATGCTATTCGAAATCATAAAACTTCCCTCCGTCAAAATGGACCGAACTTAAATAGTAATTAAATAAAAAAACCGAGAACTAGTACCAGTCGTAGTAACCACTGATACTTGTTCTCGGTCTATTTTTAACTGACTAATAAAGTCTTTTAAAAATCTCCCTAAACTAATTTTTTCTCTAAATCATTAAATAACTTAAACACGATAACTCGTTCTCCAGTACGAGTACTTAAATCAGTATGAAAACTTTTTACTTCTTCCCCAGTGATGGTTAAAATAATTTCTTTTAATCCATCCAAACCAGATTCAACTAACCCTGACCGAGTATGTTTGATTGATAGCATGCCATCCTTTGTTTGACAAACAGCATATTCCGCAGGAGTTAATATACCTTGTAAATAAACGATTATCATATCACGGAGAATATCTGTTTTAACGGAAACAGATCCACGCCCCAAAAAATCCTTTTCCCAATGAGTAATCGCTTTGCTAATTTCTGATTCGATGGACCCTTTTGTTTTCTTCAAGTAAATTCCCCCCAAACAAAAAAAACGGTATATTTCCAGACTATTCCCTCTAAGTCTAAAAATATACCGATTTGTCTTATTCTGTACTTCTAAATACAAAAAGATTGCTTCTTCATTCTACCAATTCTACATTAATAAAATGCTAAAGCTCTTTATTATTATTCAGAAGGTAAATAATATCACTCGGTTATTAATCTAAGTAATAATTTAATTGAAAATGATCAACTTGTCAATATTAAATTGACAGAGGATTGATTCTATTTATTTTTAGCTGCTTATACGATTGTACGTTTTAAGAATTCTCTAGTACGAGCTTGTGTCGGATTATTGAAGATGTGCTCTGGACTTCCTTCTTCAGCAATAACACCCTTATCCATAAATACAACTCGATCTGATACTTCTTTTGCAAATTCCATTTCGTGCGTTACGATTAACATCGTAAGACCAGACTCAGCGAGTTCCTTCATGACTTTTAGGACTTCTCCTACCATTTCTGGATCAAGTGCTGATGTTGGCTCATCAAATAACATCACATCTGGTTCCATCGAAAGTGCTCTTGCAATCGCTACACGTTGCTTTTGCCCACCGGATAACTGCTTTGGCTTAGCGTTAATGTATTTATCCATACCAACAACTTTTAAGTATTTCATCGCTACTCTTTCCGCTTCTTCCTTCGTGCGTTTCAATACTTTTATTTGCCCTACTACACAATTGCTTAGGACATTATGATTATTGAAAAGATTAAATTGTTGGAAGACCATTCCTAAATGTCTTCGGTAGGTAGCGACATCATGCTTGTTATCCAAAATATTTTCACCTTGATAGATAATTTGCCCACCGCTAGGTCTTTCTAATAGATTAATACAACGAAGAAGAGTTGATTTACCGGATCCGGAGGAACCGATGATGGAGACAACTTCTCCTTTATTCACCGAGAAATCAATATCCCTTAATACTTCATGAGTGCCAAAGGATTTGCTTAAATGTTGAATATCAATAACCTTTTCCATGTTCTCTCCTCCTTCTTCCTATTGTTGTTGATTAACTTGTATCGGTCGATCGTTCCCAATCATCGTATAATTATCAGAGCCATCTAATTTTCTTTCAAAGTATAATAGAATTCTTGTAACAATGAAGGTCATCACAAAATAAATCATACATGCTACGAAAAACGATTCAAAATATCTAAAGTTATTGCCTGATATCGATTTTGTCACGAAATATAATTCTGTCACTGAAATCACGTTCAGAACGGAGGTATCTTTAATATTAATCACAAATTGATTACCTGTTGCAGGTAGAATATTACGTATAACCTGTGGTAAGACAACGTTCCACATCGTTTGGAAATGATTCATTCCAATTGCATGTGCTGCTTCAAACTGTCCTTTATCAATCGAAACAATCCCACCACGAACATACTCAGCCATATATGCCCCTGTATTGATTGAGACAACAATGATCGCTGCAACAAAAACATTCATATCTATCCCAAATGCTAACGCAGAACCATAATAGATAACCATTGCTTGTACAATCATCGGTGTTCCACGGAAGAATTCAATATAGATGGAGAGGATGGCATTAATGACTTTTAAAAATATTTTGTTCACACCACGTTCGGGCATTGGAATTGTACGGATAACTCCTGCTAGCAATCCAATCATTGCCCCAAAGACCGTCCCGATAAGAGCGATCAAGAGTGTTAAACCCGCACCACGAAGGAACATTGGCCAGTTTTCGATAATTATTTTAATGACCCACTCAAAACTCATTTCTTCTCCTCCTTAGCCCTATATAACCGACTGTATGTTGATATACAGTCGGTTCCCTGTATTTATTATTCTGCTGCTGGTTGATTTTGAATAGCCGAATCCATAATGCTTGTACGTTCTTCTTCTGAGATACCTGATAAAATCTCATTGATTTTTTCTGTTAATTCGCTGCCCTTTTGAAGTCCGACAGCAATTGCTGTATCATCTTCTGAAGTTTCAAATCCATCTTCAAATTCCACCATTACAAAATTTTCATTAGCAGATGAAGCACTAATACCCTCTGGACGTTCTGACACGTAACCATCAATCATTCCTGATTCAAGTGCTACTCTCATTGCTGGGAAGTTGTCCATCGCCGTTTTCTTTTCGACACCTTCAATTTGGTCGATTACTGTATAGTGGAATGTATTTAATTGAGCAGTAATTTTTGCTCCTTTAAAATCTTGGATAGAAGTAGCACCTTCATAAGTGCTGCCTTTTTTCACAACCATAACTAAATTTGAAGTATAGTAATTATCCGAAAAATCGATTGTTTCTTTTCGTTCTGCTGTTGGTGACATACCAGCTATGATTGCATCAATTTTGCCTGATGTTAAAGCTGGTACAAGACCATCCCACTCTGTTTTTACAATCACTAATTCTTTACCTAAACCTTCAGCTACTTTTTTTGCAATTTCCACATCATATCCGCCTGCATACTCTGCAGAACCGTCTATTTTTACTGCACCATTGGAATCATCATTTTGAGTCCAGTTAAACGGTGCATATCCAGCTTCAAGACCTACCTTAAATGTATTATCTTCTGATGAACCAGAATCCGAACTATTACTTGTTCCACACCCTGCTAATAATAGAATGGTAGAAATGATTAAAACGAAAAATATTGTTAATTTGCTTCTCATGCTGTTTCTCCTCCGTATTCTTATAAATTTCGACAAAAAAACGACCTGAGATATACTCAGGTCGCAGTAAATTTGCCCTAAGGTCCTCTCTTTTATCTCAATTGAGATAGCACAACTCAATAAACTGGGGGTTTATTGAGACAGTCCTGCAGCTATTAACTGCAGACCCAGCATGTAATATTGAGGTTATTACAAACTTCGGCGACATTTCCTTCTCCCTAGCATCACTGTTTCCTCAAACTCCACTAAAGACTGTTAAATATCGCGCCTCTACCTCACTAGTAAAAGTGAGGCCTTATTTAATTGTGTTTTTATACTACAATAGTAACTACTAATCAGTCAACTACTAATTATTAGAAAATCCAGTAACTACTGTTTTAACATGGGATATATAAAAAAATAAGCCATCTATATCGTGTTCTTGTTATAAGAAATGGACAAAATATACATTGTAATCACATATAAAAGAGGTTACTATACCGAGAGTATGTACATAATGTTAAAAATACACCAGGAGGTTACATATGCAATATGCTCTTTCAGTTTTAGGTATTTTTGTTGTTTTGTTTTTGGCTTGGTTGACAAGTTCCAACCGAAAAGAGGTAAAATATAAACCGATTCTCATCATGATTGTCATCCAAATTATTTTATCAATATTACTATTAAATACTAGATTTGGTTTCATTATCATCCAGGGGATTTCTGCTTTTTTTAATAAACTGCTTGAATATGCAGGCGAAGGGATTTCCTTTGTGTTTGGCGGAATGGCGAACGATGGAGAGGCTCCATTCTTTTTAACTGTATTGCTTCCAATCGTATTTATTTCAGTATTAATCGGAATTCTCCAGTATCTGAAAATTTTACCATTCATTATGAATGGGATTGGATGGTTATTAAGTAAAGTAAACGGGATGGGTAGACTTGAATCATATAATGCAGTTGCTTCATTGATGGTCGGGCAATCGGAAGTTTTCATCACACTAAAAAAGCAATTAGGTATGCTATCCAAACAACGGTTGTATACCCTATGTGCTTCCGCGATGTCAACAGTTTCAATGTCCATTGTCGGCGCTTATATGACAATGCTAAAGCCAGAATATGTTGTCACAGCTGTAGTGTTAAATTTATTTGGCGGGTTTATTATCGCTTCTATCGTTAATCCGTACGAAGTAAATCCAGATGAGGATATGATTGAAATCCGCGATCAAAAAAAACAATCATTCTTTGAAATGATTGGAGAATATATCCTTGATGGATTCAAGGTTGCAGTTATTGTCGGTGCCATGTTAATTGGTTTTATTGCTTTAATGGCAGCAATCAATCATGTATTTGAACTAGTATTCACCATTTCATTCCAAACGCTATTAGGTTACCTTTTTTCTCCAATTGCTCTTATTATGGGGATTCCTTTTTCAGAAGCAGTTAGTGCCGGAGGAATTATGGCGACAAAACTCGTGACAAATGAGTTTGTTGCGATGATGGATTTATCTGGAGGAAACCACCAATTTAGTGAACGGACACTTGGTATTCTGTCTGTATTCCTTGTTTCCTTTGCTAATTTCTCATCAATCGGGATTATTACCGGGGCGGTGAAAAGTCTCAATGAAGAGCAAGGGAATGTCGTTGCTGGGTTTGGTTTGAAACTTTTATATGGTGCCACACTAGTAAGCATACTTTCAGGTATTATTGTTAGTTTCGTTTTATAAATAACAACGTCTAAAAAAGAAAAAAAGGAACCTTCTCAGTTTCAAGTGGGTTCCTTTTTTGGTTTTTCCGATTTCGGTTTTGAAGGTTTCTACTTAGCAAATTTATTCAACTAATGGCTGATTCTGCCGGAAACGTTAACTTATTCAGATTGGCTGGAGACCCTGCTGAATAAGTTAAAAGGTCGGTCCTATTCTCCAAATTCCAAAGTCGTTTTGCTTCAAAATTTCTGATTTTGTCAGTTTTCCTGACGAGACAGATTTAATTTCATCAAAGATAGATTGTCCAACTGTTTGAACAGTCTCTTTACCTTCAATAATTGTTCCAGCATTCAAATCCATATTATCTCTCATACTATTAAACATTGGTGTGTTTGTTGAAATTTTAATAACAGGAGCAATCGGTGAACCCGTTGGCGTACCACGACCAGTTGTAAAGAGAACTACCTGTGCACCTCCCGCAACCATTCCTGTAAGCTGTTCGATGTCCTGCCCTGGAGTATCCATCCAGACAAGTCCCTTTTTAGTTGGAATCTCTGCATAGTCAACCAGTTCTTGAAGCGGACTGGTGCCAGACTTTGTAGCTGCACCAAGTGACTTTTCCTCAAGTGAACTTAACCCTCCAGCGATATTCCCTGGCGTAGGGTTACCAGTGCGGATATCAATCCCCATCATAAGCGCACGACCTTCTGCCTGCTTAATCTTTTCATATACTCGTCTGGAAGTATGGTCATCAACCGCTCGGTTCGCAAGTAAATGTTCGGCACCGATTAATTCTGTCGTTTCTGCAAGGATTGCTGTTCCGCCTGCTTTTACAATTAAATCACTCACATGGCCAACCGCAGGGTTCGCAGATAAGCCAGAACATGCATCCGAACCACCACATTCCGTTCCAATGATCAATTCACTAACATGACAAGGTTCCCTCATAATTGCAGAGGCATCCTGAACCATCTTTGCTGCAACTTTGGCTGCGTTAGCGATCGTTTGCAAGGTGCCTCCATTTTCCTGGATGGAAACAGTCTCAACTGGCTTTCCGCTTTTAGCAATCTCTTCTGCTACACTTCTTGCTTGATGTGTTTCACAGCCTAAACCTAGCACGACTACGCCATACACATTTGGATTAAGGCCAACACCAACATAGGTTCGGAAGGTTTGATCATAATCCACTCCAACCTGTGTACAGCCATGTTGATGAATAAAACTAACAGTCCCATGTACAAGCTGAGTAACTTGGTATGCAGCTTGGGTCGCACAGGTGATAGTTGGAAGAATCAATACATGATTACGAACCCCAACTTTTCCATCCGGACGTCTATACCCCATAAAATATTCTTGATTATTCATTTATATCCCCCCTACCTCGTGTTCCTTCAAGATTGTGTACATGGACATGCTCTCCTACCTCAATATCGCATGAAGCAACACCTATGATTTCACCGTATTTATAAATCTTTTCACCCTTTTTAATAGAATCAACGGCAAATTTGTGCCCAAAGGGAATGGAGTGTACGAGTTGTACATCAATTTTCCTATCACCATACGAAGCAGTAACAAAGATATTAGCCTCTAAATCTACTAAAACGGTCGCAACATTATCTCTCTCATTCATTAATACAGCCGAAAAACTTTGAGACATGACTTAGCCCTCCTATTAATCCTCAGAATCAACATACGGTATAGTTAATGGCCCTAACGGTAGTACCGCTACAGACATGTCTTTCCCATACTTTTCTTTAAGCTGTTCTAACGTTTGTTCAATATTGTGTGTTGGCTTCAGCATTGCCTGTGTCACTTGCTCATCTGTAAGTAGTGAATACACATAAACATCAGCCCACACTTGAATTACGGCCTGCTTTTGCACTTGCCACTGATCAAATGTTTTAAACTCTGGGTCATTGATCATGTCTAGGATTTCTTGTGGAGACTTGGCCATTTTTAAGATATCCCCGTAATTCCCATGGCTTGGAAGCCCATCCGAACATTCTGAAGCGATAATGATCGCTCCCCCTTTTTTCACAATTTTATGAGCAGCACTCATACCTTTTACAGCCTGGTACAGATTCTGATCGAGTGGATAGCCAGAATTTGAGGTTATGACGACATCAAAGCGCTGTTCACATTTCGTCATTGCGTGTTCTTTTGCATAAGCACAACCTTTGTCATGGGCGGCAATAAGTTCCCCAGCAAACACATTTGTAATCTGTTTATCACGATTCAAAGTGACATTCAGCATAAAATGCGGTTTGCACATCATGTTGATTTCCCTTGTCATCTCCTGTAGAGGGTTATTCACCATATTTCCCCATGTTGCCAACGGATCACCAATCATCCGTGCATTATGGAAGGTCATGATCGTTTCAATTCCTGCAATCCCCGGCATGATTCCTTTTGGTCCACCTGAAAAGCCAGCAAAAAAGTGAGGCTCGATAAAACCTGTTACGATTCGAAAATCTGCTTCAACGTATTCTTTGTTTAAATAAACGTCACAACCAAATTTACTATGCCCTACTTTGACAAGTGTTTCCTTATCATGACAACGATTATTAATAATCCGAACGTTATCAACAACCCATTGCCCTAGCATTTGAACGAACTCTTCTTCCGTTTGATCACGATGCGTTCCCGTTCCATTAATAATCACAAAGTTTTCAAGCGGAACATGGTTTAATTCCTTAATTAAAGCCGGAACAAGTTTTTCATTAGGCGTTGGCCGTGTAATGTCACTAATAACGATGGCTACTTTATCTGTTGCTTTCACCATTTCTGCTAAAGGAGGTGATCCAATTGGATTTTTGAGGGCTTCTTGTAATGCTCCCATTTCATCAGCAAGACCAGAGGGGTTTTGTGGTTCTAAAATAAGAGCATCATCCGGGACATTAATTGTTAAATTTTCTTTTCCATAAAGTAATGTTGTTTGCATTTTTTTCTCCTTTTCAACTCATGATGTGTTTAATAAATAACCACCCCTAGCCTCTTAAATGGCCAGGGGTGGAGCGTATTTGCTGCCCGATTTTTAGGCCCACAGGAAGTGGGTCATAAAGACGTTGCCACAGGACGTGGCGTTCTTAGTCTTTGAACTTACTGTCTCGAAAAACTACCTTTGAAAAATCGTGGCATCCGCCGGAGGCTATAACTTTATTCAGTCAGGGTCTGAACCCCAAATGATTGGTTCCTTTTATAACATTAATCGAAACACTCATAGGAGTGGGGACTTCTTCTGAATAAAGTTATACTGGTACTCCAGGGTCTTTTGGTGCTCCTGGGTTTTCCAGTTTTGCATCAATGCCTTTACTTCTTTGGTATTTATCCATTAGTATAACAGCAATTGGACAAAGAATGGCCGTCGTTAATACAGATATTGATATTTGCATCGTAGCTATGTTCGCAATATCCTGATAGGCTTGAGCTTCAGCAGCGCTCATCATACCAGAACCAGCTGCAACAGTCGCAGCCGCTGCAATTGCTGCCGGTGTACCTACAGCATTACCCGCTGTAGATGCTTCAGCCACCGGGGCAATTTGACTTTTCTCTCTAAACAGCTTAAACACGAGAATACCCGTTAATCCTGTTAATACGGTTGTCATAATTCCTAGAAGTAATCCAGCGCCAACAACGCTAGGGTTGAAGAATGTCATAAAGTTCATTCCTGCACCAAGTGCAAATGCAAAGAATGGAACCGGTAAGATTTCTCCTGGAGCCAAAAATTCACGAATTTCAGGGTCAAGATTCCCTAGAAGCATTCCTAGAGCAATCGGTAATAATACTGCGATAAAAGAAATAATTGGGAATTTGGAACCTAATAGGCCCAGTGACATTAAAGTAAAAAACGGTCCATCGTTTAATGATAGGACAGATACAGCACCTACATCCGACCTGTTTCCATATTGACCTGTTAAGGCAGCATACATCCCACCGTTACCATTTGTCATTGCAGCAATGATTGCCAATGTCGATAAACCAAGTAAACCATTCATAGGATCAAAAAAGTACCCAAACAAAAGTCCAATGGCAAGCCCAGTTAAATATTTTGATGTTGTCAGCAATACTCCTTTTTTCAAAGCAATCCCACCGACTCTAAGATTCATCTGGCTACCTGCGCAAAATAGGAATAAGGCAATTAATGTTAATGCACCATTTTTAAATAATTGTTCAGAGAATCCACCAATCCGTAAAAACTCATAATGACCATCGGCAGTTGGAGCAACCCCCAAAGATTTTAAAGCCTCCATAACTGCTGGAATGTGCATTTGATCGACTGTATTAAATAACGCCCCTAACATTAAAGGTACAACCATCAATCCACCTGGTACTTTCTCAATTGTTTGCTTGATTTTCATTCCCATTTACCCCCTCTTTATTGAAAAAATAAGTGCGGCTTACTTGCTCAGCTGTTAGTTCTAACAATTTTTTTGATTCTTTCATCGCTTCGTCTAAGTTTATTGGACGATTTATTATGCTAAAAACCCCTATAATTCCATATTGGTATAATGTTTGAATTCTTTCACCAATGGAACCCGCGATAATGACCGTTGGAATATTAAGCTTCTTTGCTGTTTGGGCCACCCCCATGGGAGTTTTTCCATAAGCTGTTTGAAAATCCACCTGCCCTTCCCCAGTAATTACAAGGTCAGCCCCTTTTAGATTTTCTTCAAGCTTGGAGTATTCAATAACGACATCTACCCCTCTTTTCATTGTGGATGGAAAAAATGCTTGAAAAGCTCCTCCAATTCCTCCTGCAGCCCCAGCTCCCGGTCTTTCATGCAACCGAATCCCCGTTACTTGTTCCACTACATTGCCCCAATGTGTAAGGTTTTTGTCGAGGACCCGAACCATTTCATCTGTAGCTCCTTTTTGCGGTCCAAACACATGAGAAGCTCCTTTTTCACCCACGAGTGGATTTTCCACATCAGAGGCAATTAAAAAATGACTTTCTTGGATTCGTGTATCAAAATAATCCATTCGTACTTCATGAATTTGATTTAACGCACCACCACCAAAGCCAATTTCCTGTCCTGACTTGTCCAGGATTTGCATACCAAGAGCCTGTAGCATCCCTACACCACCATCATTTGTGGCAGATCCACCAATGGCTAAGACAAAATTTCGATACCCTTCGTCAAGCGCTTTCTTAATTAATTCCCCAGTACCAAACGTCGTTGCAATTAGAGGATCCCGCTCAGAACGACTAATTAAATCCAAGCCGGATGCACTAGCCATTTCTATAATGCATGTCTCTTCATCACCTAGCACCCCGAAAGATGCTTCGATTGGTTTACCAAGGGGACCTGTAACAGTAGCTGAAACTTTATGTCCTTTTGTCGAAGAAACGAGATTTTCCATCGTTCCTTCTCCTCCATCCGCCACAGGTATTAACTTCGTTTCCGCATTCGGATATGCATTTTTTATTCCTTTTTCAATAGATAAGGCCGCTTCCATTGCAGTTACACTGCCCTTAAAGGAATCTGGCGCAATTATGATTTTAATTTTGTGTCCCTCCCTAACGCAAACGCTTACAATATTCTGTTTATTTAATTATAATGGACTTGCTTCAATTCTTCTTTATATGTAGAATACAAATAATTATATAAATTATAATGTCTTTTTGTACTCAATAACCAAAAGGAGAATTTGATGATTACTAGGGAAATTGCTGAGATGTTAGTAAATGAAACTTCGAAGGTCATGAACCTGAATATCAATATAATGGATGAAGAAGGAGTTATTATTGCAACAAGTGACCCCTCTCGTCAAGATTCGATCCATGAAGGTGCATTAGAAGTTATTAAAACTGGTAAGGTCCTTGAAATTACATCGGAAAATCAAGGCCAACTTCGTGGAACACAGCAAGGAATTAATTTACCGATACATTTTCATGGTGAGGTTGTCGGAGTCATCGGAATTACGGGGGAACCCTACATAATAAGAGACCGTGGTGGCCTTGTTAAAATGATGGCGGAATTAATGATTAAGCAAGCTTACATGGCATCCCAAACGGAATGGCGCCAAAAAACGAAAGAGACGATTATCGAAGAACTTTTGAAGGAGAAACCGAACACAATTAATATTGAACGCTGGCTTAGCCTACTTAATATGAAACTTACAGGACCTTTTGTCGTTAGCTTAATTGAAATTGTTGATTATGCTCTTTCAAGTCACTTGCTTATCAAAAATACAGAAGAAGTAGTTGGAAAAGGAGAAGTGTTGGCAGGATTTGTTCATGGCAATAAATTGCTGCTCCTATTAACTGGGGTAACCCACGAGAGTGCAAAAAAGAAGTTAACTTTCCTATGTAAAGAATTTGAAAAAATGAAGGTTCATGTTCGTTTAGCATTTTCTCCGCTAATCCAACACCTTCTACAGGTTAATCAAGGTTATCATGAATGTGAAATTGCGTTAGCCATCAGTAAACCTGAACAAAAGATCATTTCATATACCGACATTGAACCGAAAGCACTCGTTCACCAAATTAATCCAAAGCTAGCAACACAGTTTTCAGAAAGAATACTAAAAAGGAAGAGTGACCTTATTAATCATTTAGATACGCTTCAAGCGTTCTTTGACTCGAATTTAAATATAAAAGAAACTGCGAAAAAACTATATATCCATCGCAACACCCTTATTTACCGTCTTAACAAAATTAAAACAGAAAGCGGCTATGACCCTCAAAACTTTCATGATGCCTTTCTATTACAAATGGTCATTTGGGTACATAATAGAAATAGAACTAGCGCTCCCCATCAGTGAAAGGTGGATAGCTTTTTCATTTTCGACAAAAAAATTGGTAATTCGACAAAAACGATTGACCTTTTATTCATAAACATTTAGAATTTGTACATATTTTCAAAAAATGAGGGTTAGCATGAAAGATATATTATTCAGGAAAAAAAGTCTCGGAGAGTTACTCAAAAAAAAGGGAGATGTCCAGCTACCACAAACATTAGGTGCCTTTGATTTAATGCTACTTGGAGTGGGTGCCATTGTAGGAACTGGTATATTCATTCTTCCTGGGACAGTAGCTGCGGGGCACGCAGGACCAGGTATCGTTTTTTCATTTATTATAGCTGCGATAGTCTGCGCATTGGCAGCCTTGTGCTATTCAGAATTTTCTTCATCCGTACCAGTAACGGGTAGTGCATATACGTATGTTTACATTGTATTTGGAGAAGTAGTCGCTTGGTTAGTCGGATGGGCTTTACTATTAGAGTATGGCCTAGCAGTTTCAGCAGTTGCAACAGGTTGGTCTGCATATTTAAGTGCTTTATTAGAAGGTTTTAATATTTCCATTCCTAGAGCCATTTCTGGTTCTTTTAATCCGGCAGATGGAACATATATCAATATACCAGCTATAGCCATTATATTTGCCACTGCTTATTTATTAACACTCGGTATACGAGAATCTACGAAGATTAATATGATTATGGTATTTATTAAAGTAGGTGTTATTCTCTTATTTATTGGAGTGGGTATTTTTTATGTAGAGCCTGCTAATTGGCAACCATTTTTGCCCTTCGGAATGAACGGCGTTATAAGTGGAGCAGCCCTTGTTTTCTTTGCTTATCTTGGGTTTGATGCTGTTTCGTCAGCAGCTGAAGAAGTGAAGAACCCACAACGAAATATGCCAATAGGTATTATTGGTTCGTTATTAATTTGTACAATTCTTTATGGAGCTGTTTCCCTTGTTTTGACTGGGATGGTTTCTTACACAAAGCTAAATGTAAGTGATCCAGTAAGCTACGTAATGCAAATCGTTAATCAAGATTGGGTGGCTGGTGTTATTTCACTTGGGGCTGTTGTAGGGATGATGACAGTTATACTCGTTATGTCATACGGAGGAACTAGACTTCTATACGCGTTTGGCCGTGATGGATTGCTACCGAAAAGTATGTATGAACTTAGTAAAAAACATAAGACACCCGTTAAAAACACATGGGTATTTGCAGCAATTGTAGCTTTTTGTGCCGGCTTCGTTCCGTTGTCTAAGCTAGCTGAACTAGTAAACATGGGAACATTACTCGCATTTACAATTGTCTCAATTGGTATTCTTTATTTAAGAAAAGATAAGAATCTTCCATCTAATGGGTTTAAAGTACCGTTCTTTCCAATTTTACCGATTCTTTCATTCTTATTATGTTTATTTTTAATGTCCCAGCTCTCTGTCTTCACTTGGATAGCATGCGGTGTTTGGTTTGTATTTGGATTACTTTTCTATTTTGTCTATGGTAAAAAGCATAGCGTAATGAATAAAGAATGAGTTGATAAGAAGTGAGCATACGTTGTCATAATGTATGCTCATTTTTTTGTACCTAAAATTTGAGACAACACTTCATATCGTCCCATAGAATTAAAAGAAGTGACCAAATAATTGGTAATAATATTATTTCGATATATTAATCATATTTGTGTAAAAGTTTCCCTCTCTCAAAACTTTTGCCTAACCTGTAATTTATTGTTTTCGCACAAAAACGTTGCCGTAGACTAACACGAAACCCCTTTGGTACAATAAATTTCAATGCTGAGTACCGGAGGAAGATAAATGGAACAAAGGTATCAAGATTTAAGGTTAGGAGAACGTGGTGCAATATTAAGTATTGCAGTTTACATACTTTTATCATGTATAAAACTAATCATCGGATATATTGCAGGTTCAGAAGCGCTGAAAGCTGATGGTTTAAATAATACAACTGACATTATTGCATCCATTGCAGTATTAATTGGGTTAAGACTTTCCCAAAAACCAGCAGATGACGATCACCCCTATGGTCATTGGAAGGCTGAATCTGTTGCCTCTTTAATCGCAGCCTTAATAATGATTGCTGTAGGTCTTCAGGTATTATACAGTGCAGCAATTTCTGTTTTTAATGGCAAAGCTGAATCACCTGATATAATAGCAGCTTGGACAGGATTCTTTTCAGCATTTATTATGATCTTGGTTTACCGCTATAATAAAAAATTAGCTACGAAAGTAAAAAGTCATGCAGTTATGGCTGCTGCTAAAGATAACCTCTCGGATGCTTGGGTTAGTATTGGGACTGCAATTGGAATTTTAGCTTCTCAATTCGGCATACCTTGGCTCGATCCAGTGGCGGCAATAGTTGTTGGATTATTAATATGTAAGACCGGGTGGGATATTTTTAGAGAATCCTCACATTACTTAACTGATGGCTTCGATATACATGCTTTAGAAGAGTATAAACAGACAATCTTAAATGTTAAGGGAGTTTTAGAAGTAAAGGATATTAAAGGAAGAACATATGGAAATAGCAATACTGTGGATGTTGTGATCTCTGTTCCAACTAATTTAGATATTACCGAGGCACATGAAATATCATCTAATGTGGAGGAAATGTTAAAGAACCAGTATAACATTTATGATGTTCATGTCCATGTGGAGCCAGTTGAAAATGAAAAATTAATTATGAATTGAACAGGATAATTTATTATAAAGAAGAAGTAAATTCACTTTGAATTTACTTCTTTTATTAGTGATGGGACAGTGAGTCAGGTTACGAGTTTAGTCCTTTTAATAGGTACTCTTCAAATGCTTGACTATTTAATGGTTTGCTAAAGTAAAAACCTTGTCCAAATAATAAACCATCTTTGTTTAGTTCGTTGACGTGTTCCTGTATTTCGATACCTTCTGCAATTACATTTAAGCCTAAAGTTGTTGCCAAAGTTAAAACGGATTTCACAATTGCTCTGCTTTCTTCATTCACATGAATATCTCTAATGAATGAAGCATCGACCTTTAATGTATCAATTGGAAGGTGTTTAAGGTAACTAAGCGAACTATATCCTGTTCCAAAATCATCAATTGAAATTTGAATCCCCAGCTGTCGGATTTGCTCAAGGATGGACGCAGCATCATTAACATCCATAAAAACACTTTCTGTTACTTCCATTTCGAGCCACTTTGGGTCTAAATCCGTTTCTTTTAGGATGTTCTTGACTGTATCGATAAATGTAGCGTCCTCAAGCTGTCGAATGGATACATTAACCGAAATAACCAATGATTGATATCCTTTTTCTTGCCATTTTTTCATTTGCCTACAGCTTTCCCGCAAGATCCATTCCCCTAACGGCACAATTAATCCTGTTTCTTCAGCCAATGATATAAATTTACCAGGTGAAATGGTACCTAACTCAGGATGTTTCCATCTAACTAAAGCCTCCATCCCAATTAGTTTTTGGGTAGAGAGGTTTAGTTTAGGCTGGTATTCCAGATAAAATTGTTCTTCTTTTATAGCCATTCTCAATGCATTTTCAAGCAGCCTGCGTTCTAATGATTCATTTTTAATTTTACTATTAAAGAATAAATAATGATTTTTCCCTTTATTTTTAACATTGTAAAGAGCATCATCTGCATTCTTAATCAGTTCCCTCGATGTATCACCGTCGTTGGGATAAGTAGCGACTCCAATACTGCATGTCATGATATACTCCTGTCCTGAAATGGAGATTGGAGAGTTAAACTTCGTTAGAATACGAGTAACATATTTTTTTAAATCCTCTTCATCTTTTATATCCCTTAACAATACAATAAATTCATCCCCGCCAACACGACCTACTAGATCGCTTGGGTTTATCGCGTCCTTTATATTTCTCGCAGCTTCGATTAATACTTGATCACCTACATCATGGCCCCACTGATCGTTAATCGATTTAAAATTATCAAGGTCAATAAATAGGACGGACATTTTCGTCGACGAGGCTCTATGTTTCCTGTCAAGAATTTCTCTATTTAACTCATTCATAAAAGAACGTCGATTTGGCAAATTTGTTAATGAGTCATGAAAAGCCAAATGATATATTTTTTGTTCGAATATCTTTCTGAATCGAATATCACGCATGACCACAAGAATTAAATCATTTTTTGAAAATGATGATTTATCAATGACACTAAAACTTGCCTCTATATCAATATACTCCCCTTTGTTATCACGGATTCGAATCTCAATATGTCTAACTGTTTTTTTCCTCTTGCAAAAGATTCTTATTTCCTTGTTAACTAGCTCTTGATCATCTGGATGAATCATTTCAAAAAGAGTAAGATGTCGGATGGAAGATAAGTCATACTTTAATATAGCTTCAAAAGAGGGAGATGCGTATTGAAAAGTCCCGTCTACTTCAATGAGACTAATTAAATCTGTCGTATTTTCAGCTATCAATCTATATTTTTCGTTTTGTTCCTCTTCTACTTGTTTTGCTAATTTAGAGCTTATGGATTTATCAGAGTAATCTAGAGTACGATGTAGGTTTTCCATTTTTTAAACCCCTTTAAGTTTACAATTACTATTTTTAAAACTTAGCAGAAGTAAATGCTAAATATGTAAGTGCGAACTTTCTTGAATGATTTTATATTAGCATCAACACAGGTTTTACGTCAATTTAAGATTCTTAACTTCAAGATATTTATCGTTCGAATAAATATAGAAAAAGAAATATCGTTAAAAAGAGTGAACCTTAAAGGCTCACCCCACCCCCCCCTTCTCAATCGAAATTTCTAAATTTTTTCAGACGATAAAATAGTTTTCTAAATCTTCGACTTGGTTAATTTCTTTCAATACAAAAAATAGCGATTGCTCCTGCACCAACTACACCGATCTTCATAGTTGCCCCCCATTTTATGTGGTATGTGCGATCACTCCATCCTTTAACCATTTCGCTGTCAATGTTTCTGCATATAGCATCTTTTCTGGTGTGCCTTCAAAAAGTATATGTCCTCCTTTTTTTCCTCCCCCTGGACCTAATTCGATTACCCAGTCACTCGCCGCTATAAAGTTTAAGTTGTGTTCGATTATAATGACAGAATTACCTCTATTTACAAGACTTTGAAATACGTCTAAAAGTTTTTCATTATCCTCTGTGTGCAGTCCTAAGGATGGCTCGTCTAATAGGTAGATTTGTCCTTCTTTCTGTAGGTGGCTTGCAAGCTTTAGACGTTGGATTTCCCCTCCGCTAAGAGAACTTGTCGTCTGTCCTAAAGTCAAATACCCTAATCCTACTTCTTTAAGCGTACGCAATCTCTTTATGATTTTTGGTATTTTAAAATAATGGGTAGCCTCGTCCGCAGTAAAATTTAATATCTCTACTATATTTTTATTCATGTATTTGTAGGACAGTGCTTCATCTGAATATCTCGTACCGCCACAGGTTTCACATGGGATATTTACCGGATCTGCAAATGCTACGTCTGGAGTTATTACTCCTTTTCCATTGCAAATAGGACATGCGCCTAATGAGTTAAAACTGAACAAACCCGCTGGTTGTCCTGTTTCTTTTGAAAATGTTGCGCGAATATCGTCCATAATTCCCATATATGTTGCTAGGGTTGAACGATTGGAGATTCCTATACTGCCTTGTTCTACCATTATTGTCTCAGGATATTTTTTAGCAAATGCTCCCAACATTAAGGAGCTTTTACCTGAACCTGACACTCCACAAATAGAGACTAAGACATTTTTAGGAATATGAACGCTAATATTTTTCAGGTTATTAGTAGCTGCATTGTTGATTTTAAAATAACTATTTATATCCCTTGGATTTTTATTTATGTTTACCTTTTTTGTTAAGGCAGTTGCGGTGGGAGAACTTTTTAGGCCTTCCAGTTTTCCTTGATAGACAACTTCCCCTCCATTTACACCTGCTCCTGGTCCCATTTCAATTATTTCATCCGCTACTTTTATAACTGATAGATTGTGTTCAATTACAATGACCGTATTGTGTTGGTCTTTTATCCGTTTTAGCATATGGATTAACATATTCACTTCTTCTGGGTGGAGTCCTGCACTTGGTTCGTCGAAAATGTATGTAATATTGTTTAGACTGCTCCCTAATTGACGAGCAATTTTCACCCTTTGAGCTTCGCCACTAGACAGAGTGCCCATTTCTCTTGACAAACTTAAATATCCTAGTCCCATGTCGACTAGTTGTTTCACATGTGGAATGGCTTGTTGTGCGATTGATTCTCCCATAGGATTTTTTATGTTCTTAAGTTCTTCTACAATTTCTGGAAGCTCTAATTGATCGTACTCTGCGATGTTTAAGTTATTTATTCTACATTCTAATACCTTTGGATTCAGGCCTGAACCATGGCATGTTGGGCATAATGAGTGTGTAGAAACGGCTAAGACATCATCTTGAGAAACTTCTTTTAGCTTTGTGATATCTCTGTTTATATAAAGTCGCGTAAATCGAGGCAATAACCCATCCCACTCATGATCCTGAGGTCCATTTTTTGTATGAAACGGCGCATAGACTTTTTCTCCTTCTGGGGGACCGTATAATAGCAGCTGGAGTTCTTTTTCCGAGTAGTCTTTAATGAGTTTGTCTGGATCGAATAAACCACCGGTCATCATCCATCTGCCTTGCCAACCTGAAGGCGACAACGGTTTAAATTTCACTGCGTATTCTCGAAGTGATTGATTGAAATCGATAATCTTATGTAAGTCCGGCGTAATGACTTCTCCATATCCTCCACATTCTGGACATCTTCCAAAGGAACTTTGACTCGAAAAATCGGTGGCAGTACCTATGGATGGTTTTCCTATTCTCGAGAACAAAAGTCTAATCAATGGATCTATATCCATATAGCTACCTACTGTTGAACGTGAATTGCCCCCTACAGGTCTTTGCTCTACAACTATAACAGGGCTTAGGTTTTGCATAAGATCGGCGTGTGGTCTTTCATACCTTGGCATTTGATTTCTGACATAGAGAGGATAGTTCATTGTCATTTGTCTTCTACTTTCCGTGGCTAATGTATCAAAAACAACTGAACTCTTTCCAGAGCCAGAAAGGCCAGTAAAAACAATGATTTTTTCTTTTGGTAGCGTTAAATCTATATTTTTTAAATTATGTTCTTTTAGTCCTTTTAAAATGATTTCATCTTTCTTATCTGACATGTTACCATCCTTTCTATATGAATCTACTATGTTTTCTTCAGTACGTTACAAGTTTAGCCACCCTTAGTAAGAGGAATACCTTCCCTTATCGAAGATTGTTCTGATAAGTACAAGCGAGACACGTGTATAGTCCTTCGTCGGCGTCTTGAAGGTCCGAACAAGCATGTCAGTCTCTTGCAAAGTCCTTCATCGGCGGTATGAAGGCCCGATCGAGCAAGCGAGTCTCTTGCAAAGTCCTTCATCGGCGGTATGAAGGCCCGATCGAGCAAGCGAGTCTCTTGCAGAGTCCTTCATCGGCGGTATGAAGGCCCGATCGAGCATGTCAGTCTCTTGCAAAGTCCTTCATCGGCGGTATGAAGGCCCGATCGAGCAAGCGAGTCTCTTGCAAAGTCCTTCATCGGCGGTATGAAGGCCCGATCGAGCAAGCGAGTCTCGTGCAGAGTCCTTCATCGGCGGTATGAAGGCCCGATCGAGCATGTCAGTCTCTTGCAAAGTCCTTCATCGGCGGTATGAAGCCCCGAACGAATAAGTCCATTCCAAATCCCATCTTATCACGAATGATAAATATGTTATAATATTATGAAAAATTAAAAAGGAGATTTCATAATGCTTATTCCCTTTAAAGACAAAAAACCGAACGTACATGATACTGTCTTCTTGGCTCCAGGTTCTAATGTAATTGGTGATGTTCAGGTCGGTAAAGAGACCTCTATTTGGTTTAACGCTGTTCTGCGCGGTGATGAAGACGCTATTATTATTGGGGATCGATGTAGTATCCAGGATAATGCAACCATTCATTTATTTGAAGGCTCGCCAGTAGTAGTAGAAGACGAAGTAACTGTTGGTCATAATGTGATTCTTCATGGTTGTACGATTAAAAAAAGATGTATCATCGGAATGGGCTCCACAATTTTAGACGGTGCCGTCATCGGTGAAGAGTGTATCATTGGTGCCAATACACTGATCCCGTCTAATAAAATCATTCCACCTCGTTCCCTCGTACTAGGCTCACCAGGAAAGGTGGTCCGGGACCTAACCAAAAAGGACTTTGAACTAATCCAACTATCAATTGATACGTACGTTGAAAAAAATTACATATACAATGATTTATTAAATAAGTAGTTCTATAGAAATAAGAAAAAACTGTAGGGCGGCAAACACCTACAGATTTTTCTTATTTTATCTACTCCTCACTATTCCTTCCTCCGCACTGTGGTCTGTTGCTAACGGGGGAGTAATGGACAAGGAAGCTATTTCTTCCCACTGATTCTTATCTAAAGAGATTTTATTAGAATTAAGTGCCGGCTCCAACTGTTCTAGGTTTCTAGCACCTATGATTGGCGCTGTGATACTCGGGTTACTCTTTACCCAAGCAACCGCTAGAGAAACTGGATCATACCCATTTTCATTCGCATATTGTGTGAATCGACTAGCAATTTCATAATAACTCTCTTGACCGTATCTGAGTTGATAATTACGTTGTTCTATCAGCCTGCCTTGTTTAGGCTGCTTAGCTTCCCCATATTTACCAGATAGAAGCCCTCCACCTAACGGGCTGTAACTAATGACCCCAAGTTGTTCTGATTGAGCTAATGGTAATATCTCAACTTCCGCTTGTCTTTTCACTAGATTATACATCGGTTGAATGAGCTTAAATTTAGCCAAAGCTTTCCGTTCTGCAATACCAAGAGCTTTTGCAATTTGCCACGCTGCCCAATTACTGACCGCAGGATACAGTATCTTTCCTTGTCTTTGAAGATCGTCTAAAGCAATGAGTGTTTCTTCGATATCGGTTTTCTCATCAAACCGATGAAGGAAGTAAAATTCAATTCGATCTGTTCCCAACCGCTTCAGTGTTTTTTCAATAGAAAGGAAAATATGTCTCCTAGAAGTGCCTCCTTCATTGTTACCAACACCCGAAGGAAGACCGACCTTAGATGTTAATACAATATCATCTCGGCAATCAGCAATACACTTACCTAGTATTTCTTCTGAACTTCCACTGTTATAAATATTGGCTGTATCAAAAAAATTGATTCCAACTTCCCTACACCGGTTAAACATTGCCATAGACGTTTTTTCGTCTGCTATTCCACCAAATGACATCGTACCGAAACACAACTCTGATACGTAAATGCCAGTATCTCCGATTATTTTATATTCCATAAATACTCCCTCTCCTTATAATAACATTTGGCTCTTTTCTAAAAGATTGTTCCTATTAACTTAAAGTTTATCAGTGGAATTAGGGGTGATTTCCGCTTCTGGCACTCGCTTTCCGCGGGCGATCCGCAGGCCTCCTCGCTCGTACCTCACTGCGGGTCGCTTGGCTCGCTATTCCCGCTGGAGTCTCGTGCCATCCACTCCAATCAATTGAATTAACACCCAATGTGTATTTAATAATACTTATTAATGGCTAAAATAAATGCAACAATGTTTACGAAAATTACTTCCCTTCTAATATAGCAGTTTTTCGATACTGACTTCCCGGATGATCGCTTGGTAATAAACTACTTCCGTTATTAAATAATTTTTCCCTAAAGGACCCTTGTTCATATTCTGTTTTGTAAATTCCGCGTTTCTGTAATTCAGGAATGACCAAATCAATGAATTCCTTCAGGCTTTCTGGTGTGACAAGATGAGCCAGGTTAAAGCCATCTACGCCGCTCTCTTCGAATTGAAATTGAATGGCATCAGCCACTTCACTTGGATTTCCTACTAGCACATGATTCCGATCAATTGTTTCAAAACGGTTTAATACCTCTCTGACTGTTAATTTTTTGGGTGCATCTTTTGTAAGTGAGGCAGCTCTTGATTGCCCATGTTCGGTATGTTTATATTCAAAAGGACTATCTAAGTCTGTATATTGTGATAAATCATAACCACTAGAACCGCCATATTGGGCTTTTGCTGCTTCAGCACTCCAATACCTAGCTAATTCCTGATACTTTTCCTCTGCTTGTTCTGAAGTCTCACCAACGATTACATTTAAAAAAGTAAATGCCTTAATATTTTCAGGGTTTCGACCATATTTTTGCGCTCTTTGTCGGATATCTTGAATAGACGATTTTATTTTTTCTGCTGACCCGCCAACAAAGACACATTCTGCATGTTTGGCGGCAAACTCCTTACCACGTTCTGATGTACCTGCTTGGTAAATGACTGGAGTACGCTGTATGGAAGGCTCACTTAAATGAGGACCTTCTACCGAAAAATACTCACCCTTATGATTGATCTCATGTACCTTTGATGGATCTATTAGAACTTCTTTGGAGGCATCAGCAATGACAGCATTGTCCTCCCAACTCCCTTCCCATAGCTTATAAGAGACTTCCAAAAACTCGTCAGCCAAATCATAACGTGCATCATGCTTTAGCATTTCTGGTAGACCAAAGTTCCGTGCAGCATTCGGAAGATAAGAAGTAACGATATTCCAAGCAATTCTCCCTTTTGTAAGATGGTCTAAGGTTGAGAACCTCCTAGCATGGCCGAATGGATGCTCATATGTAGTACTAACTGTCACGGCGAAAGATAGATGTTCTGTTACACTTGCCATCGCTGGTACTACAAAAGCCGGATCATTTAATGGGACCTGAACCCCGTCACGAATAGATGGATGTTTACTTTGTTTATAAACATCATATATCCCAAGCACATCTGCAAAAAATACAGCATCAAACTTTCCTCGTTCCAATAATTTCGCTAATTCTATCCAATAATCTAAATCCTTGTATCGAGTATGTCTCTCACTATTTGGATGCTTCCAAAGCCCATGTGAATTATGCACGGCACTCGTCATATCGAATACATTTAATCGTATTTGTTTCGTCAATTTTCTCACCTTTTCATAGATTATTTAATTACGATAGCAGTGACCTATAAAACTTAACTCTCACACTCAACTATTTACTATTTTTTATGTTTTCTTCTAATTGTTTTAAAGTCTCCTCTAGATCTTCAGCAGGGATATCAACAACAATACTTCCACCTTTTGTATCTTCAATTACAGCTTCTTTAACGTCAGCTTCCTGATATAGCTTTGCAATCGTTTTGTATGTTTCATTGTCTTTATCCTCTTCACGAACGGCAAATACATTAATATATGGTCTTGCTTCTTCACTCTGTGGATCGTCATATAACAATGCATCCTTAAAATTCAACCCAGCTTGACCTGCAATCCCATTATTTATCAGTGATGCAGCAACATCCTTAAGTGCCTGTGCAGTTTGTTGGGAAACGACTGGAACGACTTCTAAATTTTTTGGGTTTTTAGCAATATCATCTATAGTTGCGTAAATGCCAACACCTTCTTTTAACTCAATTAAACCCGCGGCTTGCAATAAAAGTAATCCTCGACCAAGGTTTGCAGGATCATTTGATATTGCTATTTGAGAACCCTCAGGTATTTCTGATAAATCATCATATTTGTCAGAGTAAATCCCTGTAGGATTAATTGTTGTCGAAGCAATCGGAACAATAGTAAAACCATTTTCAACGTTAGCAGGACCTAGAAAAGCTAAATGTTGAAATGAATTCATATCAATCTCACCATTTGCAAGAGCATTATTTGGCTGAATGTAATCAGAAAACTCAACTAACTCAATTGTGATGCCTTTTGCCTTTGCTTTTTCTTCAATAAGCTTCCAATACGGTCCATCAGCACCTGTTACACCTATCTTTACGACCTCATTGGATTTTCCAGATGTACTATTCGTGCACGCTATAAGTATTGATATTAAAAACACCATTGATAAGAAAATAATGAATCGCTTTTTCATTTTGAAATCTCTCCCTTTTTTTTGATTATCTGCGTAAAAAGAATCTTGATAAAAAGTTCCCTGAAAACTGTGCGATTTGAACGAGTAGAATTAATATAACAACTGTTACAATCATGACCGATGTATCAAATCTCTGGTAACCATAGGTCATGGCAAGATCACCTAATCCACCGCCACCTACCGTTCCCGCCATGGCTGAGAAGTCGACGAGTCCAACAGTAACAAAAGTAAGACCGAGAATAAGAGGTCCTAATGCTTCAGGTATAAGTACGCCAAATATGATTCGTACTGGGCTTGCACCCATAGCCTGTGCGGCTTCAATAATGCCAGGATCAATCGAGACAAGATTACTCTCTACGATCCTAGCAACTGCAAAGCATGCAGCAATCGTCATAGGGAAAATAGCTGCTGCCGTTCCAATCGTAGTACCCATAATTGCCCGAGTTATGGGACTCAGTGCAACTAGCAAAATAATAAATGGAATTGGACGAACGATGTTCACTAACAAATTAAGTACGAGAAATATATATTTATTTTCTAATATGTTTCCTTTACGGGTGACAAAAAAGAGTACCCCCATCGCTATACCAATCATGCTTGAGAAAATTAATGTAAAGATAACCATCAAAATGGTTTCACCGGTAGCTTCAATAATACGAGGCCAAAATGTAGTCCAATCAACTCTCATGACTAATCACCTCCCTTACCTCAACAATTTGTTTGAGTTCATTAATAACTTGCTGAATAAGAGGTTCAGGCCCCTGAAACTCAACAATTAAATTACCAAACAATTGATCTTGTAACTCATTAATGCTTCCGTATATAATATTGAAATCAATCCCATGCTTTCTCGTGACTCGAGACAGAATTGGCTGACTTGAAGCCCCTCCTGTAAAAATCACTCGATACAAGTTTCCAAAATGGTTATTGCGCAATTTCTCTAAGAGTTTGCTGGAAAGCTTATCGTTTAACACGGAACTAATAAAATTTTTTGTCGTTTTGGATTGTGGGTTTGAAAAAATATCATAAACACTTCCTTCTTCAATCACTGTTCCATTTTCCATCACTGCCACCCGATGACAAATGCTACGGATTACATGCATTTCATGAGTAATAAGTAAAATGGTAATATTGTACTCCTCATTAACCTTGCGTAATAGTTGAAGGATTTCTCCCGTTGTTTCAGGGTCTAACGCAGAGGTTGCTTCATCACAAATCAGAATATCTGGTGAGGTAGCAAGTGCTCTTGCAATACCCACTCTTTGCTTTTGTCCGCCTGAAAGCTGTTCCGGATACTGCTCTGACTTATCTTGCAAACCAACAAATTGAAGTAATTCTTTAACACGATGATCAATCTGATCTTTTGGCAATTTTGCAAGTTTTAGTGGATAGGCGATATTTCCATACACAGTACGTGAGTTAAATAGATTAAAGGACTGGAAGATCATACCGATTTTCCTTCGTAACTTCCTTAGTTCAACTTGTGAGAGACTAGATATTTCTTGGTCGTTAACCACCACCTTCCCTGATGTTGGACGTTCAAGTAAATTAACAAGTCGGAGCAATGTACTTTTACCAGCCCCACTAAATCCAACCACCCCAAAGATTTCTCCTTTTGATATGGTTAAAGAAACATCCTTTAACGCTTGCACCTTCTTTCCTTCCAAACCAAATACTTTATTTACTTCCTCAAACTTAATCAATTTTGAATCCTCCTTTTGGAAATAAAACAAAAAAGGTACCTCTATCCAACACCATGTAAAGATGTATTGGATAAAGATACCTTTAGTTGTCTAATCGGCATACTTTTTCATTTTATATAAATTTAGTTTTTGAGAATTGATTATAGGTAGTAAAGACCTCTTTTTTATATCGAAAAAATAGGCTCTTTTCTAAAAGATTGTTGCTTTTAAATGCAGGGTGATTTTCGCTTCTGGTACTCGCTTTCCGCGGGCGATCCGCAAGCCTCCTTGCTTCACTGCGGGGTCTCGCTTGGCTCGCTATTCCCGCAGGACATTGAATTTGCTTCCTTGAAACTACACCGCACGAAGAAAATGCCAGCATTTTCGAGGATCTCGTACCATCCGCTCCAATCACTGAACGTAGTACTCATCGTGAATATATAATGGCTTTACCGATAGCAACAATGCTCAAGAAAACAGCCCAAAAATAAAACCCCCTTCATGACAGAAGAGGGTTTAAATAGTAAATTTAATCGTCTCTTCTCATCTTTCAAGCTCTTTGCTTGCTGGATTTGGCACAGTACCTAGTAGTCTGTTGCCGAGGCTTCAAAGGGCCAGTCCCTCCACCTCTCTTGATAAGAATTCATTGATTATTGAATTGTAATTTATAATTTACATGGAATGTGGTTAACTGTCAATAAGATTTTTGAAAAATCTTATTATTAATCTTTAAAGCTTGTAGTATTCTTATGCTACGGGTCACCCCTAGAATTCTACTTTTCTATTAATGTAATTCAGGCCAATAACCTTTGTTAGCTTCTATTAATTCATCCAAGATTTCTTTCGCTACTTTTGCACTTGGTACTGTTTTTGAAAGTGTTAGAGCCTGCCATAGCTTTTGATAGCTGCCTTCGATATAGGCTTGAACCACTAATTTTTCAACTGTTACTTGTTGGTACATTAATGCTCTTTGGAATTCAGGAATTTTTCCTTGGCTTAATGGCTCTGGACCTTCACTACCGACAATACAAGGAACCTCAACCATCGCCTCATCATCAAAGTTAGCAATTGCTCCATTGTTTTCAACAATTAATAACATTCTTTCATGTGTGTTAAAGGCAATCGCACGGGCTAAATCAACAACGAAAGTAGCATGTGCCCCCATTTCAAATTCGCAGCCTTCTGCTGTTCCTCTTTCAATGATTGTTCTAGCTGTAGAGAAGACAGTCTTTTCTCTACCTGCGATAACTTCATTTGCCCTTGTGTAATCCGGATTAGAGGTCTTTACCACATAATCAGGGTATAAGTAGTATTTTAAATACGTATTTGGCAAGAATCTAGGATCAACCGCTAGTAAATCTTTTGCTTTCTTGTGTGTTTCTTGCCAGCTGGCATCTGTGTGCTGGGTATCTACTTCTTTTTGAGTAAGATAACCGTTTTCTGCAACATAATCACGAATTTGAGGAAGATATTCATTTCCCTCTTTATCTTTAATACTTGTCCACCAGCCAAAGTGGTTTAATCCGAAATAACGTACTTCTAAATCCTGTGGCTCTTTGCCGATGATATGAGACATTCTACGCAGTGTACCTACAGGCATATCACAAATATTTAATACTTTTGAATTTGGGCGAAGAACTCGGCAAGCTTCAGCTACAATGGCTGCTGGATTAGAATAGTTTAACATCCATGCATCTGGCGAATATTTTTCCATTATGTCGATTAACTCAACCATATCACCGATGCTTCTCATTCCATAAGCAATTCCGCCAGGTCCGCATGTTTCTTGGCCGACCACACCATATTTCAATGGAATTTTTTCATCTTTTTCGCGCATTTCATATTTACCCGTACGAATATGAGCAAAGCAGAAATCGATATCTGTAAATGCCTCTTCTGGATCGGTTGTGAAGCAATATTCAATATCCGGCGCATTTTCTTTTAATACAATTTCAATTGCTTCTCCTAAAACAGCTTGTCTTTCACGATCATTATCATATAATTTTAATTTTCGAAGTGGGAAACGGTCCAGATTATCTAATAACATCATAACAATCCCTGGTGTATAGGTACTTCCTCCACCTGCAATAACGACTGAGAATTTTTTCATTTTCTCCATTCCCTTCTAGTAAACCTTTTTATTGTTTTATTCCGATTCTATTCGTTTGTCGTTAATCCTAAATAACTGTCAACAGCTTTTCTAATCGTTGTTACCTGTAAGCCGTAAACAACTTGAACGTTTTTATCTTTAATCACGACTCCACTAGCTCCTGTTTCTTTCTTCAACACTTCCTCGTTGACCATTTCAGGATTATCTAGTGTTAAACGAAGTCTTGTATAACAATTTGTTACGGTATGAATATTGCTTGCTCCACCTAATGCATCAACAATGACTGGGGCAATTCCGTCATTTCCTTGTGATTCGGAAGTTCCATTTTTTCCTTGTTTTTGCTTTTCTTTTAAGTCTTTCTTCGTATATAACTTTGTTTCTTGTCCACCTTCTTCTCTTCCGACTGTCTTGAAGTTAAACTTCACAATTAAGAAGCGGAATAGTAAGTAGTAGATAACAAAGTAGATTAAACCGATTAAAATGTACATTGGCCAGTGTGTTTTCTCAATACCAAGCGGTAAGTTGAACAATAGGAAGTCAATCATTCCATTTGGTCCAATTGCTCTGACATCTAATAGATTAAACGTCACCATTGCTAACCCACTTAAAGCTGCGTGAACCACAAATAGTAGTGGAGCAACAAACATGAATGAGAATTCAATAGGTTCCGTTACACCAGCAATAAAAGAAGTAACGGCTGCAGGAATCAAAATTGCTTTTACCTTAGCCTTGTTCTCAGGCTTTGCTGTATGATACATCGCTAAGCAAGCTCCGAGTAAACCAAACATTTTTGAAATACCTCGTGCATCCCAAACTACAGATGAAGAAAGTTCTTTTACAGTTGGATCTGCGATTTCAGCATAGTAAATATTTCTTGCACCTTCAAAAATTTGTCCGCCAACTTCTGCTACACCGCCCAATGATGTATATAAGAATGGTGTATAGATTAAGTGATGCAGCCCAGTAGGAATTAATAAGCGCTCTAACATTCCGTATAAGAATATTCCGAAGCTCCCACTGTGATTAATAAGAGTACCAAGATTGTTGATCCCATTTTGGAAAAACGGCCAAATATACGTAAGAGCAATTGATAAGAGTACAACTACTGGTATAAGTACGATAAAGACAAAACGTGATCCACCGTATATTTGAAAAGCTCCGTTAAATTCTATATCAACAAATTTGTTATGAACAAAAGCGGTTGCAATTCCAAGAATAATTCCGAGGAAAACACCCATATCAAGTATTTGAACACCTAAAACAAGCGTTTGTCCTGTACCTTGCAGGGAGTCTCCTTGAAACAGTACTCCGGTAAGGTCCATAAATTTATTCATCGCATTAACAAAAACCAAATAACCTAACAAAGCAGTAAAACCAGCAACGGCTTTCTCTTTATTAGCCAAGCCTACCGTGATACCGACACAGAAAATCAATCCTAAGTTCCCAAGAATCGAAACTAATGATCCTGTTAAAATGGATCCGAATCCTGTCGTAATCGGATTATCTAAAAATGGAATGACTTCCAATAGTCTAGCATTTGTAAATAAATTACCAAGGGCAATCAAAATACCGGCAATCGGTAAAATAAGTACTGGAATGAACATTGCTTTTGAAAAGCGTTGCATACCTTCCATCATTTTGGCTTTCATTTAGCCGCACCTCCAATATTCACTTAATTTCTTTCGACAAGTTTAGAATACAATGCAAGCGTTTTATAGTCGATAGTTTCAACATGAATAAAAACGTGTTTCACAGATTGAAACACGTTTCATTCGACCCTATTCTTTTTCGACCCTAATTTCTCAACATACTGCTTAAGGATAAACTCAAACAACAAAAGCAATTTTGGAAAGAAACGATTTGGTAGCATATTTCGGTCATCTAGTTTATTGTAATCCATAATTTTAAAGTTTAAATCTGACAACTTTGCAATGCGATTCTCCGTTTCCTTTGTAAAAGAAACTGTAAACACATGATGCTCTTTTGCTGCATGCAGCTTATCAATCACAGTCTGTGTTTCCCCTGATTTTGATATAACAACTAATGCTCCAATATCTTCAAGATTATTTTCAAATATGCCAACGGAATCCGTTGCACTGGCAAATATCGTTTTCCTACCTAATACTAGTAGTTTTTTATGAAAGTACTCTGCAGCAATCGCTGAAAAGCCAGTCGCATAAATGAATATATATTTTTGATCTAGATTTAACACTTCGCTAATAAACGTTTCAATATCTTCCATCGAATTAAGGGTTAAAAAATCCGTTTGGCTAACCTGCAAAAAGTCTTCTATATCACCACTTTGCGGTACTTCAACATTCCTTATCATCGGCAGTAGTTGATAATACATATCCACAAAACCGGTATAGCCTAACTTTTTGGATAAGCGAATAACAGTTGCGGGGGAAGTGAAATTGTCTTTAGCAATTTCACGTACTCCTTTTTGCAAAACGGTATCAATATTCGTAATAATATAACGTATGATTTGTACATCTAATTCCGTCAAATTTTTCCCTTGAATAATTTTGCTAATATCAATCAAAACTTAATCACTCTCATTCTTCTGTATGCCACTTTATATCATCTATATTATACCTCAACTCTAACAGTTCAACTAATAGTCGAAATATGTCATGCAATAGAAGATAAAAAAACTGTAGGTTTCAAGCACCTACAGTTTTCCTTAATCTATCTACCCTTAATTATCCCTGCACTTGGGTCTATCGTAAGACAAGACCTGTAATAAATTGCAGCCACGCATAAGTTCCAACCTTAACTGTTTCAGAAACTGTCGAATCCTTACTTGGGTCCAGGCAGACATAATCAATATGTCTAACAGAAGGATGTTTGCCGATTTCTAGCAAACTATCAAACAGTTCAACGGCTGATAACCCTCCTGGTGTAGAAGCTGGTACTCCAGGGGCAACTGAAATATCCAATACATCCATATCAACTGTTACGTAAATCCGATCAACCTTTGCTGTTAGTTGCTCTAATGCACATTGAATCGTGTTCATTAACCCCTGTTTTCGAGCTTGCTTTAAGGTAACCATCTGAATTTTGTGCTGTTTTGCATAATCTACTAATGGTTTTGCATTGAAGTATCCATGAAGTCCAATATTAATCACGTTTTCTCCTTTAATGACCTTGCCATCGATTAATTGCCGGATTGGTGTTCCATTTGCTGGCCCTAGTTCTTTTGGATCCCTTACATCAAGATGTGTATCAAGTTGTAAAATTCCAATCGTTTCACTAGGGAATGCATCCTTAATCCCTCGTACAGCACAAGCCGTTGTCGAATGATCACCGCCAATCATACATGTCGGCGTGTTTGGATAGTGTGCAGCAAGATAGGCTGTGGACTTTTGGATTCGTTGATGTGATAACAGAATATCCGTTGTATGCATCGCCACATCGCCAGCATCCGCTACTCGAAAGGAACTTAAATCAACATTTTCGTCCAAATTATATGTGGCAAATCCCTTCCACATCCGCCGAAATTCAGTTGGATATAAAGAAGCTCCAGAAACACTAATCGAAGACCTTGAAATTGGCGCTCCGTACAGAATGAGATCAGGTGTATGTTCTTGCACATTCAATGGTGTAACCCATTGATGGACGTAAGTTGGTTCATCTATTGCCGTCTGATTCCATGACCATTCAGGTTTCTGAAGAAAATGTTCATTCATCTTTTTTCACGACCTTTATACCTTTTTTCCAGACATCTTTTACATGGTTTACCCCGAATAAATATTGCAATTCTTGATAATTTTTCACATTCCATAAAACAAAGTCCGCTTGTTTACCGACCTCAAGAGACCCAACTTGTTCATGCCGATTAATTGCATGGGCTGCATTATAGGTTGCTGCCGTTAATGCTTCTGCAGGTGTTAAACGCATTAAAATACAAGCTAAATTCATAACAAGTGGCATCGAGGTTGTTGGGGATGATCCTGGATTGCAATCCGTCGAAATCGCCACAGCCACACCTTCGTCGATCATTTTTCTGCCTGCGGCTGCTGCTTCACGTAAATACAGAGCTGTCGCTGGAAGTAAACAAGCGATTGTACCGGACTTCGCCATCGCTTTAATCCCTTCATCAGACGCTTTTAATAAATGCTCAGCTGAAATGGCTCCTACTTTCGCCGCTAATTCCGCCCCTCCATAAGGTACAATTTCATCGGCATGGATTTTCGGGATTAATCCCAATCGTTTTCCAGCTTCTAATATCCGCTCTGATTGCTCTGGTGTATATACCCCTTTTTCACAAAACACATCATTAAATTCAGCCAATTTTTCCTTAGCCACCGCCGGTAACATATCATTAATTAAATGATCAACAAACTCATCTTCACGACCTTTATACTCTGGTGGCACTGCATGTGCCCCCATAAACGTTGGAACTAGATCAATTGGATGTTGATTTTGAAGTTTTTTCATTACACGTAACTGCTTCAACTCGGTCTCCAAATCCATACCATAACCGCTTTTTCCTTCCACAGTTGTTACACCATGTGCCAAAAACGAATCTAATCGATGTGTTGTTTGATCAATTAGCTCATCTTCTGTAGCTTCTCTTGTCATGCGGGTGGTCGCATGAATTCCTCCACCCGCGTTCATTATGTCCATATATGTTGCACCCTCAAGGCGCATTTCAAATTCACGCTCGCGGCTTCCCCCGTACACAACATGTGTATGCGGATCCACCAGTCCTGGAGTAACTAGATGGTTCGTAGCATCAACAGTTTCAGCCTCATGGAGCCTATCAGCATACCGCACTTCAAGTTCTTTTGTTGTTCCTACTGCCTGGATTACACCATCTTCAATCCACAAACTGCCGTCTTCAATTAGCCCAAGCTCAGACATTGCTTCCTTTGAGCGTGGACCTTTTACATCAGACGCGAGTGTTGCTAATTGTGCTGCATGTTTAATCCAGATTGGTTTTGTCATTATTGATCAGCCCCTTTATCCAACATTGGCATCTTGATTCCTTTTTCACGCGCTGTTTTCTTAGCAAGTTCGTATCCTGCATCTGCATGACGTACAACACCCATCCCTGGATCCGTTGTTAATACACGTTCAATACGTGCTTCTGCTTCTTTCGTACCATCCGCAACAATCACAACCCCTGCGTGTAAAGAGTAACCCATTCCAACTCCGCCACCGTGATGGACAGATACCCAAGTTGCGCCTCCAACAGCGTTTACCATCGCATTTAAAATCGGCCAATCTGCCACAACATCTGATCCATCTTTCATTGCTTCTGTTTCACGATTTGGTGAAGCAACTGAACCTGAATCCAGATGGTCACGACCAATGACGATTGGTGCTTTCAGTTCTCCGCTTGCCACCATATCATTCAAGATCTTTCCGAATCTGGCACGCTCTCCATAGCCTAACCAACATATACGAGATGGAAGGCCCTGGAATTGGATTTTATCCCTTGCCATACGAATCCAGTTACATAAGTGTTCATTGTCACTAAATTCACGTAAAATGGCTTCGTCTGTTTTGTAGATATCTTCTGGGTCTCCTGATAGTGCTACCCATCGGAATGGTCCTTTTCCTTCACAAAATTGTGGGCGAATATAAGCCGGAACAAAGCCAGGAAAATCAAATGCATTTTCTACACCTTCATCTTTGGCAACCTGGCGAATATTATTACCATAGTCAAATGTGATAGCTCCTTTTTCCATCATTTCAAGCATTGCTTCAACATGCTTAGCCATTGATGCTTTTGAAAGATTTACAAACTCTTTCGGGCTGGACTCTCTTAATTTTGCTGCTGCTTCCAATGACATCCCAGAAGGTACATACCCATTTAGTGGATCATGTGCTGATGTTTGGTCGGTTAAGGCATCAGGGATAAAGTTTCTTGCAATCATCTCCGGAAGAAGATCAGAGGCATTGCCTAATAAACCAATCGATAATGCTTTTCCATCTCTTTTTGCTTCTTCAGCCAACTGGATCGCTTCATCTAATGTGTACGCTTTCACATCTGTATAACGAGTTTCAATTCGGCGGTCGATTCTAGACTCATCCACTTCAATCGCGATACATACGCCACCATTCATCGTTACTGCAAGTGGCTGTGCACCACCCATTCCTCCAAGACCAGCTGTCACAGTAATCGTGCCTCTTAATGTACCGTTAAAGTGCTGCTTCGCTAACTCGGCAAACGTTTCGTACGTACCTTGAACAATTCCTTGAGAACCAATATAAATCCAGCTACCTGCTGTCATTTGCCCATACATCATTAGGCCTTTTTTATCGAGTTCATGGAAGGTTTCCCAGTTTGCAAAAGCTGGAACAATATTCGAATTCGCAATCAAAACGCGTGGTGCATCCTTATGAGTTTTAAACACAACCACCGGTTTTCCTGATTGCACCAGCAATGTTTCATCACTCTCTAGATCTTTAATTGAGTCAACAATCGCGTCAAATGATTCCCAGTTACGTGCTGCTTTCCCAATCCCCCCATATACAACAAGATCCTCTGGCCTCTCGGCTACATCCGCATCTAAATTATTCATTAACATACGAAGCACAGCCTCTTGCTGCCAACCTTTCGTATTTAATTGTGTCCCTACGTAACGGATAATTTTGTTGTTTTTTGTACTTTTCATTTTATTCCCTCCAAGTTGTATTACTTATATTTTATTAATAAAAAGAATGTATAGAATCCCAATCACATTACTTCGATCCTCTGTTAATTAATGGAGTTTTTTGTTGCTTTTTGATTAAATATCAAATGCGCCTTGGCGTATTTACGCCCTATTTTTTTAGGCCCACACGATGTGGGTCACAAAGACGTTGCCACAGGACGTGGCGTTTTTAGTCTTTGATCCTATGCTCGAAAAATTTCCGCTGAAAATTGGAGGCATCCGCCGGATGCTTTAACTTTATTCAGTAGAAGTAGGGGACTTCTGCTGATTAAAATTAAAAGTTCCTGTCTTTAACCAGTGATTCATTGCTTCTATATCCTTAGAGAACACGCGGTCTTCGGAAATATACGGCACGACTTTTCTACCATTTTCTAAAAATGAACTTGTTGCGGATGCCAATTTTTCTTTTCCCCGAATTTCAGCTGCCTGCATACTACAAATAGCCTCGATTGCTAATACACGTCGCGTATTTGTGATGACTTGATATACGTGTCTTGATCCAATTGTCCCCATGCTCACGTGATCCTCTTGGTTTGCTGATGAAGGAATCGAATCTACACTAGCTGGATGAGCCAAAGTTTTATTTTCGGATACAAGTGATGCTGCGACATACTGCATGATCATTGCACCTGATTGTAAACCAGGTTCAGGACTTAAAAATGGCGGTAGGTCATTCAGTTGCGGATTAACTAAACGCTCAATGCGGCGCTCTGAAATATTAGCTAGTTCCGCCACTGCAATCGCCAAGAAATCCATGGCAAAAGCTATCGGTTGTCCGTGGAAGTTCCCCCCTGATAATACCTTTTCACCATTATCAAAGATTAATGGATTATCAGTAGCAGCATTCATTTCTATTTCTAATTTTTCTCTAACATAGTTTAATGTTTGCCATGTTGCTCCGTGCACTTGTGGGATACAACGGATTGAATAGGCATCTTGAACGCGGATTTCACCTTGTCTTGTTGTTAAAGAGCTATCGGAAAGATGAGCACGAATACGTTCAGCTACATCTATTTGTTCTTGATAACCACGTGCAAGATGAATATCTTCATCAAATGCATCAATAATTCCGCGCAACGCTTCAATAGTTAGAGAGGCAATCAATTCTGTTTGATAGGCTAACTTTTCTGCTTCCAGATATGCAACTGCCCCCATCGCTGTCATTGCCTGTGTTCCATTGATAAGCGCTAACCCTTCTTTGGCTGTTAATGTGATCGGAAAAATAGATTCCTTTGTTAACGCCTGAATCGCAGATGTTTTCTCTCCTTTATAAAAGACCTCACCCTCCCCGATTAAAACAAGAGCCAAATGTGAGAGTGGTGCTAAGTCCCCGCTCGCACCAAGCGATCCTTGTTGTGGAATGACCGGATGAATGCCAGTATTCAGTAAATCAAGCAATCTATCAATCACGACTGGACGTACACCTGAAAACCCTTTCAGCAATGCGTTTGCTCGAAGAAGGAGCATCGCACGTGATACAACCTCCGGAAAGGGTTCGCCAATTCCACAAGCATGAGAACGAATTAAATTTAGTTGCAACGCCTCTACATCGTCTTTATCGATAAACACATCACTAAACTTCCCAAACCCTGTTGTAATGCCATAAATAATTCGTTCCTCAGCCACAATTTTTTCAACTGCTTTTCGACTTTCTTGGACTTTTCTCATACTTTCTTCAGAATAATTAACTTTTTCACCTTCATATAAAACTCTTTGTACCTCTTTAAAAGTTAGTGTTTGACCAGTTAATGTAACCATCTGTTTGTCTCCCCTCAATTCGCTTTAGTCCGGTAAAGAGCCAATAAAAAAGGGAGCTACATGATGAAAGCCACTAAAAAAATGACTTCATCATATAGCCCCCTATTAACTAAAATACTATGGGCGAATGATATGTGATTGATTTTAACTATACAAAATAACAATTCACTTGTTTAAGTATCTATAAAGCTCTAGATTCTAATAACTAATTTCAGTATATGCACTTTTATTTCCAGCGTCAACCAGCATTTTTAAGAATTGATAAAAAATTTTGATTAATATTAGAAATTTTTATTTTCCTGTTTATCAATAAGAAAAGTGATTGGCACAAATAGTAAAAAAGCAAGTAAAAGGAAGGTTCCCCCCACAATAAAGAACACCATTACAAAGGTCTCATTAAGATTAAATGGATTAATATTGTACATCCACATACCTACCGTTAACCCTAGGGCACCTAACATTCCTAGGATACTGTGAATTGACACAAGTTTTTTGTATTTAATCGTATATACCTTATAAAAAATTCCCCAAGCAAACACTGATAGCCAGCCTACTAATAGAATATGAGCATGAATAGGTCTCAACGAATAATCCATATTTCCAGACATATGAGAGCCTAGAAAAGTACCGATTATACCGAATATCGCTGAAAATCGAATGAGCCGTATACTCCAAGTTTGTTCCATTATTTATTCCTCCATTTCCCCAATCATGTTAGGAAGTATAATTGTGAAGGTTGTTCCCTCGGCAACCTTACTGTCAACCTTGATTTCTCCTCCATGCAGGTCAATTATTTGTTTAACGATTGATAAACCAAGTCCTGTGCCGTCCCTTTTTCTAGATGAATCTACTCGGTAAAAACGTTCAAAAATTTGAGAGACGGCGTCCTTCGACATACCAATTCCTGTATCTTTCACAATGACCTTAATGAAAAATTCGCTTCTTGATAAGTTAATCCAGATATTTCCTCCTTGTGTATTATACTTAATCGCATTTGTTAGTAAGTTGTCCCAAACATTGCTCATAAGTTCTGCATCAACTTTTGTCCGAATAAAAGGCAATTTGTACGAGACTTCAATTTCCTTTTCTTGTAGTCGCCACTGATACCTACGGATGGTTTGTTTAATTTGTTCATCCAATTGGACCTCTGTAATCTTCATCGGGTATGCTTTTTGATCAAGAGATGTTAACAACAAGAGTTGTTTTGTTAGATTTGAAAGCCGCTTTGATTCGTGATCAATAATCTGTAAGTATTCTTTAGAATCTCGTTCATTTACGTTTTGTGACAGTAAAAGCTCTGCATATCCCTGAATATTCATAAGTGGGGACTGAAAGTCATGTGACACATTATTGATAAAGGATTTCCTCGCTTCATCATTATGCTGTAACTGCCTCTGCATCGTATTAAAGCTTTCTACTAATTGTCCAATCTCATCATTACGATCAATCGGTAGTGGATAATTAAAATTCTCCCGTGTAATCTCTTTGGTCGCTTCCGTTAACTTAGTAATCGGCTGGATCAGATGCTTTGCAAACAGAATTACCCCACTAATACTAACAATCGTTACCGCTACAAAAAACCACGCTAATATCATATGAATATCTGAAAAAAGTAATTTATTGTTAGGACGGATAAATAAACCGTATTGTTTCCCATTCATTGTGAATGGAACACCTACCGTATTCTCTACAGTATTTGAGAAGTGTCCCATCATTAAAAACTTATGGGAAAATGCATTCATACCATGGTAAACTTCCTTCTTAGAAAGAACCTTCTTGGCTTCTTGTGGAAGATCCGTTTTTGTAAAAGGCTTACCAAAATAAGCTTCTTTACCTGATTCGTTTACCACATATATCTGATACCCCAGGTTTCCAATCGATTCCAAGAATGGCTCGAAGGAGGAGCTATCCGAATGCATACTCTCAAGGGTTAATGTAATTCTTTGTGCAATCTCTACATTCTGCTGATCAATCTTCTGTTTTGTCGATGTCATGTAAATAAAATTTGCGATGATCATACCTACAATGACACTTATCATTAAAATCAATAGCGTAGCCACAATGAATTTCCGATATAAAGTCTTCATTTCGTTTCCTCTAGCTTATAGCCAATTCCGCGAACCGTTTGAATTTCCACTGATGCATCGTATTTTTTTAAACGCTCCCGGATACGATTTATATGAGTATTTAGAGTTTGTTCTCCACCTTCATAATCAACACCCCATACTTGTTCCACCAGAATGGATCTAGGCGTAACCTTATTTGCCCGTGATGCTAATAAGCTTAATACTTCAAATTCCTTTAAAGGCGGAAGGACTGTCTCATGATTTATATTTAATTCGAAATTTTTTCGATCTATCATGAGATTTCCTACTTTTATTACAGTTTCCATGGCACGTTCGACACGCCTTAACACAACGGCAACACGGAATAGAAGTTCCTTCACCTCAAAAGGCTTAACAATATAGTCTTCAGAACCAGATAAGAAGCCTTGTTCTTTATCATCGATTTGACCTTTAGCCGTAAGCAATATGACAGGGATATCATAGTCGTTCGCCAAAATCTTGGTCAATTCAAATCCATCCATTCCAGGCATCATCACATCGACAATCGCCAAATCAACTGTTTTCTCCTCTAACAAATCTAATGCTTCTTCGGCATGATTAGCTCGATATACTTGATAGCCTTCTCGGCTCAAATGGATCGATACTAGCTGTTGAATATAGACATCATCATCTACAACAAGAATCTTCATAATGCGAACCTCCTAAAAAGTAAAATACGAAGGAAGCCCTTTGTATTTTATTTTACTGTCTATTATGCGATGCTTGCTTGTCTTTTTCAAATAACAATACCAAAGCTGGTAATAGCATTCCACGTACTAGGAAAGTATCAATCAAGATTCCAATCGAAACGATGAATCCAAATACGAATAGATCGGCAATTGGCATCGTTGTTAGCGCTGCAAAGGTTGCAGCTAGAATGATACCAGCAGATGAGATTACTCCACCCGTATTACGAATCGCAACTTCAAGAGCATCTTTAACGCGATGAGTTTTCCTTTCCTCTATAAAACGTGAGGCAAGGATAATGTTATAATCGATACCTAATGCCACAAGGAAGATAAAAGCATATACCGGAACCCGAGTGCTTAATGCATCATATCCAAACAAGATATCGACAAGGAAAATACCAAGCCCCAAAGCAGATACATAGGACAGTAAAATGGTTGCCATCATATAAATTGGCATTTTCATTGAACGAGTTAGGGCAAATAAGAGTATGAGTATTAGTAATGTTTCAAGTATCGCAATTGTAAAGATATCTCTCGTATTCACATCCAGTTCATCTACTAGCTTTGCAGTCACTCCACTATAGTATGCATCTCCTGGTATGGAAAGGTCCTTCAATAGATTTGGTGTATCTTCACGCAAATCTTTAATGATTGTCATAGATTCTGTAGAATATGGATTCGTTGCTAAGACAACACTTAATTTTAATGCCTTAGAGTCTTCAGATTGTGCAGTCATTCGAACAGTTGCAATTTCTTCGTATTCTTGTAGTTTTTCTGTAAAAGTTGTTACTTGCTCTGGGGCTATTGCTTTATCACTTTCAACTAACAATGTTGTAGGTGCTAGTTCCCCTTTATCATATCTTGTCTCTACAACTTCATAACCTACTCGAGAAGGTAAATCCTCAGGGAACTTTTTGACAGTATCAAATTCAAAATCAAGATTAAATATATTTAATGCAGTAATGAGAAGGAAAACACCAACAATGCCTCCAGATAAACCTGGTTTATTCACCACAAACTTAGCAATTGGTCCCCAAATTCCATGTTTTATTTCTTTTTCTTGGCCATACTTTGGAACTTTTGGCCAAAACGCTTTACGACCGAAAAGTGTAAATAAAGCTGGAACCAATGTGATCGATGCTAACATAATAAAGAACATTGCAAGCCCAAATATAGGAGCAAAGTTTTGATAGTCACGGAAATCGGCAAAGAATAAGATTAGCATAGCTGCTAATACTGTTCCTCCAGCAAAAAATACAGGTTCCCCAGTTGCACGCATTGCTAGTTTCATAGCTTCATATTTACTTTCTACTTTGTTTAGTTCCTCGCGGTAACGTGAGAATACAAATAGTGAATAGTCAATCACTGCAGCAAAAAGTAAAATACTCATAATTGAGGTTGTGGAGTTATTAATTTCTAACCCACCCGCTCCTAGTAATGCAACACTTTGATTCACAACCTGATAAACAATCGCTGTTGCTAGAAGAGGTATAAATGCAAGTAATGGCGAACGGTAAATGGCAATAAGTAATATTAAAATAATACCTATCGTTGCAAGTAATAACACCACATCCGCTTGTTCAAATAACTTGAGTGTGTCCCCAGCTATCCCAGCTGGACCAGTGATATAAAAGGACATATTATCAAACTGCTCTGCCAGCTTATTGCCTATCTCAGAAGCCTTGTCATTTATTTCGGCAAATTCACTATTGCCAAGGCCCTGTTCTAATTCCATCGGCACAATCATGGTTGTACCATCTTCAGAGATAAAGCCCGATAATGCTTGAGGTGGAAGCGCGTTTATATCAAGGATTGTCTCAATTCCTTTAATATCTTCTGCTGCGATTCCATTTAGTATTTGTGTGACCTCATCGGTATTAATGTCCCCATTTTCATTATGGAATACAAGGATTCCCGGTGTCCCTTGCTCATTTGGGAATAGCTCTTCTGTCTTTTTCTCAGCTATGATCGATTGTGCTTCATCAGGAAGCGATTGAAAATTACTTACTTTATAATCGGCAAGCCTTGGTCCCGCACTTAATCCGACCATCAAGACGAGCCAAGCTATAATCGTAATCCACATCCCACGTTTACTTGAAACCCAATCTGTAATTGGATATAACAATTTCCTCAAAATGTAAAACCTCCTTTAATACCTTTCGAATATGATCTTACTAATCGAACATAAATTTAATATCAACTTTTGTTTACATTTGTCGAGAAACTGGGTGGTGCCGGCGTGAGGGAGTATGTATCTTCGGACAATATGATGGCAAATCTGGGCATGGGTGTATGGAGGTTGGTGATCTTCGGATTGGGGTAGTACTTTCAGCGTGGGCGTGTCTGAAGGTGAGCTATCTTCGGACTCGGGGAGGTACAATCAGTGCAGGGATGTCGGAAGTTGATCTGTCTTCGGACAAGGGTTAGCACAATCAGTGCGGGCGTGTCCGAAGTTGAGCTTTCTTCGGACTCGGGGCGGCACTTCCCGCGCGGGTGTGTCCGAAGTTTACCCAGCTTCGGACTCGGGGTGGCACTTTACGCGTGGGCTTGTCCGAAGTTTACCCGTCTTCGGACTCGGGGTGGCACTTTCCGCGCGGGCGTGTCTGAAGTTTAGCTATCTTCGGACTCGGGGTGGTACTATCCGCGCGGGCGTGTCTGAAGTTTAGCTATCTTCGGACAAGCGAAGGTAAAATCAACGCCGGCGTGTCCGAAGGTTACCCGTCTTCGGACTCGGGGTGGCACTTTACGCGCGGGCGTGTCTGAAGTTTAGCTATCTTCGGACAAGCGAAGGTAAAATCAACGCCGGGGTGTCCGAAGTTTTCCCATCTTCGGACTCGGGGTGGTACTATCCGCGCGGGCGTGTCCGAAGTTTACCCAGCTTCGGACTCGGGGTGGTACTATCCGCGCGGGCGTGTCCGAAGTTTACCCATCTTCGGACTCGGGGTGGCACTTTACGCGTGGGCGCGTCCGAAGTTTACCCAGCTTCGGACTCGGAGAGGTACTATCCGCGCGGGCGTGTCCGAAGGTTACCCATCTTCGGACTCGGGGTGGCGCTTTACGCGTGGGCGCGTCCGAAGTTTACCCATCTTCGGACTCGGAGAGGTACTATCCGCGCGGGCGTGTCCGAAGTTTACCCATCTTCGGACTCGGGGTGGCACTTTCCGCGTGGGCGTGTCCGAAGTTTACCCATCTTCAGACACGCGAAGGCACTTTCAACGAGGGCGTGTCCGAAGGTTACTCGTCTTCAGACTCGGGGTGGCACTTTCCGCGTGGGCGTTTCTGAAGTTTAGCTATCTTCGGACAAGCGAAGGTAAAATCAACGCCGGGGTGTCCGAAGTTTACCCATCTTCGGACTCGGGGTGGCACTATCTTCGAGGGCGTGTCCGAAGTTTACCCGTCTTCAGACTCGGGGAGGTACTATCTGCGCGGGCGTGTCCGAAGTTTACCCAGCTTCAGACACGCGAAGGTAAAACGCCGGCGTGTCCGAAGTTTACCCAGCTTCGGACTCGGGGTGGCACTTTACGCGTGGGCGCGTCCGAAGTTTACCCATCTTCGGACTCGGGGTGGTACTATCCGCGCGGGCGTGTCTGAAGTTTAGCTATCTTCGGACAAGCGAAGGTAAAATCAACGCCGGCGTGTCCGAAGTTTACCCATCTTCGGACTCGGGGTGGCACTTTACGCGCGGGCGTGTCCGAAGTTTACCTATCTTCAGACTCGGGGCGGCACTTTCCGCGTGGGCTTGTCCGAAGTTTAACCATCTTCGGACTCGGAGAGGTACTATCCGCGCGGCGTGTCCGAAGTTGAAGTAACTTCGGACAGTCGTTGAAGGGGATTCAGCTACTTTTCTTCGGCTCTTTTCCTCTTCATAAGCTCGATGAAGGGGATTCAGCAACTTTTCTTCAGCTCTTTTCCTCTTCATTCGCTCGTTGAAGGGGATTCAGCAACTTTTCTTCGGCTCTTTTCCTCTTCATTCGCTCAATGAAGGGGATTCAGCAACTTTTCTTCGGCTCTTTTCCTCTTCATACGCTCGATGAAGGGGATTCAGCAACTTTTCTTCGGCTCTTTTCCCCTTCATACGGCCGATGAAGAGGATTCGGCAACTTTTCTTCGGCTCTTTTCCTCTTCATTCGCTCGATGAAGGGGATTCAGCTACTTTTCTTCGGCTCTTTTCCTCTTCATAAGCTCGATGAAGGGGATTCAGCAACTTTTCATTTGCTCTTTTCTTCTTCATAAGCTCAATGAAGGGGATTCAGCAACTCTTCATCGGCTCTTTTCCTCTTCATACGCTCGATGAAGGGGATTCAGCAACTTTTCTTCGGCTCTTTTCCTCTTCATACGCTCAATGAAGGGGATTCAGCAACTTTTCTTCGGCTCTTTTCCTCTTCATACGCTCGATGAAGGGGATTCAGCAACTTTTCTTCGGCTCTTTTCCTCTTCATACGCTCGATGAAGGGGATTCAGCAACTTTTCTTCGGCTCTTTTCCTCTTCATTCGCTCGTTGAAGGGGATTCAGCAACTTTTCTTCGGCTCTTTTCCTCTTCATACGCTCGATGAAGGGGATTCAGCAACTTTCTTCGGCACTTTTCCTCTTCATACGCTCGATGAAGGGGATTCAGCAACTTTTCATCAACCCTTTTCCTCTTTAAACGCCGATGAAGCGAAGGCAATAGCAGCAGGGGTTGTCTATTGCATTTTCAAAATATACCCTTCTTTTTGTATCAAAAATAGTAAAAAAAGAGCGAACCTTAAAGGCACGCTCCATCAAAAATAGGATATTTTTAAACTCTAACTTAACCACCAATTCTTAGTTTCCCATTCATTCTTTTTAGGGTCCCCAGAATACTCATAGCCGCTAAATAGCTCGTCTTTGGATTTTCCGGGAGTGGATGATTCGTTATAGAGAATGTTGCTTCGCCAAACTCGCCTGTTATGTCCACTTGATGTATGTTCTTTTGGATATGCGGATCAGCCACAAGGCATACTCTTGTCTTTTCTATCCCAATCCCAGCTAGTGAAAGTAAAATAGAGATATTCATGTTTTTCGGAAATTGCTTAATTGCATCAATCGCTTTTCCTTCAAAAACAACCTTCGCTTCTTGGATGTCTTCATCAATGAGCGAGATGGCAGGTTTTCGAGTTGTCAACGAAACGCTACTCACTTTCCCTAGTGCGTGTGCATTTTGCAATAAGTCCAATCCGCCAATTGCACCAGACGGCAGATGAACGGAATACTTATGCTGTTTTACAGGATTACTAATTTCATTCAACAGTGTTTCATCTGCAAGTGCACCAACACTGATTACAACTACATCCTTTTTCTTGATAACTGACGGTAACAAGGACTTTACTGCCTGTATATTCGCTGCCTCCACAACAATATCGATTTCTGAATCAAGAAATGAGTTGAGATCAGTATACAATTTCACACCAAATTTTGACTCCAACAACCGATATTTTTCTGTATCCCGTACCAAAACGCTTTTAATACGCAGATTATCAAGTTGATTTTGATTGATTTCTTTCAATAAAAAGGTAGCAACTGCCCCCGCCCCAATTACACCGATATTCATAGTTTGCCTCCTTTCGTCTGTAATAGTTACCAGGAAAGACAATTAACCTCTTACTCTATCATAGGCAGTAAATGGTGCATTTTCCACGATAATGCCTTTCTATTGTTTACCTTCAATGGAAAAAGCGATTAAAAGATAAGCTACTAAGCTTCCTTTAACAAAAATAAAGCTTGTAAAGATTCAATGTCTTTACAAGCTTTTTTGATTACATTATAGATCATTCTCTAACACAAAGTTATCAAGCAGCGCACGTACTTCATCTGTTGATTTTGTACTCATCAATTGATTTCTTAACTCACTCGCCCCGCGAAATCCCTTGACATAAATCTTAAAAAAGCGACGTAGTTGTCCCAAAGAACGCGATTGTAAATGTGAATACTTGTCAAAAAGATCGAGATGCAATCTTAAAAGATCAAGCAATTCCTTACTGCTATGTTCTCTTGCCTCTTTTTCAAAGGCAAATGGGTTTGTAAAAATCCCGCGCCCAATCATAACCCCATCTACACCATATTGATTAGCAAGTTTCATGCCCGTTTGACGGTCAGGAATATCTCCATTAATCGTTAAAAGCGTGTCTGGAGCCACCTCGTCACGAAGTTTCTTGATTTCCGGAATCAACTCCCAATGCGCATCGACTTTGCTCATTTCCTCTCTTGTACGCAAATGAATGGATAAATTAACAATGTCCTGTTTCAAAATATGTGTTAACCAATCGCGCCATTCATCAACTTCCGCGCAACCAAGCCTTGTCTTCACACTAACAGGGAGTCCTCCCGCTTTTGCTGCTTGAATGATTTCAGCTGCAACTTCCGGACGGCGGATGAGACCGCATCCCTTTCCATTATCTACGACATTATCAACTGGACACCCCATATTGATATCGATCCCCCGAAATCCTTCTTCAGCCATACCCATACTCATTTTTTGAAAGTGTTCGGGCGTGTCTCCCCAAATGTGAGCCACGATTGGTTGTTCATCTTCAGTAAACGTCAAACGCCCGCGTACACTTTGCTGCCCCTCTGGATGACAATAACTATCCGTGTTAGTAAACTCTGTAAAAAACACATCAGGTCTGCCTGCTTTACTTACTACATGGCGGAAAACAACATCCGTCACATCTTCCATTGGTGCAAGTATAAAAAACGGCCTTGGTAGATCACGCCAAAAATTATCTTTCATAGTCAAACTCAAATCCTCTCTATATCAACACGAGGTCAAACTTTCATCCGAAAGTAACACTCAGAATGTTCATGCTTCATTTATAGCAATGGCATTCATAAATCCTTTTTATCAAACTATAATAACTTTAAAAATTATAAACTTTACTATATCAAATTTAAAGCGTAAAGAAAATCGGGTAAAAAAAGGTAGGTTTGGGAGGGGGTGTTCGAAGATACTGATTGGTTATTTACATCAATAAACTGGGGATATTAATGCATAGATTGCCTAGATAATAGACAACATTAATTATGCATTCATATCCTCCTATCTTTCAAATACCAACGGAAATTTGGTAGTTCCTCTAGTGGTTCTTATTCACCTGTTTCAGCAAATCGTTGAATTCTTTCACCAATTTGGTCACGCACTCGTTGGAACACTGCCCATTTCTCCTCTTCCATACCTTGAGCTTTCGCAGGATCATCGAATCCCCAATGATCACGTCTAACATGTGGTGGTGTCGTTGGACACTTATCAGCAGCATCTCCACATAAAGTTACGACAAAATCAGCATGGTTTAGGATTTCAGGGTCAATTATATCTGAAGTTTGATTGGAAATATCAATACCAATTTCGTTCATCGCTTTTACTGCATTAGGATTCAAACCATGCGCTTCAATTCCTGCACTTAATACGTCCCACTCTTCTCCTAGATACTTTTTCCCCCACCCTTCAGCCATTTGGCTTCTGCATGAGTTACCAGTACATAAAAAGTAAATTGTTTTTTTAGACATAAACGAAGTCTCCTTTGTTGTTTAATGAATAATAAGTAACCAGATATATAATCCAACTAGAGTAATGAACAAAGTCGGAATGGTTAAAATAATACCAGTCTTAAAGTATGTTCCCCACGAAATCTTAACACCTTTTTGTGAAAGTACATGTAGCCATAATAGCGTTGCAAGAGAACCAATTGGTGTAATTTTTGGACCTAAATCTGAACCAATAACATTCGCATAGATAAGAGCTTCTCTTATTACACCGCTTGTATTTGTATCTGCAATTGCTAGAGCATCTATCATGACAGTCGGCATGTTATTCATAACAGATGACAGAATCGCTGCAATGAATCCCATTCCGATTGTTGCCGCGAATAATCCTTGATCAGCTGTAAACTGAATTAGGTTTGCTAGGATATCTGTAAGCCCAACATTTCTTAACCCATACACAACTACATACATTCCTATTGAGAAAAACACGATAGCCCACGGAGCACCTTTTACTACTGTACGTGTATTCACGGCTGAACTTCTCCTAGCCATGAAGAGGAAGAAGATTGCCACGATACTTGCGATAATTGATACAGGAATTCCTGTAAATTCACTTGCAAAGTATCCAATAAGTAGTATCCCTAACACAATCCAAGATAATCTGAACATCTTCAGGTCACGAATCGCTTCTACTGGCTTTTTCAATTGAGTCATATCATAATTCTTTGGAATGCTCTTACGGAAAAATAGATATAAGACCAAAATACTTGCTGCTAACGAAAAGAGATTGGGAACAATCATTCTTGATGCAAACTCTGCAAAACCAATTCCAAAAAAGTCTGCTGAAACAATATTTACTAAGTTACTAACGACAAGTGGCAGAGATGTCGTATCTGCAATAAATCCACTAGCTATAATAAATGGGAATACCATTTTTTCATTGAAGTTTAGATTTCGAACCATCGCTAATACGATTGGAGTTAAAATTAATGCTGCTCCGTCGTTAGCAAAGAATGCAGCTACTAATGCACCTAAAATAGATACATACACAAACATTCGAACTCCATTTCCTTTCGCGGCTCTTGCCATGTGTAAGGCTGACCACTCAAAAAATCCGATTTCATCTAGTATTAATGAAATGATAATAATAGCAACAAACGCTAGAGTTGCGTTCCAAACAATGGATGTAACATCGATTACATCTTTAAAATCCACTACTCCAACGATTAGAGCTAAGACAGCTCCACCACATGCAGACCAACCAATGGATAAACCTTTAGGTTGCCATATAACCGAGACTAGTGTAATTAAGAAAATAACTGAAGCTAAAATTACTGATATCAATAGATAACCTCCTACTACTTACTTAGATGTATTAGAATACTCCTGTTGCATACTTAACAATCGCATTTAATAATTGCGATTTCTTGCAATTGATCGATAATAGACTGAATATATGGAGGTAAATCATCATTTAATCGATAATGTTTCCAAGTACCAGAGGGTCTTTCAAGAACAATTCCAGCATCCTTCAACTTTTTCAATTGTTGACTAACCGCTGGTTGAGAAATATTTAAAACATCGACAAAATCACAAACACATACTTCCCCTTTTTTAAGGCATGATAATAGCTTTAATCTGTTGGGGTCACTCACAGCTTTTAGCTGTTTAGCCATTAATTCAATGTTCTCCAAATCAGTCTTCTCCTTCCTACATAAAGATCCACCTATATAACCTTTTACTTATATAATATTTTGCTTATATAAAAATCGCAACTCTTATTTTAAATGCATATCAATCAATTACTAAACACGTCAAATCTATCTTTCCTAATTAGTATAAATGCCTTACATTCTTTGATTCACACTTGACCAATAATTTCTCTTTGATTTTGAGTAGATGCTTGCATATTGCATGATAAAAAATAACCAATCCATACATTTCAGACTGGTCATTACACATAAATTGCTTTCTCATCCTACTAAACTAACAGTTTCTCCATTGCCATTACATCAATAAATTGATCACCGATTTTCCCCTGATTTTTAAATATGCCTACTTCTCTATATCCACTTTTTTTATAAAGTCCTTGACCAAGTTTATTAAACGGAAAAGTAAATAAGACAATTTTGTGAAATGCGTTTTCCTTAGCCAACTTCTCGATTGTGGAAAGTAATTTTCCTCCTATACCTCTTCCACGATCATCTCTTCTAACATAGACAGATAAATCAGCAACCCCATCATATGCAGATCGACTATTATACTGATTAAGACTTGCCCATCCAACAATTTCTCCCTCAACTTCGGCAATTATGACCTTAAAACGTCCAGTATGTTGATGAAACCAGGCAAGCATAAAAGCCTTATCTTTTGTAGAAGTTTCCAAAGTTGCAATTCGATCCTCAATTCCCTCATTATAAATTGAAAGGATATCATCAATATCGTTAATAGAAGCGATGCGGATAATGATATTTCTCATAAAAAGTTTCCTCCCCAACAGCTCGGTTTTTCTTATAGAATATAACTTAAATACTTGTAATTTGAAACTGTAATTTTGTACAATCCCTCACTACATTTGTTACTAAATTAGACTTTAATAACCAGAGAGATAAAACAAAACTGCTAATGGGATATAAAATACTCATAAATCTCCAACAAAAAAACGAGAAAATGAATTCTCGTTTTTATCTAAATTATAACCATTCACCGTATTTTGGTAGACTGTCGTTTTGTGTATACTCATCTGTTTTTCGTAAAAGGTCAACAATTGTTGGCAAATCCAATTTTTCAATAAACTCTTCAATTGCAAGAACGCCTGAATGAGCTAATTCTTCACGATGTTCTTCAGATGTAATGAGTGGTGTTGGTAGATGGTCAGACGCTTGATCAAAGTATGAACCAATTGCCCCTGATTGCAGTGCATATTTACCAAGTGCATTTCCCGGGTTTTTACTCATGCCCTTTAACATACTCTGTACATCATAGGTTACTGAGTTTGACTCTGGAACATTCATCGGAACATCTTCTAATCTACCTAGTATTTTGTATGCCCCAATGCTAATATCATTGAATTTCTCCATAAACGAAAAACTTAAATCTTCAACACTATCAGTTGCTTTAATCATGTCAATATAAAGGATTGGTACTTTTGTTTCCTCAAAGAAATCACGAACCATTCCGCTTAATGTTATGTGTGCAGGACCATGACAAGTAACATATACCTGTCTTCTAAAACCCTGTTTTAAAAGTGATTTAGCTATTGCTTCTAAATATCTCATACCCTCTTTAACACTTATATTAACGGTCCCGCGAGCCATCGCTGTCCCACCAGCGAAGAAATAGGGCAGGTTGTGAAGAACGAGGCCATTTGTCGCCTCTGCCATTTTTAACGCAAGTGCTTCCGCAATTACCGTTTCCGTATCAAGCGGTAGTGCTCCGTGCGTTTCTGTTACACCAACAGGTACAAAAATCAGATCATTTTGTTGCAGGTATTCTTCAACTTCCCCGTTTGTGCATTTAGATAGGAACCGAGTTCTCATCGAATAACATCCCCCTTAAAAATTATTAATGTATATATTTAATAGATAAGTCATTGGTTTTATCAGTTTTGAGCTCTTCTTTCTTTTAATGTTCTATACATTTCTTGAGCTTTAGTGTTATTCAAGTTAAAGATTAACGCAATACCGATAATCATTAAGAGAAAAGACAAAATAGGTAATCCGTTATACATACGTAAAACACCTTCTGCTACTTCTTGAGTTTGAGAAGTTTGTCCAGAAACAAATCCGACCCAACCTAGAGCATAACTACCTAGTGCAGAACCAACACCCATTCCTACTTTACGTGAGAATGAATAAATGGAGTAAAGTGTTCCATCATATCGTTTGCCAGTTTGAAGTTCTGTAAAATCTAAACAATCTGTTACAAGTGCCCATACGATCATAACAAAAACCATATTTGCGATTGTTGCGATATTATAGGCTACTATATACACGTAAACATTCTCAATAATAAAAATGGTTAGGAGTGTAGAAGCTATTAAACTAAAGCTTGCCGTACTAATGACCATATTACGCTTACCAAACTTCTTAACTAACGTAGGGACAAAAATAAACAGTACCAGTGTAACTCCCATTTGTAAGAATGAGTTAATCGCAAATGCACCAGGATTTTTGTAGTATTCTGAGAACACAATTGCAGCTAATTGTGTAACACCATTAATCATAATTAATGAACCAACACTTGCTACCATCATCCCTAATAACTGTCGATTCTTTAAGGCAGCTTTTAAAGCATCAGTAAATTTGTAATCAGCTTTAGTACCAACTGGTCTGTCATCACGAATACGCTCTGTTGTTAATTTAACAAGTCCTGTATAAGCCAGAACAGAAAGAATACTGAATACGATAGAAATATAGAAAAACATTTCAGGCACTAGATTCCCAGATTTATCATAGATAAACATAGGGACAAACGATAAAAACCCGATTCCAACAACCATTCCACCAATAGAACGAGCACGAGATAATTTTGTACGTTCAATTGGATCATCTGTAATAACAGCCGCTAATGAACCATAAGGAATTGAATCAGCTGTGTATGCGATTCCATAGAATAGATAAACAAATACGACCCATACATGAATTGCCGTTGATGACCAACTTGAGACGTCTGCAAATGAAATTAAAATGGATGCTGCAAGTAACCATTTTGATATATTGATATAAGGTAAAAATTTATCACCACTTTTTCCTAATTTCCATCTATCAGGAATACTTCCCATCACAACATCTGTAAATGCATCAAATATTCGAGCAACTAAAAACAATGTTCCCATAAAATAAGGACTTACTCCCAATACTGAGGTGGTGAATAAAAGGAAAAACGAGCCGATGTAAAGGTTTGCAAAGCCACCACCAACATCCCCTAGCATATATCCAAATTGATCACGGAAACCAAATTTTCTAACCTGTTTCTTTTCCATGTTTTAACCCCCAATGTAAATGAAATAATGGATTTATTACTTTTAAATTTAATTTCAATGCTGCAATAACTTAACTTGAGAAGAGTAAGGCTTTAATTATCCAGATTTTCAACTTATGATGATATCTCATTATATTTGTTTACTATACAAACCAATAGTTTTAACTATTATCTATATACTAAACTTACTTCATCCTCCTTCATATTAATGAAAGCGTTTAAAATATTAATATATTAGAATTTTAACTCAAAATTCCGAATTACTTTTGCAATAATATTGCATCCTTTTACACTATCATTGCATTAAATAAAAAAAGCCTTTTATCAAACTTTTCAAATGATAAAAGGGCTTCACTTACTATTTTTTTGTTTATACTCTTTTGGGGTTACGCCTACTTCCTCTTTAAAAACGCGAGAAAAGTATTGTTGATTTTTAAAACCTACAATAAAGGTGATTTCTATCAATGTAAGATTAGAATTGATTAATAATTCCTTTGCTTCCTTAATCCTTACCAAATTTCGATAATGACTTATTGTCATCCCTTTTTCTTTTTTGAAAGCACGCATTAAGTGGGAAGAATGTACATGTAACTTTCGCGATATGTCCTCTATTGATATATCCTCTGAGAAGTTCATCTTTATAAAATGCTCAGCTTTTTCGGCAATTGATGCCTTTTCAAATTCGACAAAACGAATGGAAGGGTCAGAGTACTCCTCTAGCATTTTTTTATGAATCTCTTCTAGTTCAGGTGTAGACTTGGCATTCTCAATCATAATTGCGTATTTTTCAGAAAGGTAATGGCATTGCCATGCGCTCAAGCCACCTTTTTCTGCCGAATAGCTGTAGAGCGTATTATGCGATAATAATATGTTTTTAAATGCACGTAATTTATTCCTTGGAACTCTTTTAAAAATATCTAGAGTGTCAGTTTCTTCACTTAGAAACTCATTAAATTCACTTATGGATCGGACAACAGATTCCTGTTCTCCTTTTCGAATGGATTGTAATAATTCTTCCCGATATTTGTGTCCTGATTCAATAATTTCATGCTTTGTTTTATTCTTATCTAAATCATTGTTTATTTGATTTTCTGGGTCTTCCCTTTTCATTTTCCCATCCCCTCACTACAAATGGGCTAGTTGCCTTCTTTAAGATCAAAGTTGCTAGAACACTCCATTGTGTAAAATTACTTTTTTTCTAAATAGCCTGAAGAAAATACACCTTTATGCAGAACAGCAGTACGCTTCGGTAACCTTGCTACAGCTTCTGCTGAACAGCTGGAAGCTACGAGGACAGCAGTAGCTTCATCTCCAACCTTTGGCCAGATTTGATTTCCCTCTTTATCTAAAGGTGTAATGCCTCTAGTTGCTAGTGATAAAGCGCGTGATAAGTTATATTCATTGCTCCAACCATATAATTGTGCTGCAAGATGTGCTTTCTGAAGAATATCTCCAATCCCAAACGGTGACCAATGGTCTGTGATACTGTCATTCCCGAGAAGAACTTCTACTCCATGCTTTTGAAGTAGTGAAATCGGCATAATCATTTTACCGATCGGAACAGTTGAGGCAATTGAAATACCTAATGAGGCTAGGCGGTTTGCAAGCTCGATTCCTGATTCCTCCGACAATGAAGCTAGTGAGAATGCATGGCTAATTGTTACTTTTCCCTCTAGTCCAGCCTCTTCGGTTAAATCAGCCAATCTATTTATCGCTTTAATCCCTGTTTCCCCACCCTCATGAAGATGCATATCAATGCCTTTGTTATAGTCCACAGCGATTTGTACCATTGTTTCAAGGGACTTCTCCATGTTTCCATCAACAACGGTTGGATCAAGACCTCCTACATGTGTTACGCCAAGCTCCATTGCCTCTCGTAATAACCCATCTACATTGGAACGAAGCAATCCATGTTGAGGAAAAGCTACGATCTCATGTGAAATTTTATCTGAATAATTCTCTAAGGCAGCCTTTAATTTTTCGAGGTTTTTTAGCCCAACAGTTTGATCAATATTACAATGACTTCGAACATACGTTGAACCGTAGCTTAGGATTAACTCAACTAATTTTTCAGCACGCTCTTGTGCCGTTGGCAGTAGCTTTGGCAGTATTTCCTCCTCTAATTCAATCATGTCAAAAATACTTTTTCGATTTGCCCCAGACCTCCAAGGCCCCCCATAGTAGGTTTTATCTAAATGGATATGCATTTCCTTAAATGCCGGGAGGAGAAGCATTCCCATCGCATCATAGCAATCTATTTCTCTTCTATATGGTAGATGAGCATCTTGTATTTTCGTAATAATACCGTTTTCAATTTCGATATTTCGTAATTCTGTTTCAGTGGCGACAACTTGTCCATCTTCATACTTATATCCACTTTCTAATCGAACATTCAATAGCATATAGGAGTTCTTTTTATGTAGCTCTTCTTTGACCGTATTTCTAGCTTCCATTCGTGCATTCTCCTTTTTGTTCATCTATTATTTTTCTAGTAATTCGAGAGACTGTTCTTTGTGCAATTGGTATAAAGGATTAGTCGGATCAAGTTTGATTGCATTCTCAATTGCAGCAAGTGCTTCTTCGTGTCTTCCTAATGACCTTAGGCTGTTAGCCTTATGAAATGAGAAATCGTACCGATGTGGTTGGAGAGCTAAAAGCTTGTCCATCTCGTTGACAGCTTCCTCATGTCTGCTCAGTTCTCTCAAATAATTCGATTTATGGTATCGGTAAAAGGTTGCATGTGGATTGAGTTCACAAGCTTTATCATATTCAGCAAGTGCTTCTTCTGATCTTTTCATCAACCGCTTACAATTAGCTGTATAGAAATAAAAGTCTAAGTCGCTCGGATCTTTAGCTATGGCTATCTCAAACTGAACCAAAGCTTCTTCATACCTCTTTGCTTCTTGTAAAAAATACCCTTTATAAAAATATAAATCTATGTTTTCACTATCACTTTCAAGTTCATAGTCTATTGTAGTGATTGCCTCAAAGTACCTATCATTTTTATAGAATGATATTGCCTTTTCGATGCCTTCATTTCGCACTTTATAATCTTTGTTTAAGATGTTAACAACCTTTGATTGATTTAGGTCTTTTGCATGTTGAAGTGCGGACTTACCATCTCTATCAGGGAGGTTAACATCCGCCCCCGCTTCAACAAGAATTTGAATAATATCAGAATACAGACGGCCACCGTTTCCTAAAATGACAGCTTCTAATAAGGCCGTCCATCCTAAATCATTCACATGATTTACCGGGACACCAGCTTCCAGGCAAATTTGAACGGTTTTCAGGTACCCTTTTTCACTTGAAGGCAGTAAAGCTGTACCACCGAATCGATTTACACTTTTCAGGTCAGCTCCGTATTTCAGCATTATGCTTAATACTTCGTGAAATCCGTTTGCACCCGCGCAAATAAATGGAGTTAACTGATTAATGTCCCTTGTATTCACATCACTCCCTGCTTCTACTAACATTTGAACAATTGAAACATGATTTTTTTGTGTAGCCGCCATTAAAGCGGTTCTGCCATTTTTATCTTTATAATGAATGCTCGCTCCTTTTTGCAGGAAGCGCTCTACATTTTCCAATGATCCATTTTCACTTGCACGAATAAGGTTTTTATGTAAGGTTTGTGTTTGCATATATTAACTCCCTCAATAGCTTACTTGATTACTTTAATATCATTCATTTTTCTCATGCACGTAGGATCAATTCTTCCAATTCTTAAAATCCTCTAGATTTTATCACATTCAGGTGTTCAGTCAATAACAGATAGTGGTGAATACTTAAACAATTTATTTATTGGATGAATATGAGGCATATGCCCAACCCAAATAGGCTACTTTAGCATATCCTTTAGTGAAATAAATAAACAGGAGGGATTTGCTTTGAATAACGGTTATCCATATAACGCTTTACAAGAACCATTTTATCAGGAAATAATTGATGTCAATGATCAACGAATACGCCCCGGATTTGGATTCGGCAGACCAGGCTTTGGTTTTGGTAGACCTGGTTTTGGTAGACCAGGCTTTGGATTCGGCAGACCTGGTTTTGGGTTCGGTAGACCAGGCTTTGGATTAGGCTTTTTAGGCGGCTTAGCAACTGGTGCACTATTGACTCCAGGCCCGGGATTTGGTTATTACCCACCATACCCTTATTATTATCCGCCGTATCCACCATACTACCCGTACTATCCTTACTAAAACGTACAAATAAAATAGAAAAAACGGAGTGCCCATTTAGTAGCACTCCGTTTTTCCTTGAACTGATTTGTATTTTCCTGTATAAGAACTGCGTTTTCCAACTTCTTAATTAATTCTTCCTAGCACCGCAATAGGACTCTCAAGAACCCCTATTAAAATATTGATGTTGAAACATACACATTCTTATTGCATTATGATATTCACCGTCAACAAAAAACTCATCAATTAATTCTCCTTCAAATTGAAATCCAAGTTTTTGATAAATGTGAATCGCTTTTTCATTGGTTTTGTCCACGATTAAGTATAATTTATACATATTCAATACAGAAAACGCGTAGTCCATTGCGAGATAGGTTGCAGACTTCGCATATCCATGCCCTTGATGGTTGGGATCAATAATAATTTGGAATTCAACCCTACGATGAATATAATCAATTTCTACTAATTCAACTAGTCCCACCATTTCATCGCCTTTTTGTACAATAAATCTTCTTTCACCCTGATCATGAATATGCTTATCATATAAATCCTGCAATTCAACAAAAGACTCATATGGCTCCTCAAACCAATAGGACATGATGTTTGCATTTATATTTAATTTATGGACAAATCCTAAATCAACTCGTTCTAAAGGCCTTAATTTTACATCACTCATTACTATTCATCCTCCGAAACCTTCATTCAATCCTCTTAAAATAAAGTCTTTCCTTTTCTCCCACTTTTTGACCATTTTTTCTAAAAAATTCGGTGCTCACGCTAAAAGGCATTCCCCTATTTTGCTGCTGGAATCTATTTTGCTAGACACAAAAAGGCACTACAAAAAAAGCAGATGGTATAGAGTTTCTATATCAACTGCTTTTCTATTATGTGAGCTCCAACCACGCAAAAGCTACACGATAACTTGGCATTAATCGCGGGTGGGGTATAGGACAAACGACTAATTACGCATTAAAGCGCCATTAGGCTCTTGTATCTCTTGCTCTGAGATCTGGTTCATTTTACAAAAATGTTCAAAGAATTGTTGGGCTAGCTCTCTTTCCTTTGGATCACTTTTCAACGAAACAATATCAAGCAAAATTTGAGCCATCCATAAGTTATCAAAATAACGGTATTTCCCTGTATTCCATGTCATTTTATGAGGGTGCTTTTCATTCACGTAATATTTCCAGAAAAGCATCTGTTCTGACTCCTGTTCTGTGAGTTGGAGTCTGTAAGTTGAATGAGCCGGAATATATCCATCTTCACAAAGCTTACCGATAAAACCTTCCTTCACCATATAAACACCTAAGATACGTCTATCTTTTTCAGGCATGCTGGAATCTATTTCTGTTAACAAGACAGCACTATTTTGGTGCAGACGGATAGGTTTATTTGGCTTCCCTTTATTTGTACCACTCTTTATTTCACCTGAAAAAACCTTCCATTCTGATAAAGATTGATGCTGTTCTTCTGTGTCACACCAAAAGACCATTTGTGATTGTGGATGAAGTTTATGATTTTTCATAAGTTTTTCATATTCCAAGCGAAGTTCCATTTTTTTTCTTTGTCGTGCTCTTTCCTCTTCCTTCTTCCGTTCTTCCTCTTTTCGTTCCATTGCCTTTTTTTGTATTATTTTTTCTAGTGAATTGGCAATATTTTTATCATGCAGTTTTAGATGCTTTTCAAATACATCGGGGAAAACAAACTTTTTATTTTCAGATTCAAAATGGATTTCAATACTAGATTCATTATGCTCAACTATACTACCCAGGCCAAAACGATTGTGTGTAACTTTCTTATTAATTAGATTCATTATTCTAGTCCTCCTTGTAGAATAAAAAAACTCGGTTACTATTAGATAGTAAATTGATCATTTTATTCAACTAGCTTCCTTTCAATCCCACGTAAATGATTGATTTATTCTTCGATTGGTATCAATAACCAATTGTAAGATTATTGTAACATTTTTTTGAAAGTTTTTCAAATTTTCTTATTGACAACTTATTTTATCGTGAGGTAAAATGAAATTTTATATTCCGAAACCATTCGAAAAAGCTATAAAAAAGGGCTTCCCAAAAGTCTTATTACTTTTGGAAAACCCCTATATATGATCATCTGTTGTTAAGCGGAACGAGATAATAGAACCTCTAATAAATGATGGCTGTGGCACTACCCTCTGTATTTGATCGTTAGCCCTTTTAAAAAGTTTCTTGCGAAATTATCTCCGCATTCTTTATAGTTTTTATGTCCTTCTTTTCGTAATAATGCCCCTAGCTCACCTTTTGTTACCCTTAATCCTACATTATCAAAAATATCTAGCATATCCTCAGTCGTCAAAGCTAGTGCAATTTTGACTTTCTTTAAAAGAAGATTATTCATGTTCCCACTTGTCTTTAGAGTAGGTTCTGCTGGATTAGGCTGTCCTGGTTTAGGTTCCTGCACCCCTCTTTTGTAAATAATAAGGCCATTTAAGAATGAGTCTAACATACTGTGCGTACACTTTATTTGATCTTCATTCTCGTATTCATCCTCATCGTATGTCTTTGTGAGAATCTTTACTACCTCTGGTACCGATACCTCCGTGCCACCAAGTCTAAAAATCTCTGCCATTTCTTTATTTTTTAATTCCAATGCATATCTTAATCGGATTAAAATATCGTTATTATCCATCATTTGACCTCCTTTTTTTCTATTTAACTGTCAGTTACTTCTGTTCCGCTAGTTTTGTGAGGATTTCTTCACAAATTTCATGGGTTTTCAGTGCATCCCTAGCTGTAATTAATGGTACCGAATTTGTGCTGACCGCTTGAATAAAATTAGTTACCATTTGCTCAAAGCCTCTTTTAACCAAGGTTGGCTCCCAATCGCTGCTACGAACCTCACTGTTTTCCATACCTTTCGAAATAACTAAGTTGGATACGTTCATGACTGTTCGCTTTTCGAACGGACCCATAACTTGGGCCATTTCCTCGGTCGTCCCATTATCCCTGTTCATAATACCGACTGCCGTGCCGCCTTTTGATACAAATTGGATCACTACATGGTATAAGAGACCATTTTCCATACGACCGTTCACTATTAAATCTTCCATTGAGTGTGGAAATAAATACCTCATCGTATCCACTACATGAATAAAATCATCGAAAATAAACGTTCTCGGCTCTCCAGGAAGATTATGACGATTTTTCTGGACCACAACCATATTGGGGTGAGATACTTCCTTCAAACTGACATACGAAGGTGCAAACCTACGATTAAATCCAGCCATAAGAATGACCCCTCGGGCTTCTGCTAGTTCAACAAGCCGATGAGCACCTTCATAATTATCCGTGATTGGTTTGTCCACAAATACATGGATTCCGTGCTGTAGAAGCAACTTCACGATTTCTTCATGAGAAGATGTCGCTGAATGGACGAATGCTCCCGTAATCCCACTCTCAACCAAGGATTGGAGGCTGAAGTGAAAATGTTCAAACCTATGCTGGCTGGTAATTTCTCGTAACTTTTCTTGGTTTCTTGTGTAAAAGTGAAACTCAATCTCCTTTAATCCGCTATAAACAGGAAGATAAGCTTTTTGTGCAATATCTCCAAGTCCAATAACCCCCATTTTAATCACTATTAATCCCCCTCTTCGTCTATGTGTCATCGGTCACAGTGAAGACCCGATGAATATTTTAATAATGATAGTAAAACCGCAAACGATAAACAAGATTATACCATTTTAAAAAGCTGGAGACCTAATAGTAGTTAATCGAAAGTAAGAGCATACTGAAATCTAGCCTTTATAAAAATAACAATAGTAGTTATATCGCGACTCCAGATCTTCACCTTAGGAACATATAATCCAAGTAGTTTATTTGAAATAGATAAGACCATGAATTGTTAAAAAACCTTTTAACGAACTCATGGTCTTTCTACAAGTAGCCATCCGTTGATTATTTTGATACCTGCTGCACTCCAGTTTTCACTTCTGCTTATTCCTATACTTTGGTCCGAATTCCCTGAGTTTTATCTTCTAGCTATCATCTCGATTTCAACCTGTGCACCAAGAGGAAGTGATGACACTCCTATAGTTGTACGTGCAGGATATGGCTCAGAAAATTGTTTAGAATATACTTCATTCATCGCTGTGAAATTATCCATATTGGTTAAGAACACATTCACCTTTTGAACATGGTCAGGAGTTAATCCTGCTGCCTCCAATACATTGAAAAGGTTTTTAAAACATTGAGTTGTCTGTTCAACAATATCACCTTCTACAAGCTTTCCATTTTGTGAGTCTACTGGGGTTTGTCCAGATAGAAATAGTAAATCACCTGATTCAATTGCATGTGAATATGGACCAACAGCAACAGCTCCTGGTGCACTAAAAGCCTTTCTTGACATTTAAAACTCCTCCTTTTAAAACAAGATTTTTTTGTAAGATATTAACATCATACTCTCTACATTCCTCTTACCCTAACTAGAGAATCGACAGGGTTTCCTCTCTACCTGCTACTTTTATGAATCGGTTGTTCAACAATTAAAGTCATCCACCCTTTCTTATAATCCGCACAAATATTGCCATAATGAAGTTCAACGATTCTTTTTGAGATCGCAAGTCCTACCCCGTACCTTGGTTATCTTTCCTTGCTTTGTTTCCTCTAAAAAATAGTTCAAATAATTTTTTCACATCATCTACAGGAGCTTTTTCTACCCTATTTGATACTTTCAGTACTGCTTTGCCATGGTCAAAGGTGTTCTCAAATCATGGGATACATTATTGTTGACTTTCCGCTTCAGGTGGACGCTTTCCGCGGGCGTGGCTTGAGCCTCCTCAACGAAATGTGGAGGCGGCTTGCACAGAAACGAGAAAATTGCCGACTAAGAGGCGTATTTTGCCTCTTAAGGAGGAGTTGAAATTCTCGAGTTTCTAGCCACTGAAACTGGACACGTCGCTACTGCTCCTGCGGGTTCTCAAGTCTCACGCTTTTCCCGCTGGACATTGAATTTGCTTCTTTGAAATAACCCACGCACGAAGAAAATGTGAATACATTTTCGAGGAGTCGCCATCTTTCGCTCCAATCTACTAGGTTTGAACTTTATTATCAATAAACCAACAATTTTTTAGAAAAGAGCCTTCTAATAAAACATAAATTGTTTATCTACATAACCTGTATTTTCCCACCTCTCTGTATCAAAATATTCTTCACCTAGTTTTCACCATGTTAAATACGAAATTGATTGCCGGAGCACTAATCGGTTTTTGATATGGAACTATATAAAGGGATGCCCTTCTCTTTTATTAAACATTGAGTTTGAGCAACGAAGGATTTGACACTACTTAATGAATTTTAGAGATTTGAAACTTTTACGAATCCCTTTCGTAAATACATAGAAACCGGCTATTGTGAGGTGATAGTATGAGAGAGATTTTAAAAGGGATAGTTGCTGTACTCGTAGCCTTAGCTTTATGGGATGGAATTAAATACATATGGAATCTTCTGATTTAACATAACAAGAGACTGGGACAAAACCCTCCTTTGAAATGAAAAGGCCTGTGTTATTTACCATGAGTAAAATTTCACAGGCTTTGGTTTTTTCAAAATAAAAAATAAAATAAGGAAAATTAAGTTACCACACCAAATCAAACAGTGGTTTAGTTAAGTCTTTTCAAGGCTTCCTTTTTTTCTTCTTTTCTCCTTTTAGATTCTTTTACATAGTTAATGTAATTCCCTATTCCTTCTATTGCTGATACTGCAATGATGGCCCATTCTAGCGTATTTACATCACTTAGCGATTCCTTTCCGTAGAATAATGTAACGCTAGCGATAAACCCATAGAGAAGGGCTTTAAAAAAATACTCCCAAATAGGTGAATAATCTTCTATATTAATTCTTCCGTATACTTTGTCTATCAAGAATACAACTGCAAAAATAATAACAATCGTTATAATAAATTCCGACCCCATAGTTCCCTCCATAAAAAATTAGTACAAATGCATCATATAGAAATTCTTCAAAAATATCTTTAATCCTCTTATATAACAAAAAAGAACGAATTCCACTAATGGAAATTCGTTCTATTCGTTATAGTAATTCTAAAAACGCGACCGCTCTTTATGTAGAAATGTCTTACACTGTTTTATATTTAGGCTGTTTTCGCAAACTTTGTTGTTTATTATGATTGTTCCGCTTCATGTGGACGCTTTCCCCGCGGGGGTCGCCACCTGCTCCAATCTACTAGGTTTACACATTTATTTTTGAAATCAACAATCTTTTAGAAATGAGCCTTATTTTTTCACTAAAATCGCTGCATTACGCTGATTAAATTTATCATTATGTGAAGAAACCATGGCATAACTCGCCGCATCTGGCTCAATGAATTTCTTCGCACTATTTACAGCTAAAACTGCATCATTAAAGGTCCCGACTAATAAGTAGACTTTATCTGTATAGGATACAATATCGCCTACCGCGTATATCCCAGGTATCGATGTTTTACATTGCCCTTCACTTTCAAATTGCTTATATTCATTTCGTACGGGTGCAATAGAATCACAGAATTCTAGTGAAACTTCCCGATTATAACCGTGACAGACTAATACTTCGTCCATTGTTATTTCATATTCCGTATCATTTTCTTTTAATAAAACACGGTCAATAGCCGTCTTATTTTCATTTGAAATGAGCTTCACTATTTCTGTATGTAATTTAATTTCTACACCGTTCTCTACTAATTTTTTTATTTGTGATTCATGTGCTTTTAATTCATCACTACGGTAAATAATTGTTAGCTTTTTTGCGACTTGCAATAGTTCAACAGCCCAATCAATAGCCGCATTTCCTCCGCCCGATATTAAAATATCTCGATTTCTAAAGCGCTCGATGCCGTTAATTGTGTAGTGAAGGTTAGTCATTTCAAACTTTTCTGCTCCTTCAAGCTCCAACTTAATTGGCTCGTAGATGCCCCCGCCAATTGCTATAATAATAGATTTTGAATAATGCTTCTCCCCTGTATTTGTTGAAATAATAAAATATTCTTCCTCTTTATCAATCCGGTCAACTTTTTGACTTAAACATATGGTCGGTTCAAATGTCATAGCTTGTGCGATTAAATTTTCCACAAATTGATGGCCCAGAATTGGTGGTTGACCACCTACATCCCAAAGTACTTTTTCTAAAAAGATATTTACTTTTCCACCTAAATAGGAATGATATTCGATAATTTTTGTTTTCATGTCTCGCATACCACTATAAAAAGCACTATATAGTCCGGCAGGTCCACCACCTATAATCGTCACATCATATATTTCCATTTGGAACACTCCATTTTGTTTATGAATTTAAATGAGAACTCTTATCAACTAGATTAACGAATCCTGTTTTGAAAGTCAATTGTAATTGATAATAATTCTCAGAAAAGTTATTGACATATGAAAAAAAGTAAGCGTATTATAAATTTATACAAATGATAATGAAAATCTTTATCATTTAACCGGAAAATAAAAAAACTAATTAACAAAGTGAGGCTAATTATAATGAAGAAGCTATTATTTATTATTACTTCTATTTTTATTTTATTTCTAGCGGCTTGTGCCAACGAAAGCACAACCAATGAAGAGGCAACCACTGATAAAGAAAGCGATAGTCAGTATCCAATCGTCATTAAACATGCATTTGGTGAAACAACAATTGAGGAAAAACCCGAACGAGTTGCAACAGTAGCCTGGGCAAACCATGATGTAGTGTTAGCACTTGGTATAGTACCAGTAGGTTTCTCTGCTGCAAACTACGGGATCCAAGATGATTCTGGTTTATTACCATGGACTGCTGATAAATTAAAAGAGCTAGGTGAAGAAAATCCAACCGTATATCAAGATACTGACGGTTTAGATTTTGAAGCAATTGCTGATAGTAATCCAGATGTAATCCTTGCTGCATATTCAGGTATTACAGAAGAAGAGTACGATACTTTAAGCCAAATTGCTCCAGTAGTTCCGTATGAAGAAACTCCATGGGTAACACCTTGGCGCGACCAAGTATTATTAAACGCTAAAGGTATGGGTATGGAAGAAGAAGGTAAGAAATTAGTTGCGGATACAGAAAAGTTAATTGCTGATAAAGCAAACGAGTACTCTAGTATTAAAGGCAAAAAAGCTGCATTCGGTATGTTTAACACAGCTGACTTATCAAGTTTCTATATTTATACACCTGCAGACCCACGTGGTGAATTCTTATCGGATTTGGGTATGGAATATCCTGAAGGTATTAAAGAATTAATTACTGATGACAGCTTCTACATTCAAGTAAGTGCTGAAAATGCAGATGCATTAAACGACACTGAACTATTTATTACTTATGGTAACAAGGATACATTAGCTGCTTTACAAGCAAATCCAATTTTGGGGAAAGTGCCTGCAATTGCTGCTGGTAACATCGTAGTTATAGAAGACAACACACCATTAGCAGCTGCTGGTAACCCAAACCCACTTTCAATTCAATATACAATTGATGAATACTTAACTTTAATCTCAGACGTAGCGAAGAATATTAAGTAGTCATGAAACAGTTGAATGTTGCTATGGAGAAGCAATTTTTCCGGCCAAAGAATTTAGGGAAGTTAACAATTATTCTTTTCATTCTTTTACTATTATCAATCATTGCTTCTATAGCTTTTGGCTCTCGTTCAATTGGGTGGTCGATAATTCTGGATGGATTATTCCATCCAGAATTAAACGATCATGAATCTAGTGTTGTTCGTCAACGTGTTGTACGAACTATTTTTAGTTTTATGTGTGGTGCTGCATTAGGTGTATCTGGGGCATTAATGCAATCAGTCACGCGAAACCCGATTGCCGATCCAAGTATTTTAGGAGTTAATACAGGTGCTGCATTATTTGTCGTTAGTGGCATTGCCTTTTTAAATATTAGCTCTCCAAGTGAATATGTCTGGTTAGCTATAGCAGGTGCGATTCTTACTGCTATTTTTGTGTTTACAATTGGTTCTCTTGGTTATAACGGCGCTACGCCTTTAAAACTCGTCTTAGCTGGCGCTGCAACAAGTGCTATCTTCTCATCACTCGTAACAGCGATTATGATTCCTCGACAAAATGTTATGGATCAATTCCGTTTTTGGCAAGTTGGAAGCGTTGGAGCTGGTACATGGGATAGTATTCAATTACTTCTACCCTTCTTAGTTGTAGGTATAATACTTGCTATTTTAACTGCACCTGCACTAAATGCGATGGCATTAGGGGATGAGGTAGCGACAGGATTAGGTGCTAAAACAGGGACGATTCGTTTAGTCTCTGCTTTTGCTGGCGTATTACTTTGTGGGGCTGCGACAGCCTTTGCGGGACCAATTGGATTTATTGGTCTATTAGCAACTCATGTCATTCGCTTAATGATTGGGCCAGATTTGCGCTTTGTCATTCCTCTTTCCGCCTTATCTGGTGGGATTATTTTAACCATATCCGATGTTGTAGGACGTGTGATCGCTCGTCCTGGAGAAGTAGAGGTTGGGATATTAACAGCCTTTATTGGCGCACCAATTTTAATTTATATTACGATGAAAGCGAAAATGCGTAGCCTATGATGAACAATGAGACTTTACAAACCATTATTCAATCAAGATCAAAACGTAAACGTCGTTATATTGCGACGATGGTTATCTTAATAATAATTGCCCTTGGATTATGTTGTGCCATGCTCATGCTTGGAAATACGATTTATCCAGTGAAAGATGTCATAGCCGTTTTATTAGGTGAAGATGTTAAGGGGGCAAGTTTTACCGTTGGAACATTACGTTTTCCTCGTTTGTTAGCTGGTCTCCTTGCTGGATTTGCATTTGGAGTTGGGGGTTATGTTTTCCAAACAATGCTGCGAAACCCATTAGCAAATCCAAATGTTATCGGTATTACAACGGGATCAAGTGCAGCAGCTGTATTTTGTATTGTCGTCCTACATGCAAGTAACACAATGATTTCAATTGCTTCAGTTGTAGGTGGATTATTGACAGTTGCGGTTTTATATATTTTGTCGAAAAGTTCTTCTTTCTCAATTGGACGATTAATTTTAATTGGAATCGGGATTCAAGCAATGTTAAATGCCTTTATCTCTTATTTAATGTTAATAGCAAAAACATATGATTTACCGACTGCTCTTCGATGGCTGAGTGGAAGCTTAAACGGCGCAAAAGTTGAAACTATAATGCCTTTACTTATTCTTATAGTCATTTGTACACCGATACTTATCTATTTTTCAAATCATTTGGAAATGTTAGAGCTCGGTGAACAAGCAGCTACATCTTTAGGTGTTTCAACAAATCAAGTTCGTATCATTTTATTAATATCAGCTGTACTGGTTATTGCCTTAGCAACTGCAACAACAGGACCGATTGCCTTTATTTCATTTTTAGCTGGCCCAATTGCCAGACGTATTGTCGGAGTCGGATTCTCTGCACTTATACCTTCAGGGTTAATTGGTGTAATCTTGGTACTTGCAGCAGATTTAATCGGGCAATTTGCTTTTGAGACACACTATCCAGTTGGTGTTATTACAGGGATTATTGGAGCACCTTATTTAATTTTCTTACTAATCAAGTTGAATCGAAAGGGGAATATTTAATGTCTCATACATTACAGACTAAAAACTTACATTCTGGCTATGACCAAAATCTCATTTTAAAGGATGTAAACCTCTCGATTCCTAAAAATAAAATTAGCATTATTATCGGTTCAAATGGCTGTGGAAAATCGACCTTATTAAAAACAATGGCTCGGTTATTAAAACCATCGGATGGCGATGTGTACTTAGATAACAAATCAATTTATGAAATTCCGTCTAAAAAGCTTGCTCGTACGGTTGGACTTTTGCCTCAGTCCCCTATTGTTCCAGAAGGTATTACCGTTGCTGATTTAGTTGGCCGTGGGCGATTTCCGCATCAATCGATGTTTTCAAGTTGGTCAAAAAAGGATTACGAAGCCGTTGCAACAGCTCTTGATATGATGAATATCGCTGAATTTAGCGATCGTCATATTGATGAATTATCAGGTGGACAACGCCAACGTGTATGGATTGCGATGGCATTAGCTCAGCAAACCGATATTTTATTTTTAGATGAGCCAACAACCTATTTAGATATCACTTATCAAGTAGAAATTTTAGATTTATTGAAGGACTTAAATGAAAAGTATGGGACAACAATTGTCATGGTGCTTCATGATATTAACCTTTCAGCACGTTATGCGGATTATTTATTTACCGTAAAGAATGGGAAACTGATTGCTGAAGGCTCGCCAAATGACATTATCACGAGCGAACTGATTAAAGAAACCTTTAATTTAGATTGCCATATCATAAATGATCCCATTTCTAACACACCACTTGTCCTTCCAATAAGTCGATTTCATAAATAATAAATTATAAGAAAGTAGAATTTGAGGTCGTCTCAAATCCTACTTTTTTTTACTATAGTTTTATGGCTCCCAAAATAATATAAATGCAGCAAGTAGCTTGAGTGTATATGGCAACACATGAGGTGCTAATTATAGCTCCGTAAAAAAGGAGATGATTTAAAAACCAACTTTTTCTAAATACAACCCCTCAGCTTCGGCCATACGACCTGTTTGAATTCTTTCCTTTGATTCAAGAATACTCGGTATTGCAGCCGCATCTTTTTCGCCTAATCCAACTTCAATTAGCGTTCCTACAATTTTTCTCACCATATTGTAAAGGAAGCCATTGCCTCGCACTTTGATTTCGATAAAGCCCTCATTTTCATTTATTTCAAGTGAGTATATTTCACGCACCATCGACTTTTTCTTAGATTTTGCGTTGGAATAGGAAGTAAAGTCATGCTTACCTAGAAAGAATTGAGATGCCATTCTCATTTTTTCAATATCAAGCTTCTCCTCCACATGCATACTGTACTTTCTCATAAAAGGATGTGTATATTGCTCGTTCCATATCTTATACAAATAGGTTTTATCTTTAGCATTATAGCGTGCATGAAATCGATCGTGGGTTAACGTAACATCTACAACGCTAATGTCATTTGGAAGGTATCTGTTTAAATATTGCATAACTTCATCTTCGGATGCATTTTTACGCATCTTAAAATTAGCGATTTGAGCAAGAGCATGTACACCTGCATCCGTTCTTCCAGATCCAATAATTTCAATCTTTTCTCCTGCCAGCTCTGTTAATACATTCTCAATTTTCCCTTGAATCGTATTGTCACTATTACTAAGTCGCTGCCACCCTTTGTAACGTCCACCATCATACTGAATGGTTAATTTATAATTGTTCATTGTTTTCTCCTTAGGTAATGTATTTCTCTATTATTAGATATTCCCTTCATAATGTACTTCATTGAGCTTCACAACTTCAAGTTTGATTATATTCCCATTCAATTTAAATGCCATTGAAAATTATTGATTCCTGTGGATATGTGAATAAGTGTTTGTAGATATGTTGATAATTATCTTTATATTTCGAAGTATGCGAAAGTGTATTATATTAACAAACGAATAACCCTACCTCATAAGAAGTAGGGCTAATGGAGAGAAATCACGAATGTTTGCTTAAGTATATGTACGCTACTTTACTTTCAATCTATTTGAGTGACAGTTATATTCGATATTCCTTAATATATGAATGAGATTATTGAAATAAGGTTTTACAATAAAATCTGTCGCTCCGTTTCTAATCGCATCTATAATAATTGACTTTTGCCCCATTGAGGAACACATAATCACTATTGCATTAGGATCAAATTTTTTAATTTCTATTAATGCGTTAATACCGTTGACTGTAGGCATTGTTATATCCATAAAAACAATATCTGGTAAGGACTTTTTATATTGGATGACAGCCTCTTCTCCATTGCTGGCTTCCGAGATAACTTTATAGTTCTCTTTGACTATCATTTTTTTTAAATAAGTTCTCATAAATAATGAATCGTCAGCAATTAATACAGTTTTTCTCAAGCTCGTCATCCCCTTTTCAACCTATATGCTAATTTTGACGGAATTCATAAAAAAAATGAATCACCTGTTGTTCCTATTCATATAGGAAGGTGTTCTTATTTCTATTATTCGAAGGGTTCCTATACTTTTAATAGAAGGCTATTTTCTAAAAGATTGTTGCTTTTATATGTAGGGTGATTTCCGCTCCTGGTACTCGCTTTCCGCGGGCGATCCGCAAGCCTCCTCAACGAAATGTGGAGGCGGCTTGCACAGAAACGAGAAAATTGGCCGACTAAAGCGCCACGTCCTGTGGCGGAGTCGGCACTAGCACGTCCTGTGCGTCGGAGACTCCGACAAAGAGGCGTATTTTGCCTCTGAAGGAGGAGTTGAAATTTCTCGAGTTTCTAGCCGCTGCAACTGGACAAGTCGCTATGTCACTGCGGGGTCTCGCCTGGCTCGCTATTCCCGCAGGACGTTGAATTACTTCCTCGAAGCTACACCGCACGAAGAAAATGCTTGCATTTTTGAGGATCTCGTACCATCCACTGCAATCACTGATTGGACAATAATATATCCCTTGCATAATCGGATCAAAAAGCAACAAAGTTTACGAAAATAGCCAAATAGAAATAAGGAAAAGGTAGTAATTGAGGTAGTAAAATCCAATTTTAATGGCTATTATAACAATAACCAAACAGGCAAAGTCCAAATTAAACATTTCCTATTTTGGTATATAGGCATCAATAGGGATTTCCTTAAAACCCCAAACTTTATTATATTTCTGCTTCACATAATTTTTAAGCTCTATTATTAATTGCTGTTCAGCAATAACTTTTTTCTTAAAAGTTCAGTTATTTAGAATTAGTGACATTTGGGAAGAAAAAATCGACAACTCGGATCGTTATCTGTAAGACCTACAAAAGAGAGAAAATAAAGAAAGTGAAGACTAAAAAATGGAGGAAACATAATGTCAACTCAAATCAAAATTACTCATACTTTCAACGCCCCGCGTGAACTAGTATTTAAGGCATTAACTGAATCAGAACACCTAAAGAACTGGTGGGGACCAAAAGGATGGGCATTCGAGGTTTCTAAATCAGATTTCAGTTCAGGCGGTGTCTTTCACTATAGCCAAAAACCTGCCGACGGCAACATAATGTGGGTTAAATTCTTATACAATGAAATTATTGCACCAGAGAAAATCATTTACACCAGTTTCTTTTCGGATGAAGAAGGAAACACTGTACGTGCACCATTTGACGCAAATTGGCCTATGCAAACTCTGAATTCCATCACGCTTACCGAAGACGCTGGAAAAACAACACTTACAATGATTGTGGCTCCTGTATCCCCTACTGAGGAAGAGATTAAAACCTTCGAAGATTCAAAAGAGATGGCTCAGGCAGGATATAGTGGAACCTTTAATCAATTAGAAGAATACTTAACAAAAATATAAACCGTTGAATATAACCAAAACAAAAACACCGGCAACCGGTGTTTTTATTACTTAAACTTTTCTTAAACAGTCCAACCAAAAGATTCAGTACAATCCCCACTAAACCATTTATGTTTATCAACTCTTCAATCATAGTTTGAGGGAATCTGAAACAAAAACTTAATTTTCTCCTAAATTTTTTACAGCAATCATCAAAGATTCTAGCTGCGGGCATTTCGAATGGATATAGTGCCCAAACATACAATCTTCAGACTGTCATTTTTTAAATGATGCTCTCTTTCCTACGATTACAACTTTACCGGAACTGCTAATTCAACAACCGCATCCATTGGATTTCCGTTTAATAACATTTCAATGACATACGTATCTTTATACTCAATTTCCGGATGATTGGGTAGTATTTCTCCAAAAAATTGGCGGATTAATTGGTCGAATAAATTTCGGCTTGGGCCTCCTTTTGCGGTAAGCACGACATAATCATTACCCGGCAGGACCAATTGTTCCGCATCTTCAGCGACTGTAGTTGTATTTGCTCCTGCGAAATAGGATAAGCTATCACTGCTAGTTGTCCCGACTGCATAACCAATTTTGTCTCTACTTCCAGCCATTAATTCACCGAATTTGCCACTTTTTGCGAGTGACCCGAAGTGTGCTGACTTTTGTTTTGATACTTCATCTACATTCTCCATTGTTGGGAGTGAAATGTTCGTACTATAGCCGGTTAATGTTAATTCACCCATATGTTTTATAGTTAAATTTGTCATATTATCATTCCTATTTTCTTAATTTATATCTATACTATAATCAACTAACCTTGACAGCAGTCTGTCATATATTTGGAGAAAGTTATGAAAATCGAACGATTAATTAGTATCATTATGATCTTATTAAAGCGAGAATTAGTCTCGGCAACAGAACTAGCTAAAACTTTTGAGGTAACTACAAGGACAATTTATCGCGATGTTGAAACGCTTAGCATGGCAAACATCCCTATATATACTGTTCCCGGACGAGATGGCGGAATTGGGCTCATGTCTACTTATAAGGTTGATAAAAAGCTACTAACCTCAAAAGATTTACAAAATATAATAAGTGCCTTAAATAGTGTCGAACAATTGATAGAAAGTCCGGAGATCAAATCGACTATGACGAAAATCCGTGCCATGCAAACAGAACAATTGAACGATAAGATGGATTTTTCCTTGCATTTTACAAACTGGCAAGGAACTGAGGAATTGAAGGCGGTAGCGGAGTCTTTACAAGCGGCAATCCGAGACCATTTAATCGTCAAATTCGACTATTACGATGTCAACGGCACACACACTTCCCGAAAAATTGAACCCTATCACTTGATGTTTAAAGGAGAACGCTGGTATTTACAAGGCTATAGTTATGAACGAGAGGATTTTCGTACCTTTCGATTAGCTCGCATGTCGAATATACAAATTACTAACGAAATATTTCATGCTCGAGATTATGTTCTTATAGACAAAATACCAAAAGAAAAGCTCCCTCCATTTTACCCAGTACGTTTGAAAGCGAATATGCGGGTTCGCGATATCATCATCGAACGCTTTGGCATTTCGGTGATTACACCGTGTGATGAAACAACATACTATGCAGACTTACAACTTCCTAATAATGAGAATGCCTACCGTTTTATATTACAGTTAGGTACGAATGCCCAAATTATTGAAGGTGGAATTTTTGAAAAAAAATTTCGTCATTATTTGCAAAAAGTCCTCAACCTATATGGTCTAAACCTTTAAATCCAAAATGTGGGAAAAATAAAGCCAATCTTTATTCTTGGTTTGAATAAAGATTGGATTTTTCATTTTGGAATTGAATTGTTTTCTTAGATTTAAATCATTTAGATAGAAACTACCTTTTCCATTCACAAATCATAAATAACTCATTTTCTTTTAAATGTGCAGTGAGAGTGCCACTCATTTTAATCATTAGACTTTTAGCAATGGCTAATCCTAAACCTGTGCTTTTTTCTGTTCTCGTTTTGTCTGCTTTGTAAAATCGGTCAAATAGATAATCGATCTCTTGTTCACTTAGCTGTTCAGCAGTGTTACTTATGATCAGTTGTACTGATGATGGAAGTTTTTCAAGTCGGATGGTAACATTTCCCTTTGAATGCTTAATTGCATTGACAACTAAGTTTTCTATCACTCTTTTCACTGCAGAGATGTCACCTATGATATCGATCTCTTCATCTGGAATTTGAAGAATAGGCTCAATGCCTTGCTGTTTGAATTGCTCATAAAAGAAGACCAAGACTTCTAAAAGCAATTGGTTCAATGTTATCTTTTCAGGCTTTAATGGATAATCGGCAGACTCTATGATGGATAATTCAAAAAAATCCTCTAGTAAGGCCTTTAATCTTAACGCACCACTTTTTACTACCTTCGTATACTCTGTTTTTTTCTCTATTGATAATTCTTCTGATTCTAAAAATTGAATATACCCTAGAATTGATGTCATGGGTGTACGAATATCATGCGAAATGTTAGCGATCGCTAGCTTTAATTCATTCTCTTTCCGTCGCTTTTCTGCGTTTGCTTTTTTGGTTACATCAATTTGATTGTTTATTTCTTTCACAAGCTTTTCAATATCCTTATCAAAAAAAGCAAGGTCAATTTTCTTTTCAGTTCGATTATTATTTAACTCGTGCAATTGCTTTTTAGCTCGTTTTATTTCCTTTTTTAACAAATAATAACGAGTGAGAACAAATACAGTTATGACTATTGAAGTGACTGCGATATAGACGATGATTCTCACCCGCTTTCATTCTTACTTAATTTCCTTCCTTTGAAACACAAAACTACCGATAAGTCCAAAAACAATAAAGGTTAAGATGGGTACCAGTATCAACTTAAGAAATTCACCGGACCCAAGATCAAGTTTTGTAATATCTAAATAGAGCTTAAACGCTGAATTATTAAAGATTGTTTCAAATAACGAAAACTGTTGACTCAACATATATAAAATACTGTCGAAAAGAATAAAAAATAAGATTAGAAATCCAATTGTTTTTCCACTATCAGTAAGTATTATTGCAGCTAACGCCATCATAGATGCAAATGCAGCTGCGTATAAAGCCGTTAATCCTAGCGTTCGAACGATAAAGCCTAAATCTGGCATGTCATTAAACCCAGATAAGATCGCTGAAACCCCAGTCATGACAATAGGGAATATCAGTGAAATAATGGCAGCACCTATCGAAAAGACAATTAATTTAGAGGAAAAGATACGAAATCTACTATTACCAGAAGCACCCATACTTTTCATTGTACCGATTGAATATTCGCTAGAAATAAAGAAACCTGCAAGAATACATGGAACTAATCGAACAATATAATTATTTCCTCCAAGAGCTGTAAATGTGTATAATTCACTCACGGATACTGGTTCCGCACCAAATACGCCATCATTAAAAAAGATTAGAAAGGGATAAAAAGCAGCAGATGCGGTTAGCCCAAAGACCAATGTCCAAAATGACCGATCCTTCCTCAGCTTAAATAACTCAAACTTCAATAGATTATCCATGCTGAACACCACCGATCCGATTAGTAAAATACGTTTCCAGGTCTTCACCCATCGGCATAAATTCCTCGATTAATAATCCTTTATCCGTGAGTATTTTTGAAACTTTACTTGGAACTTCAAGATGATTATAAAGCTTAATTGTCCCGTCAGGAAAAACATCATACTCAGTAGTTCCTAGAACCGTCTCAATGATGATCGCTGCTCTATCTGGATTATCCACTTTTATATGAATATACTGCTGACATTTTTCATTAAGTTCGTTTGCGGTTAATTGCTCTAACAATTCTCCTTTATGAATGATTCCGTAGTGGGTAGCAAGTAGATGAAGTTCACTTAAAATATGACTTGATATTAAGATTGTAATCCCATATTCATGATTGAGCTTCTTCAATAATTCTCTTATTTCTACAACACCCATAGGGTCAAGTCCATTAATCGGTTCATCGAGAATCAAGAATTCCGGCTCACCTAACAAAGCAATCCCAATCCCAAGTCTTTGTTTCATGCCCAATGAAAAATTCTTCGCTTTCTTTTTTCCAGTATCTTGGAGTCCAACAATTTCGAGTGTTTTTTCGATACATTCCTTCCCAGGAATCCCTTTTAATAGTCTATGTGCTTCTAGATTATCAGTTGCACTCAAATGCGGGTACAAAGCTGGACCTTCTATAATCGTCCCTATTCGTCGCCTTGCCTCAATAAGTTCCATTTCACTACTTTGTCCAAATAATTCAATCTTTCCCGTCGTCGGAAAAGCAAGACCCGTTACTAATCGTATTAACGTTGACTTACCTGCACCGTTTTGCCCAATAAATCCATAAATTGATCCTTTATTTATCGTAAGATTTACTTTATTAAGGGCAATTTGGTTTTTATAATGCTTTGATAAGCTATTCGTTCGAAGTACATATTCCACCATATCGTTTCCCTCCCTTATGTGATGCTTTAAGTATAGAAAGGAAATCATAAAAAAGAGTTAAGGAAAGTCTTAAGAAAGTCTTAAGTTTGCAATTTATATCCGACTCCCCAAACGGTCTCAATATAGTCTTCATTTGGATTTGCTTTCGAAAGTTTACTTCTGAGGTTACTCATATGAACACTTATCGTATTATCATCTCCGTAATATTTCTCATTCCACACACTCTCAAACAGATTAGCTTTCGTGAAGACTTTCTTAGGAGAGGACATAAGAAGTGTTAAAATGGCATATTCTCGTGCGGTAAAAAGAATCTCTTTTTCATTTACAATTACTGTTTGTGAGTCTGTATTGATTCTAATATCTTTATAGCTTAGCTCTTCTTTATGTGAAGCCTGATTTAAGCGTCGATATCTACGTAAATGAGAATCAATCCTCGCAGATACTTCTTCAATATCAAAAGGTTTTGTAATGTAATCATCTGCTCCAGTTCTTAATGCATCTATTTTTGTTTGCTTCTCACTCTTCGCTGATATAATCATGACAGGAACAGGAATTTGCTCACTTATTTTTTCAAGAAGCTCTTCCCCCGACATACCTGGTAGCATTAGATCTAGCAGCACCAAATCCCAAACCCGATTTTCCAAGTAAATCATCGCTTCTGTTCCAGAAAATGCGGACTGAGGCACATACCCACTCTTTCTTATAATGTCGCATAATAATTTATTGATATCATTGTCATCTTCAACAACTAAGATCTTTATTTCCTTCTCCATTTTATCGACACCTTACAATTATTTTTCATGTTTCTTATTTTATAACATACCGATAGTTATAAAAATAGGAACAGCCCCGTAATATGGAGATTTCACCTTTACTATTATAAGAATCCAAAATGGATTTTATCTAAAAAACACCTCTACTACTAAGTAGAGGCGTTATTTTTAGGTGTTATTTGAACGAATATAGATCTAGTTCCAATGTCAGTAAGAATTTGTATTGGTTTTGATTGGAAAAACCACCCTGGATACAAAATTTAATTAATTATCTTCTAACCTAACCATACACTTCACATCTTGATCATTAAAATACCATTCGACGCAATAGCCATTAGGATCAATGTCGGAATATGAAATTAGCTTTTCAAAAGCTGTTCCTATACCTTGTGGATCTTTTTTAAAGTTCAATACGGTAATGGTTCTGTAGTTACCACTTTTAATAATGAATGATTCAAATTCATTATTTTCCTCTGCATCTTTTTCTAATTTTTCTGCAGCTGCTTTGTACACAATCTTACCATTTTCCGGCCTCGATAAACCGAAGTACCTTCTTTCTTCCGAAAATGGAATCATTTTATGAAGTTTCTGATGAGCCTCCAAAACTCCATTTGGAAAAGACGTAGCAGTTATACAATATACGTTAATGTCTTTTTCAATAAAAATTGTTTCCATCCTATGTATTCTATCTCCTTTGACATAGTTTTTCTTCATATAGTTCAATTGAACAATCATATCCTTATTCGACTATCCTGTTAACATATTACTCAAAGCACAGTCTGTTTCAAGAACACGAACCTAGTCCTCAATCTCCCACGCAGGGTTCCAAACTACTTCCCACAAATGACCATCCGGATCCTGGAAATGACCAGAATATCCACCCCAAAAAGTGTCATGTGCTGGGTCTGTTATTGTTGCACCTGCTTTTTCAGCTTGCTCTAATACCTTATCTACTTCTTCTTTACTATTTACATTGTGACCAATTGTAAATTCAGTAGGACTTGCAGGAGCCTTTGTAACCTTTGCCTCATATGCAATATCTTCACGTTTCCAAATAGCAAGTTTCAAACCTGCTTGTAGGTCAAAAAAGGCGACAGCTCCATGCTCAAATTCTTTACCTATTATACCCTCTGTGGGTAGTCCCAACCCATCACGATAGAATTCTAATGCCTTTTCCAAATCATCTACACCTAATGTGATGACAGTGATTCTTGGCTTCATAAATGAATTCAACCTCCTCAGCTTATATTTTAATAGCCATGAAAAGCATCTTTTTTAATATTCTTTTTTGAAATACTACTATTTTGTAAGTAACTTGAGATTGAATCCACCATTGACTTCGGCCCTGCAATCAGATATTGACCATTGTTCTGATAAAGAGTAGATAACTTGTCTATCTCCTGATGTAAGTCATCCCTAGAGTCTAGATACGAGATACTTATTGAGTCATTGTTAGCATCAAGTTCATCTTTAAACATATACTTCTTTTCACTATCCATATAGAGTAGGTGTATTGGCTTCTTATTACCATTTCCTTCTGCCTCAATTTGTTTTATGATGGATCGAAACGGTGTGATTCCAATTCCTCCAGCAATTAAAACAGTAGGACGTTCATCGTTAACATTTAATGAACCTAAAGGACCAGACATACCGATTGTCATTCCCTGTTTTAATTCTAACATTGCCTTCTTAAATTCACTGGGGTTATCATTTATTTTCATCGTTAATTTTAAAACATTTTCACTTGGAGCAGCTGCTATTGTAAAAGGTTTAGTAGGATTTTTTACTTTTTTATGAGTAATACTAAACAATCCATGCTGCCCTGCTTTCCAGGTTAAATCTTTCTCCTTTTCAAATACAAAGGTATATACATCATCTGATTCTTTGTAGCTTTCTATAAATACTAATTGTCTCTTTTTAAATACCGCAATCATATCTTGAAAGAATCCCATTTTACTATCTCCTTTAAGCCTCACAGAAGCCCTCATACACTTTCTAAGGCTACCCTATATTTTTCTATTTCCTCCAGAGTGTTGTACAGTTTGCCTTGTCCTTAATATTAAATTCAATCATTTTCTCAAGTAGTGGGTAGTCTACCGAACTTTTCCAAGGAATACGTATAATCTCCTTTGTGTAATCATAGCCAGCATTTACAATGTCATCCTCTACATGAGTAATCGTTACACTTTCAGGAGCGACAGCTAAATGCTTTTTAGAAACGCTAAAACCAATAATATATGTGCCATGATCCGTAAACATCGGTTGATTCCACTTAATTTCTTTCTTTAAATTTGGATATTTATCTGTTATCCAAGTTAATATTTCTTCTGTTCTTTCTCTGTGGAAAGGGTCATCAATCCCCGCTAAAAATTCAGCAAAAACGTCCAAGTTATTCCCTCCTAAAATGAAAAAGATGGTGTTCAAAAGTTTCGGCTTACAATTCCTCTAACACTTTTTTAAGCTCTTCAATCTTATATGCCCAACCATACTTCGCACCATTGAATGCTTGAACATTCTCATTTTCAAATCCAGTCTGCTCAAGATGTAAGTAGGTGGTTTCCCCCTCTTGTTTTAACGTCCATGTGACTATTGTGTTTACCGGGCCACCTACCCATGTGTAGGACAATTTATTAGGCTCGTCCACCACCAATACTTCACTTTCTACAATTAAACCGATTTCCTCATTTTGAAACTGACATTTGTATCCGACTATTGGTTTAAAATTATTTTTCATTACCCATTGTGCGAGTGTATCGGAATTGGTTAAAGCTTCCCATACCTTTTTGATTGGACTCTTAAATTCAAAATCTAATGATAAATCTGCCATTCTCTATTCCTCCAAAATATTCTTTAGTAATAATGCTCTTTCATTCCAAAACTTTTCATAAAAGGCTAACCAATCTTTCACTTCCTGTAAGGGAGCTGGATTGAGTCGGTACTTTGTTTCTCTACCTACTTTACGATTAGTAACTAGATCTGCGTCTTTAAGGATAGCCAAATGTTTCGATACCGCTGTCCGACCCATTTGAAAATGAGGAGTTAGTTCGTGAAGAGGTAACTCTTCTGCACCTGCCAACAAACGTATTAATTTTCTTCTTGATGGATCTGCAATCGCGACAAAAACATCATGCTTTTGGTGAGTAGTGTTCAAAATCCTCCCCCCTTATTAAATGTAAATAACACTAATTGGTGTCCTAAATTATATGACACCAATTAGTGTCCAGTCAATATTTTTTTAAGATAAGAACATATGCTGAATCGGGTATTTTTTCAAGGTGTTCAATTTACAGTCAATTGTTCAACCCATATTAGGTTGTATTAGAATTAATTGAAAAATACTGTTTCAGACAATACAAAATAAAAAAGGACCATGCTTAATATCTAAACATGGTCCTTTGTAATAGTAGATAATATGTTTCATTTCATAACTTTGTTGTAAACTCTTCACTTTTTAAACGCCTATTGCAAATATATAATCACTCATTTTTTTTAGAGGAAATTTAGTAAAATGATATGTATTTGGCTGAAAGACCGGTGTACACTTATTCAAAGAGTTTATCACCATACGGGATACAGAGGTACAAATAGAACTGCAATCCATGAACTACTGAAAAGTTCAGGTATAAAGGTTTATAAACAAAAAAGTTATCCTAATCTATAACTCCTTTAAGATAACCTTTTTTACTCCCATTCTAGCCAATATACATCAACTTCTGATATTCGATAATTGCATTATCAAGTTTCCTACTCGTCTCAATCGTTTCTTTGTTTTGAAAGCCTTTTTCATTACATATTTCGATAAGCTCATCTTTCAACATCGTAATTTTTTCCTCAACATACTCATTAACAAGTACTTTTAACTCTAGTGAGAGTGAAAGATAAACAGAGTTATCTGGCCCCTTTTGAGAGTATATTTCGCTTAAGGTATTTCTAAGATGAAAGATTTCTATTAAGAGTTCCATATTTTCACTTTGAACATTCTCTTTTGTTTTCATCATACACTCCAATAATATTTTTTTATTATGGTTTTGGAATGGGTGATGATCAAAACCAGTAATACTCTAATCTGTGATGAAATATCTTCTAATTCCAAAACCTATAAGATAGTATCACAGTCTAATCTTGGAGGAAATACTAAAGCCAAAAGCAGAAATATTTTAAAAAGTCTATCGAAGTATTAATATAATACTTTTTCAATAGATGAAAACTATATGTTTGTTTAATCACTTGATAATCAAAGATTTTCTTCCTTTTCCGCCTTTAAAATTACAGAACTTCATTTTATTAATATAATAGTAAAGGGAAAAGTAATACAATTTTAAAAACTTAGATAACCTGGGTTTATAGTCGCAACAACGGAATTCATTCAAAAATGATGTTTTCGCAAACTTTGTTGTTTTTATATCGCGAGAAAAGCGTGAGACTTGAGACCCCGCAGGAGCAGCAGAGACGAGGAGGCTCAAGCCACGCCCACGGAAAGCGTCCACTCCGAAGCGGAAGTCAACAATCAACTAGGTGATAATTAAATTTTGAACAAATTCTTGTCAGCAGAAGTTATTGTTCAAGTATAGCTTTGATTTTTTTCAAATCTTTCATGTTTGCTCTTCTCATCATTGTTGTCATGAAAAGGGATATTATCTTATTAAAGCCAGTTGGTTTACCTTTATTTTGTAAAGTCATTCGAGTATGATTTTCATCGATGGCTTGCCATGTATAGATTGTCTCCATAGGAAATGGGCCATTTGCTGTTTTCATCACAAATTTCTCCTCGGGTATAAATTCTACAATTTCATACACATAGGCAAGTTCCCTTCCAAGAAAGTTCGCTTTAAAAGCAATTTGTGAACCAAGTTTGAGCGGTTTGGGTGTCTTCCATTCTATAGACTGTATATTTACATACCATTCTGGAGCATGATCAGGATTCATTGCATATTCTGATACTTGTGAAATGGGGCGATTTATTATGATTTCTGTTAAAACATCTACCATTTTGTCCTCCTAACATTACTTAGCTTCAACGTATTTTTTTAGTAATGTGCCAAGTAGGTATTCCCATCCTTTAGTGTGATCATGTTCCCAATTCTCATGAATGACACCAGAAGCTGTATGGGATAATTGAAGCAAGGTTCCCCCCTCTTTCTCAAGCAGACGATACGTATAAGCACTATTTACCGCACCTTGCATACCGAGATGTCCATGTAATCGAATTTCTTCTGGAGCATTTACATAATACACGTTCCCCCAAATCGCACCTTCTTTTTCACCCCATTTTTCAATAAATTGTCCACCTGGGACAGGATTAAATGTAAAGTGGGAAGTTACACCCTTTGGAGCTAAACGAAATTCCCACCAATCTTCTACCTTTTCAGTTAATGCAGTAAATACCTTTTCTCGAGGTGCATTAATAAATAACTCCTGTTCAATACGAAAATCCCTTGAGGTTTCCATTCTTCCAGTTCCTCCTTTTTCTTGTACTGCCGTCCGTAAATTTAATAGCGAGTTAGCAGTAGATTCCATGTATTTTTCAACCCAGCGGTTATGCATTTCTTGAAGAGGAACAGTATTAAGAAAGTTCCTTTTATATTTTCCTTCACGTCTTACTACTACCAAATTCCCTTCCTCTAATATCTTTAAATGTTTCATAATGGCATATCTAGTGACTTCAGGAAAGTGGTCATCTAGTTCTCCAGTAGTTTTTGGAGATACCTTTAAAAGATCGAGAATTTTCCTTCGGATCGGATGTCCCAATGCTTTGAATATGGTTGATAGTTCTTCACTCATTACATCGACCCTTTCTTTCTATAAATTTATTTCACATGTGACAAAAAGGTAACATATTGATAATGTGACCTAATGGTAACATGTCGATCATCCCTGGTCAAGAATACCTATAAAAAATCAAAAAAGAGAACAAAGCATAGTTTGTCCTCTTCTTTGAAAAGTTACAAAAGTAGTCCGTGAATTTTTAGATTTTTGTCTAAAATATAAAAGCCTGTGAATTTAAAGACAAAATTTCACAGGCTTTTTCATTATAGAAGATTGTTTTATCCCAACCTCTACCTTTATAGAGATAACTTACATTTATTCAAATACAGCTACTAAGCGCCCTTTTACCTCATGATTTTTGAGTTTTTCAATCCCTTTGTCGACTTCTTCAAACGGGATTGTGATAAGAGCTGGACTCATTTTTCCAGTAGCAAAGCAATCATATACACCTTTTAAGTCTTCTACTGATCCACCATTGCTTCCTAATAGCTTAATTTCTTTTGTAATCATTAGGTACGTATTGATAGTAGATTCTAATTTACCCATACCAACAATAACAACTGTTCCTTTTGGTCTTACAGCTTCCAGTGCGTCAGAAGTTGTTTGTCCAAAACCAGCAAAGTCAACAATAACATCACATTCTGCTTCTTTCATATCTAAAACAGTATCGTAAACTTTATTAGCTCCTAGTTCTTCAGCAAGTTTTCGAGCTTCTGGAGATACATCTGTTGCGTATACTTCGCAACCTTTAATCAATGCCATTTGTAGAGCAAATTGACCAAGACCACCGATACCGATGATTCCTAGTTTTGTACCTTCTTTAGCTTGTCCAATACTGAAAAGAGCGCGATACGCTGTGATCCCTGCATCTGTTGAAGCTGCTCCTTCTACATAGGAAACGCCTTCAGGAATGATTACGCATTGATCTGCAGGAACACGTACTTTTTCTGCATACCCGCCGTCATAGTTATACCCGGCAGTTACTTTTGTTTCTCTATTCATTGGGTTAGCCCCAACACGGTCTCCAACTTTAAACCCTTCTACACCTTCACCCACTTCAATAACAACCCCAGCAAACTCATGCCCCATAATAACAGGACCATTTGGGAAAAGTGGCATCCAACCTGGATCTTGTAATGCTGCAACGTCTGAATGGCATAGACCAGCAGCTTTCACGTCTATTACAACGTGACCAGGAATCGCTTTCGGATCTTCTTTTTCAATCAATTCTAGTGGTTTATTTGTACCTGAAAATAGCCAACCTCTCATACTATCTCCTCCAAATTGTTCAAATCTTATTTTTTGTAATTCCCCTAATAATTCTTGCTACATATATAGTTTACTAGGTTTCTCTTGCTATAAACCATCCTTAATGTTTGCTATAATGTTGAGGAAACCAACACTTTCATCAAATCTGTCTAATAGGAGAGGAATATGATGAAATCCAATTCCAACCAGGCGATGCGGACAAAAAATTTCTTAAAAAAGGCATTTATTGAAATGGTACATAAAAAGGGATTTAGTGCCGTTACGGTGAAGGACATCGTTGATCATGCGCAATATAATCGAACAACCTATTATGTGTATTATCAAAACATATATGATCTTGTCGAAGAGTTAATGGATGAAATGTTTGAAGCCATTCAGTATTACAGCATGTCTAAATACCAAAGCGATAGTCGGGTTAAAGTAGAAGAGCTAACAACAAACTCCTTCGACTTGTTGTATTATATCTACGATCACCGTGATTACTTCACATTATTACTTTTAGAAGATACCTTGCCACACATTCACCAGCAACTGCCTGAAGCGATCTTTAATTTATTGAAAAATAAATTTGATATTCTATACGATGTGTCTTCTGTTGATGATTACCACCAAAAGCGTTATATGGCATATGGTACAGCAGGGTTAATTATGGACTGGATTGCGCAGGATTTTGATGTGACACCCGGTGAAATGACAGAGCGTCTCATACGTATTTTAAATACCTTTGCAAGAGGGTTTGTAATAAAAGAAATCGACACTTAAATAACTTTAGAAATATATATTTCTAATGTTGCGTAAATAGGTAATTATAATTAAATGTATTCTTAATGAGGACATTATAAAAAAACCATCGCCCGAACAACTAGGGGATGGTTTTTCTGCTTTTTTCGATACCGTTTTTAATAATTGGTTCTTTATTTCCGACTTTGTATTAATTCTTCTTTAATTCTTTTAAACTCCTCACTCGTGATTTCACCGTGAACAAATCGAGTTTCTAGAATAGTGATTGGATCTGTAGCACCGTATTGAAAAGATCTTCTTTTACGCATAAATATAACAAAAACTGTAATGATGAAGGCAATAAATAATAATTTAAAGATAATAAAACCAACAAAATGCATAACTACCTACTCCCTTTATTGTATTTTTTACGATTTCCCCATGGTTTGAATTTTGAAATGACAAATAGAAAAACTAACGTAATAATTTGTAAAACTATACCTGTCCATAAATCGAGATTGGCTAAAGTGGATTGCGTTTCTAGCCCTCCCTCAACCATATTTTCTAAAGCTTCTAGTGTCCAAGAATACATCCCCCAGAGGTTTATTCCAATGAGCAGTACGGTTAGAATTTCCTTTACAATAATCCACCAATATTTGAATAAGCCATAATGGGTACCGACAGAAAGAATAATTCCGGTTACTGTTGCCCCGATAGTAGAGGCTTTGATTGAAGTATCAGAAAGGATGTTCATAATCTTATAACAGCTTGTTATCAGAAAAGGATCAGATGTTGTTAGGACGGTTATATTTAAAATTACAAATGTAGCCATATTGCCTACCATTATTGCAGAAAACAGGATATGAGGGATTAATATCCATTTTCTAGCTGTTTTCGTTAACTTCAATATGTCACCTCCTTACCTTTTTCACTATATCAGGTATAAATAAACAGGCTCTTACACATATATAAACTTTTTATAAACGATCAATAAACAATGGTGAAAATGCAAAAACCACCACCCAATTGTATTAAATGAGTGGTGGTTAAGTACTTATCCATTAAACCTGTATCCCGATCCCCATACAGTTTGGATATATTGAAAGTTCGTCGGGTCCTTTTCAATCTTTTTACGTATCCGTTTTATATGAACGGTAACGGTTGCAGTGTCTCCCATTGAATCTAGTCCCCAAATTCCTTCAAATAATTGTTCTTTAGAGAATACTTGATTTGGATGAGACGCCAGAAAAGCAAGTAAATCAAATTCCTTATTGGTCATCTCTATTTCTTGTCCATGTAAGTAAACTTGCCTAGAGAGAAGATGAATATGGAGACCGCGTATCGCTATTTCTCCTTTTGGTTTTTCCTTTTGAATCAGTCGATCATACATTGCAAGATGGGCCTTTACTCTAGCTACTAATTCGGTTGGGCTAAAAGGCTTAACAATATAATCATTCGCACCTAATCCAAAACCACGTACTTTATCATGATCCTCGTATTTTGCAGTGACCATCAAAATCGGAATGTCCTTTTCTTGACGTATCCTTTTGCAGATTTGGAAACCATCTATATTAGGAAGCATAAGATCAAGTAGGATAAGGTCATACTGATTACTTAGTGCTAATTCCAAGCCTATTTCACCCTCATTTGCTATTTCAACTTGAAATCCGTCTATTTCCAAAAAGTCCTTTTCTATTTCTGCAATACTCTGATCATCTTCAATAATTAAAATTGATTTACTCATTCCTATCATCCTCTGACTTTTTCAATGTAAAGTGTACTATTAGGCCACCGATTGGATTGTTTTCTGCCCAAATGGTACCACCATGTGCTTCAATAATTTGTTTTGCTATAGCTAGCCCTAGACCACTACCACCTTGACTTCTAGAAGAATCAACACGGTAGAAACGAGAAAATATAGCTGAAAGCTCCTCTTCAGGCACACCCAGGCCATTGTCACTAATGGTGATAAGTACGTTTTTTTCTTGATTGGTCAGGGAAATATTAAGTTGACCAGCGACATTATTCATGTACTTCACACTATTATAGATAATATTTTCCAAAACTCGAATTAATTTATTTCTATCTATAAGAACATATACATTCATGTTTTCATCATTTAATGTCCATTGAATGTGTTTGTCATGTAAATCGTCTTCCATCTCCTCTAAATAATCACTTACAAATTTATGAATGTTAACTGATTCAAAATGAAATGGCTCTCTATTTACATCTAGCTTAGAGAATAGAGCGAGTTCCTCAATTAATTGATTCATATACGAAGCCTTTGAATGAATCGTTTCAAGATATTGTTTTTCCTTTTCAGGTGTTTTCGCGATGCCTTTTTCAAGTCCTTCCACATACCCTAAGATCGACGTAATTGGTGTTTTTAAATCATGTGAAATATTGGCGATTAATTCCTTACGATTGGTCTCATACTTTTCCCGCAGTTCAAATGTCTCTTTCAATTGAGCGCGCATCGTATCGAATGTTTGAATTAGTTTATTCAGTTCATTTTTACCGTTTGGCTTCATTTCGAAATCAAAATTTCCATTACGAATATGTTCTGCACCAGCTGATAATTTTTTTATTGGGCGTAAAATATTTCGTGACATAAAATACGACAATAATAAATTAGTTAGAATAAGCGCGAAAATAAGTGTAAGAAATAGCACTGGGAATAAAACTCTCGCATTATTAGCAAAAGATGATGCTTGGTTTAAAAGAAAAACAGTACCTTCCGTGCCATCCTTAAAGTAAAAGTCGTACTGCATCACAGAATAATGTTCTTCATTTATCCATATTCCTTTTGGGTTAAATTTGTTAGAAACAGAACCAAAGGCTGGTAGCTTATTACTATCCATTTCTTTTGATGTGTACAATAGTTCATTACTTTTACGAACAATAAGATTGTCATTTGATTGAAGTGTATTTAAATACTCGGTATCCATTAGTTTCTCTTGATTTAATGATGCTGTTTTGATTAAACGTTGAAATATCTCAACGCTATCATCTTGTTGATCATAGCCTTGTTGCCCAAAGTTCCAATCTGTATTACCCACTAACACTACTTTTAACAAGAGCATAATGAGTATAATGATAACAATAGGTGTCATTATCATTGCAGCATGTGATAACATAAACTGTTTACGAATAGACATAGTAAACTCCTTCAAATAAGGTACTTAACTCTATAACCTTATTGTAAAAAATAATAAAGAACATATTCTAAACGAAATATAAAATTTTTCTAAACTCATAGTATCTAGGTGTGTATTTCCACATAATTTCCTTGTCCTAGTGACTGTACCAAAGACAAAAAAACAACAGGCTCCTTTGGCATTACATATTTATTAAACAACTTTATAAAACTTCAATCATTACCTCTATTGTCTATTCCTCGTATAAGTAAGACCCCGGGGATCAAAAAATCCCCGAACCATTCGTCCGGGGAAACATCAAACACACTTTAATATTTAGTTAAAAAACACTAAACCTATTAATACCAAGCCAACTCCATCAATACAACTCGTAGTTAGAAGCTGAAAATATATCACGAGGACTCTGCTCTATGTATCAGATTTGCTATCTTCTTTGCAAACACTGACCCTAAGGGCTTTGGGAGATCATGCCCCATACCTTCAAATGTGGCAAGTTCAGCACCTGGAATAGCGGCCGCAACGGCACGTCCTCCACTTATATTAATCATTTTATCATTTTCACCGTGGATAACTAGAGTTGGTATCCTAATAGAACGAAGTTGTTCTGTTCTATCACCGGATTTTATTACTGCAACAGCTTGTCGCATCATGCCCAGTGGATCATGATCCCGATCCCAGGCAAGACCTGCGATTTGAGCAGTTGATTTTTCGTCTAAAGGGTATTTGGGAGAACCAATTGCTTTACGTGATTGAATTTGCCACTCGATGTAGGCTTGACGGTCATTATAAGGAGGCGAACCCAGATTTGCAAACACTGAATAGTCAGGCTGTCCAACTGAATGATCCCCAGTAGTTGACATTATAGAGGTCAGTGACCGAACCCTATGAGGATACTCTATAGCTATTGTTTGAGCTATCATTCCACCCATTGATGCACCTACCAAGTGCACACTATCATAACCAAGCGCATCCATGAGACCTATCGTGTCTGCTGCCATGTCAGAAAGAGAATAAGTTACTGTAGAGAAATCACCTGATTGTATCGCTGGAAAATCTGGTACAGGAGCATCTGAAAAGTGAGTTGTAAGTCCAGCATCTCTATTATCGAATCGAATTGGATGCAGATCATGACTAGCGAGTTCTAAGCAAAATCCTTCAGGCCAGTTAATCATTTGTGCACCAGCACCCATAATCAGTAAGACAGGCGAAGAAGCAGGATTACCAAAACGCTGATAAACCATTTTAATTTTTGATGGTCCAACATTTTGAGCACTTTCTTCACCATGAATTTGAACATTATTTTTATCCATGATTATATCCTCCCTGTACTAGTATTAATTAAATCAGTAATCTGTAAGTATATTATACGAGTATGCTTTTAAATAAATAGTCTATAATAAATTTTTTTACTGTATTATAATTAAAGTAGCAGAGAGTATTGTTAAATCTAAATGGCGTATTCCAATGGATCAGTTAATGGATTTCTATAGATATTATCATTTCAACATTAAAAGTTCATACAGTCAATTTCCTCTAACCGCTTATAAGCAATAAACCCTATCTTTGTTTGATTGGGCTGTATTATAACTAAGTACCAACACCAAAAATTTAACCTTTTTGTCGACTAAGCAAGCGGTAAAACTTCCTGAAGCAACAAAAATAGCTCAGATTTTTTGGATGCTTCTTTTCGCTGCTTGCTTATTCTATCCGCGAAATATTCCTCTGATTCTTCCAATTCCTGATAGTATAACTCTTCCAATTTTCTAGTTAATACTCCATAATAATAGGCAAAATGATTATGAACCGTATTTCTCTTTAGCTTAATAATCATTTGTTTGAACGCTTTGATCGATAGCTCAATCATATCTTCACAATCCCCGTCACGATTGTTTTTACTAGCTGCAATGGTTGCCATTTTCCAATACTCCTCGATTATTTTTGCTTCAGGAAAAAATGGTTTTACTGCATTCACAAAGGATACGGGAACTCGATCACTTGTAAATGTAAAATCTAGAGGAGCGTCTTTACGTTCTTTTATATTTTGATTAGTTTTAAAAGGATTACTAGTTTCATTATGGTGGTTCAAAATATCCTTTTTAGGTGGTTCATGATGGGTTGAAGTCATTTTAGGGTAACGATTAAACACATAAAGATTGCTAGATTGTGAGCCGTTCTTCCGCTCGGTTTCATAAACTGTAAAAATACCTAAAGCCACAGCTTTTTGAATCATCCGTTTAAATGTAGAACGAGATATGCCATTTCCATTGTATTCCTCATGTATGGACTTCAGCATCGTACCAATCTTTGCATTGCAAACCCCAGGAATTTTTGCAGAATAACGCACAATCCGTTTTAATCCAACAAGCTCCCCTTTTGAAAAATCATCCTTGTATTGAAGCATCCACATCTCTATATGTCTATTGAATTCCTGTAAATCACTAAAATTTGAATAGTCTTCAAACTGATTAATTGTGCCGGATTTTAAACTCACACGAATGCACCACCCTTTCACCATTGTTATAGAGAGGCGGTGGTCAAAAGAGGGCATCCGTTTTGAGAGTTTTTGTGGAAAATTTCTAAAAAAATATAAGGAACTTCCCCTAAGTATCCGATTCACACACTGAGGTCGGTTCCTTTAATTGTCACCATTACTATACTTCAAGAGTAAATTGCTGGTTTTGATCTTCACTCGTATAATATTGTTATGTCACCCATTAAATTTGATTGGGCATATCTACACTTCGGCATTTGAATACTTCAAACATAATTTAATCTCCCAGTTACTAGTCGTGATTCCACCAAGGCCAATGACCTAAACCCCCAGTGCGCTAACACTTTAGTACGCTGGGGGGCAGGCCCTTTATTTAAAAGGGATTTAGTGCTGTTACGGTGAAGGACATCGTTGACCATGCGCAATATAATCGGACAACCTATTATGTGTATTATCAAAACATATATGATCTTGTCGAAGAGTTAATGGAGGAAATGTTTGAAGCCATTCAGTATTACAGCATGTCTAAATACCAAAGTGATAGTCGGGTAAAAGTAGAAGAGCTAACAACAAACTCCTTCGACTTGTTGTATTATATCTACGATCACCGTGATTACTTCACATTATTACTTTTAGAAGATACCTTGCCACACATTCACCAGCAATTGCCTGAAGCAATCTTTAATTTATTGAAAAATAAATTTGATATTCTTTACGATGTGTCTTCTGTTGATGATTACCACCAAAAGCGTTATATGGCATATGGTACGGCGGGGTTAATTACAGACTGGATTGCGCAGGATTTTGATGTGACACCCGGTGAAATGACAGATCGTCTTATACGTATTTTAAATACCTTTGAAAGAGGATTTGTTATAAAAGAAATTGACACCAAGAATACGTCACAGTGACGCCCCGAAAATTCTTGTTTCACAAATAGTTCCACGCATAGGTGATAAGCAATAAGCCCAATCCTTGTTTGGATTGGGCCTCAGTTTTGCAAACAAATATCAGGGTCTGTAAAACAAGACTTTATTTTAACTGGCGAATGTTATTTATGGATACACAGATCGTATGATTTAAGTTATGCACTCGACGTGGCTTGAGTGTTAACGCAGACATATTGATGTTGTCGTGTTTACCTTTGAAATTTACCACTTTAATATTCTTTGTCCTTTTTCAGACGGTTAGAAAGTTCATTTCCAATGAAACCTTAATAGGAACCAGGATGACAACCCCTGATTCCTACCATAACGCCCTAAGCCCTTTTCGCAAAAAGTTCTAATAATTCCTTGGCAATATGTACTTCTCGATCTAGCTTATAGGCAGCATTAGTCGGTAAATCTTTCTTACGATGATTCATTCAGGTTGCTTGCCAGCCTGCTTGTTTTGCTCCGATAATATCTTTTTCAAAATTATCCCCGTTATACACGGTTTTGGCTAGAACAAGGTCCAGTTTTTGTTCAATAAAATCAAATACTTCTCTTTTTGGTTTTGCATGCCCAATCGTACCAGAAATAAACGTCATCTTTCCCGAAAACCACCCTCGTTCTCTCAAGGAATGAACCTGGACGATGGACCTGCACTCTGTCCCCAATAATCCCCTCTTAATCATTTTGTTCTTTTTAACTATTAGATTTATAATAGATTTGAAGAATCTATTAAAGTTCACTAAATTTTTCTACGAGAAAAAATAATCTATTTAAATATTATATGAGGGGATATCGCATGAATGAACCAGAGATTACTAATGCCTTGATAGAAGGACGGAAATTAAATACAGACGAAGACAAACAGATATTTATCAACGACTATATTAAAGATAAAAATGCAGAAGAAATTGCAGAAATTATACGCAAATTAAACAGTGAACCTCCAGCTGACACGGGAGGACTTAATGCCATGACCGGTTTCTATTTCCAGCTACTTGTTACACTATATTATTTGGTTGATTTGCTTGAGGGTAAATGGAATTTCGTTGCTATTGAATTACATCAAGATCTTATAGTAGGTAATTCAACCGATATTAGATTTGTACAAGTAAAATCAAAAGTCTTACAGGACAGAGAATCTTCTATAGAAGTAACTAAAACCAACTTATATTCAGATTGGATACAGAAACTTTTTTATATGGCCAAATTCTTTCCAAAGCACAGCAACATAAATACTCAGTTTGAATTAGTTACAAACTTTTATATAAAAAACTCTCCCACAGTAAAAATGGAACATTATTTATATAATGAGTCCTTTAATCGCACAATTAATGAGGACGACCATTTATTGGAAAAAATCACCGAAAACAAAACTCTTATTAATAAAGTAGAGATAAATTTTTTAGATACTTATGGTGAATCAGAAAAAGATTTACTTTCCCGATTCTCTATTAACCCTATTACTATAAATCCCCAAAAACTAGAGGATTTTATTGATTTAATCTCATCTAAACTAGGAAGAGTAATAGGCAAAGCAGTTGGTGTCTCTCGAGAAACAATTGATTATTTAATTGGAGAACTCAGTTCAAGGTGTAACCATTCTAATGATAGTTCGATACTTTTCATTACATACGATGATGGTGAACTATACAGAAAAATTTTAACTGAACGGGCAGCAAATGAACTTGATCCTTTCTATAGAGATTTTAATAGCAATCAATTGATTGAAGAGTCTATAGAGCGTATTACCGAAGATTTTAATAGATTACCTACTCCTATAAAACAAAAAGTATGCGATGAATTAGATACATTTGGCATTGAATTAAAAGAATGGGCTTCTAATGGTATTTCTATGATAGAAATTATAAACCGCTATATGGAAGGAAGAGAATATTCTAGTAACGTTAGAAAAATGTCAACTCACCTAAAAAAAGATATACTTATAGACATTTTGAAAACTTTATTCATGCTAAAGATTATTTATGAGAAAAAGATTTTTATTTCACCGAATTATAAAACACTCTTTGTTAAAGAAGTAGAAAACGCTCATATATCTACTCTTGGACTGGAATTTGACCAAAGTAAAGAAGAAGGTATAGAAAAACTTATGGGAATTATTTTAAGCGCAACAGAAGAAGAAAAAATTCAAATGTTATTTCAATCTCATTATACAATATTTCAAGGTGATTATTTTGAAGATGATTTTGAGGAAATTGAAAGATTAGATTTCAATGAATACTTTAAACCTGTTGTTACTGGTCTTAATAGAGAAACATCACACAACGAAGTAGACGCAAACTGGTCCATAGTTCCAGGAAAGGAATTAACAAAAGATTACCGAGGAATAAGAAGAATAAAAGAATATGAAGAATATAAAAGTCAAATTAAGTCAAAGTGGAAAACAATCCTATCATGATAGAAGGTGCATGTAATGACGTATGCTAAAACATTAGACAAGTTAGTTTCAATTGGGTTCGATGTTCTATTTTCTGATATATTTCATCCCAATTTGGTTTACTGCTATAAAGAACCAGTAGGATTTATATTAAAGGAATATAATGGGGATGTTTCGCAAGAACAAATTATTCTTGATGCTGTTGAAGTACGCAATAAAATTAAAAAATTAAATCGTAATATCTGGAATACATATTTTTTAGTGTGTCTTGGCACAGAATTCAAAGGTAGTTCTCCATATACAATAGAAAGAGATTCCCGCGGCCTAAGAAAGTATGTTATTCAGGACTTAACGGACCTTGAGAGGATTCCCTATACTGATACAAGAAAAATTGAAGGGATCGATGATCCCTTTCATATAGCTTTGCAGCTTTTAGAAAATGAAAATGAAGAGATTGGTGACCTTATCAAATTTTTAATGAAAAACGACGGCACAATTAGAAAGTTGAAAAAAGAAGAAGTTAGGTTAGGTATGATAGATTACTTAGGATTGGAGGATATATCCAATGCGGATTGAAAATCTTGAGATTGAAAATTTTAGAAATTATAAAGGTAAACACAGTTTTAATTTAAATAATAGTATCTGTATTATTTATGGAGAAAATGGCTTTGGTAAAAGCTCATTTTTTGATGCAATTGAGTGGTGCATGACAGGAAATATCAGTCGTTTTTCCAAAAATGATTCTTCTAAGATTGATAAAAGTATTATATATAATCACCTACTTGAAGAAGATTCGACTTGCTCAGTAACTTTATCGTTTGGTAGCAAAAAACTATGTAGATATTTCAGAAAAGAAAATAACGAATTTAAAAATGAAAATGTTACAATACAGAATGAATCAGATGAAATTATAGTCCGTGGACAGACAAACGTAGAAAATTACCTCAAGAGAAAACATACTGGAAACACATCAGAATATACAAATCGTTTAATTAAACAATCGCATATTTTATCTCAGGACCAAATTACAGATTTTATTCTTCGTGATAATCCTAAAGATCGTTTTAAATCGTTAGCAGATATTATGGGATTTAAACAAATGATATATTTTTTAGAAAATATCAAACAATTTTCTGAAGCATTAAATAAAGAAATAACTCGACATGAAAAAGATATTGAATATTACGATAAATTAATTTCAAATGATAGTAATGATTACCAAGAAGTTGACATTCTAAATGTCAATAAATTATTTCTTGAATTAAACATAGAAGTCGGTTCAGGCGATATTGAGAAACAATTACAAATGCTATCAGAATCATTAAAGAAAGAGAAATTTGAATTAGAAAGAAAGTATAAGTTAATCTTAAAACTTTTACCTCAGAAGAATACATTTTATTCAGATTTAGTTTCAAAAACTGAGGCCATCAAACAAGAAATAAATTACTTAAAAACTATATTCGGAAAGGCCAAAAACTCCATCGAACAATTTGAACTTAATAAAACGGAAACTCAAAAAAAGATGGATAAATTAAATATTGAAAAGCAATCGATTCAAGAAATGAAAACTCTGAATGATTTAATATATAAAAACGAGAAATATTTATCACTGTATCTTTCGGATGAAAAACGCTCTGTTTCCTACATTAACCATATTTTATCAAAACGACAAAATCTTCAATTAAAATTGGACTATATAAACAGAACATCCGAAGAATATAACAATCTTTTATTAAATGTTGAAAAATTTCCAAAAGATATTTTATTAAAAGAAGAAAAATTAGAACAGATTAATCATAAAATCAAAAAAAGAGAGAAAATTATTAATCACTTAGAAGATTATCTAACTATAAAAGACGAAGACCACTCTTTGTTAAATTTAAATAAAAGCATTGAAGCAATTTACAGGTATATTATTGATAATAATAAAAATGAGTGTCCGGTATGTTCAAGTAAAAACGATTCACTAAATAGCAAAGTATATAATAATATACAAGCCAATTTAGAATTAATTTCTCAACAATCGCAAACTATTTCAAATTATGTTAAGAAAAAAGATCGCTTTCAAAAAAGCAAGGAGACCCTTGAGAAAAGACGAGATATTTTCAAAAATGAAATAAATAATATTAAACGCAACTTAGAAAGAGTCAAAAAACAAATTTCAAATATAAGGAAATCCTCCTATTTCTCAAATTACTTATTTAGATTGGATAAGGGAAAGTTATTATCTTTAAATGACCGATGTTCTAATGCAATTGATTTATACATGGGGCTCAAAAATACCTTAATTGAACAAGAAAAGCTAATAAAGAAACAGGCTGAATTTTCCTCCCTTGGTATAGATTCATATGAAAAAGAGTTAGAACAACATCTAAAAAAGAAATTAAATTATTATAATCGCTATATAAGAAGACTAAAATTATTTATAGATAATAATAATGATGAAATTAAAAAAACTGAGCTTCTCTATGAAGATTATATTAAACAGCAACAGCTTTGGCAGGATTTAACAGAAGGGACAACTAGTAATTTAAAAATAGATGAGCATTACAAAGATGTTAAAAATTCAATAGACAGTTTGAAATTGCTATATGAAAAAGTAAGAAGCGCTACCAGCTTTGCAAAGAAAATCTCAGAAAATGAAAAAATTAGTAAAAAAGTTAAACTAAACGAAATAAAAAAAGAAGAACTACAAGATAAAATAAAAATTTTAACAGATAAACTAGATAGTTTAGAAAGAATACGAACTGGGAGTTATGAAAGACTTGGAGAAAAAGCTACTTATTTTCTAAATAAACCTAATTCAAGCATTCAAAAATACTTTAGTTACTTAAATCCAATGCCGTTAACAAACAAAGTTATCTTTGAATCTAAACAACAGGAAGAGCTAGAGATCATCATGTCATATGATGATAGAAGTGGTAAAAATTTAAAACTGTCAAATGTTCAATATTCAATGAGTTCAGGACAATTAAATGTATTAGCTATATCAATTTTCCTTGCTGTAAACCAAGCACAAATGATTAGTAAATTAGATTTTGTGGCAATTGACGACCCTATTCAAAATATGGATGATGTTAATCAATTTTCAATTTGTGATGTTCTTTCCGATATTAATAAACAATTATTATTCTCCACACATGATTTTGAATTTCTTAAACTTTTTATTAAGAAAAATGAACATAGAAGAAAAGATATTAAAGTTTTTATTCTAGAAAGCGATAATTTTACTGTTGAAAACGTTAATGAACTAGTCTTAACTTAATTATTTATAAGGAGAACAAATTTGAATATTTTGTTTTCCTTCCATCGCCTTTTGACTAAACTAGCAAATATTTACGATAATGACATCACTATCCAAATTAAGAAAATTGCCAGTTAATAAAGGAATTTACCAAACTTATGCTTTAATCAATAAAATAACAGTTTAGAAAATAATCCTCTTTGTATCTCGGAATTAATTCAATCAAACGATTGATTGAATTGAAAAGTATTTGGTATAGATAGACTGTTAAACAAAAGTTTGTTTGAAATCGATGTTTGCAAAAATAGCCTAATTAGTACAGATTATTACTAGTTGGGCTATTGTTATTTCATTATATTAAGTTCATTTCTTTTTTGAAACGATTCTTACAATGATTATTTTAATAATTGCAGCAAAAAACCGCACCTATTTGTGGTACGGTTCAACTAATATATCAAAAAGAAGGGCCTGACCCCCAATCCGCTAACGCTTTAGTATGATGGGGGTCAGGCCCACTGGCCTAGCAATAGACAAGCACCAATGGACTTTTCTGAATCTCCCCACTGAATAAAGGCTGAAGTTCTGTAATAATTTCTTCCCCTTTTTATAAAAGTGCCATATGCCTTGGGACTACTCATATTGATCCCCCTTACCTTATGCGATATGGTAAATCAATGAATGGTTTAATTTCTCAAAATCATCCACCCATTTTCTTCTTTGCTCCACCTATACAATTAACTATTGTTAATTTTTCTGTTTTTCCATTCTATTAATTTTCAATTTAATTTTCCGTATCTATACTATGATTTTAAAGGACATTAAGATATGCACTTACTACTGATAACCTTTTCATACCAACCACCTTCAATTCGGCAAAATAAATCTTAATTCCATTATAACCCAATTAACGGAATATTAAATTTAATTTAATAAATTTCAGAAACTTTAAAGATTAGATAAGATTATCATAAAGAGCAAATTAATTAGATAAAGGTTCCTAATTATCAAAATTCAATTGTACCCAATAGATAACTATATATAGGAATATCCCTACACCTACTTGAAGTAGTTTACTACTATTTTGAAATACTTATTTTTTATCAGAATTCAATTGTATTAGATCGAGATAATTTTTTTCGTTCTTCACAGAACCTAAAGATACACTGTATCGTCTAAATAATAAAAAAGGGAATGGAACTTATGATTGAAAAGGAAAGGAAACATGAAACAATTGAATATATGGACAATGATACTAAGATTAATTGGCTAATGGATAACTATGGTCAACAAGTTATTGCCCTCGCTTATACATATGTTAAACAAAAGGAAGTTGCAGAAGATATTGCTCAGGAGGTATTTATAAAATGTTATGAAAGATTGGATACGTTCAGAAACGAATCTTCATATAAGACATGGATTTATCGTATAACAATTAATAAATGTAAGGATGTATTAAGGAGTTGGTCATTTAAACACCTTATTTTTACTGATTTTATATTTTACAAAAAGGATAATCCTAAAAACTCACCAGAATTAAAGAGTATAGAAAAAGAAGAGAATGAGCTACTTTCTGAAAGTGTCATGTCACTTCCAATAAAATTAAGAGAAGTTATTATCCTATTTTATTATGAAGATCTTAGTATCGAGGAGATATCAAATTTAATAGAGTGTAATGAAAATACAATAAAAACAAGATTACATCGAGCAAGGATTCAACTGAGAAAAACGCACATAGGAGGTGATTGGGATGGAAGATAAATTAAATGATTTGAAAAACATTTTAAATGAGACCATTATTATAGAAAAAGATATTCGTTTTACTGATGATCACAAAAAGTCTGTGCTGAATACCATTCATACTAATACTTTAAGGTCAAAGGCTACAAATAAAATTAATAAAAGAATTCACCTTTTTGCAACTGCTTTTATTACGTCTATTCTTTTAATTGGCACTTACTATATTTCTGGTATTGATGATCTACTAAATAAGGGTGAAGTAAAGCCTTTAAATGATAACCACAGTTCAAAACAAATAAATCCAAGTACGAAAGAATTTCCACAAAATACAGTTATTTCTCCTTCTCCCCAAGAAGAGAACTATAAGGAAATGACAAAAGATGATATATACAAAAAACTCTTAAGTTCAAATAAATTTGAAACCGCCAAGGGTGAATTTAATGAACACTATGAATATGCCAATGGAGAAGCACAAACTTTTAATATTCAATATGCATTAAGTGGTGATTCAATTGTTGGTGGCTATGCCATAGAATCATTTGTCGAAGATAATTCTGAAGTGGTTAATACAACCTACTATAAAGAAGATAAGATGTGGAATTTAGACTCTATTTCTAAAACATATAGAGAGATTAAATATAAGGGTTCACCACCAATTGCTCGAAGTTCTTTGTTTCCAAGAGAAATTACATTGAATTATTTAAAAGAATTTTCAAACTGGGAAATTGAAAACCAAAACGAAGAAGTCCTTAATCATAATACTATTGTAATAAAAGGCGTTTTAAACGAATATGCTTCGGAGAAACAAAGTTCAAATACTTTTCGATTCTGGATAGATAAAGATACTGGAATTCTCTTAAAATACGAGACGTATAATAACAATAATGAGGTAGTAAATTATTTACACACAAAAGAACTCCATATTAATATACCAATTGATACCAAACTATTTACACCTAAATTAGATGGATACGAAAAAAGAGATATCCCGTAAAAAAATTGCAATAAATTTAGTATGTTTTCCTATAACAAAGCGAATGCTTTTCTATTATCACTTTTATTTTGTAAGGTGAACGAGAAAAATTACGAAGGAAACAAGCCTATCAAACTATAAAAGGAATTTGATAGGCTTGTTTGTTTATACGTAACTGTTGTGAATTTAGGAAAGACAAACCAGAGTAAACTATATAATGGTGAAAAGGCTCCTTTTCACCATTACATATATATAAAATCGCTTATAAATAAGGATTCCTTTTTACATTTTGTTTGAAAAACTTTTGGACAATTTCATGTAACTGATCTGACGGTTTACTCTTTATTACCGTTGAAACATCATTAGAGTCAACTTTTCTGTTACCAATTTTATAACCTAAATCGTTCATTATTTTTGCTACAGTTGATACATTACCATGGATGGCATATTCTTTAATACATTTAGTTTCAAAAGTATCAGCTACATAACCTTCGGTTAACTCTACGAAATGTTGTAGTTTCTCAATTGTTTGCCTTGCTTGTTCCAGTTTCATGACATTCAACTCCAATCAGATTTTTTACTTATTAACATAAAGGAGAATTTAACAAATTTATAAAAATTCTTTATACCTTTCTTTGTACTTGTTTTTTGCTTCATTTATAATCCTTCTTTGTACAGGGAAAGTAATTGTATAGACTGCAATCATTAATGAAAGTAAACTTATCCCGTTAAAAAGAGTAACAAAATCTTGTTGTCTTACCCAAGAAGAGAATACATCAAATAATCCGATACCTTCAGTTTCAACGTGTTTAATTAAAAACAACATTCCAAACAGAACTATTAATAGGTAAACCATTACATTTATAATTACCAAACTAAAATATAATTTTTGCTTATCAAGATCTATATATTTAGACAATTTCCTGAGACTTATTACATCTGCTTTATCTACTTCCACTTTTCCTTCTTCGGGAAACATTCTCTTTAAACCAATAATGAAAATAAAATTTAAAAGATAGTAAAATAATAATCCACTAATATACAAATAAGCATACAGTGCAATAATCAGTCCATAACTAAAAATAACAGGCCTGTTTATGAATGAGAGTAAACAAATTATTACAAAGGAAAAAAGAAGTAGTGAGAGTAAAGTCGAATAATTATATGGATAATTTCTAATTACCCTATATTTTTTAAAACTGAAAATTAAATAAAGAACTCCTGTTATTAGCAGTCCAAATGATATAAAGCGAATAATATTATTCGAAAGAAATAGTAATATTGGCCCCGCCAAAAAGATTATAATAAATGAAATAATTTCTTTAGTAGTTAATTTACCGATTTCTGTTAAACTATAAGCCTTTCTTTTCACCATTCTTCTCCATTCGTTTCTTATTTCCACATCCTATACACATTTCTATTCTGACAGGCATTTCCCAACCTGTTAATCAATCTATTCTATCAGAAGGTCTGTTGTACTTTATAAACCTAATCACTGACTAAACCCTATATATTGTATAAATAAATATTTTAATACCTAATATATATATTATAAAACAGTGGTGATATAATGCTACATTGATTTATTCCCTCCCCTAAACCGCTCGCAACAGAATTCTTTACACAGTCAGCTTTTCTTAAATTCTTCATTTTAATAATTGTCGTTTAACCAAAGACAATTTTGTAGAAGAATAGCCATCAAAAAAACAACCTATTTACAAAGGTTGTTTACACTCATGCTTTTCATTTTTCTTTAATCTTTTACTCTTGAATTCAATAACTTGCCAACCTTGATAATCACTATTGGTAAATGTAATGGTCACTAAATCATTTGGTGGATTGTGAGCACCCTCAAAAGTGATAACTTGTACTGTTACTTCAAACATGTAACTACCTTGCCTTGACTTCTTAATTTGGGTTATATTTGCACAATCATTTTGTTTGATTTCACCATATTGTTTCTTCAATTCTTCCTGAATTAAGGGATAAAGCAAAATGAAAATAAGATCGTCACGCAATTGTATTTCATTGGTATTTACGGTTTCTGCTTTAACTGGTGTATATGGCACAAGAAGCAAACATGCCATAACGATAAAAATGAGTTTTTTCATATAAGAATCTCACCAACCTCATATTTTTCTCTTATTTTAATCAATAATGAAATAGTTAATGCAATTAGGGTTCTGTATGTTCTTGAACTTTTGAGTGCAATGCTTCCAAAGTGAGGAATCATTATTATTCATAACAATAATTGGAAATATCGTTTGTATTTCGACATACCCTATAAAAAGGGGGTGTCAAATTGTTAAATTGGCTTCTTGATAGTTGGGTAGTATTGCTTATTTTCATTGTAATCCCCATCATATTGTTCAATCTTTCTTCATCTACCTCAAAAAAAATACGGAAAGATATTAAAGAAAATCCATATGATCATAGAAATAATCCTCCTCCCCCACCACCATTCTAAACAATAGTTACAAATGGATTTAACTGAATAAAATTTAAGTGAGGGGGTGTTTTTAATTGAATATAATTTGGTTTTTTATTGCCTTTATTCTCGGTATTTTGGGACTTTCTTTAATAATCGATTTCATGCGAAAGAAAAACAATAACAACCCTCATATCCCTACCAATCCCAATGCTAAGCCTGGGGATAGTTCAAACTATTTGATGGGAGATAATAGATACACTAATGGTGGGCAATAGCTTCAATACTCAATACTCTTATTGTAATGGGTCGATATTGTAAGAAGGAGTATTCATATTTATATGAACGGTATTGTATTAACAGATTATTTAATCTGAAATAATAATGGCTATTACTTTATGGGTAATAGCCATTTGGAATTAATTTAATGGTAGTTCTGCAATAACATTTGTTCCTTCTAAGATAATTACTTTTCCATTCAACGCTTTCTTTTTTAACAGTTTACTGTCTGTTGTATTCCTATAATAATAAGATGCGTGAAAATCTGCTACCTGATTTGGGTAGATAGAGCCTTGTCCACCAAAACCTGCACTCTCCATTTTCTTATACTTTGTGTTTGTCAACATTTTCATAAGCCCTTCTAATTCCTTATCTGGAACAACAACCACTTCCATTCCTCCAAAATGGTAGCCTGGATAATCAAAACCATCACCAATATTACTTTTCCCATTGTTACGAATTTTAAAGTCGTAGGTAATGATCTTTTGTGCCTCATTAATAGTAGTATTCACTTTGACAATCTCTAAATCCTCTTGATGGGAAAAACCCGTTAATACAAAGAAAGTTGCTACAATCGCAACCAAAGATAACCTCATTTACACATCACGCCTTTTCATGTTTATTATGTAATATTCCACAATTTTAATTTTTTATCTGTATGGCGTATAAAAACAATCTCAAAAAACTTTGACATCCTCTATATATAGTAGTGCGAATACAGTTTTGAATTGCTCTGCTTTTAGATTTTCTTCAAGTTACTTTATGGTAAAATTAGTAAAGAGGCTAATTACACTAACCGTACAGGATAGTTAAAGTATAAAACATTTTGCTGTGATTAAATCTTGTTCATTTAAGTCTGGTAGGATAAGAGTTTCAATTTACAGGGAGAGATAGTAATTGGAGAAAGACGGAGAAAAATTACGAGAAAAAGAATGGAAAAGAAATCCGATGAGCAATTTATCTGATTCCTTTAACCGTTCAATGGTTGGTGACCCAAGTGCAATTACAAAAGGTGGGTGTCTAACAAAGATTATTACCTTAGTCATTGTTGCCATAGGACTGTTTATTCTATCTCGGTGTTCTAATTAAGCTAACGGGTACGGTTAAGTTTAATAAATGTAATTTTCCAGGGGGATATAATTATGAAAATAAAAAATAAATTTTTTTAATCTTGTTGACTTTTATTTTTGTTTCAGGGTGTACAAAACCTTATCCAAAAACACAAATAGTTTCATATGAACCTTTAATAATCGGTTATATAACAGATATAAATGAAGAAAAAGATGTTATTCAAGTTGTAGAAAATATCTCAAAGGAAGAAGCCTTAAATGGTACAACAAAAGATAATGGTTCTTGGGTACAAATAAATGATGTAAATATTGATGGTGAGTTTGAAATTGGAAATAAGGTTGCTATTTGGGATTCACCAATTAGCGAGAATTCAAGTGAAGAAGAGAGAAAGGCAATGCCACTTGCAAAGAATATCGTATTGATAGAGAAATAATGGAACCTTGCTAAAGGGTGCTTTCCTTAAAGGAGGAGAAGTGCCTTTTTTTAGAAGTAATTGTATTATCGGAGCAGAGTAGATAAATAATGCAAAATTGAATGGGATTGAGATTAGGTGAATATATATGTAAAAAATCCCTTTGTAGGGAGGTAAGTATATTTGCTTTTAACAATACTTAATAAACCAGAGGAACCTTTAATCTGTGTCAAAATAATAGGTTGTGCTAATGTGGAAAACTTGATTGTTACTTTTATTGCTATATTGATTATATATCTTGGGTATCGTTATATTTATAAGAAGAAATGACTTAGTTTATTCAACTACCATGTAAGAACGATATTTTCAATATTTTCTGTGGTGAAGCATTATTTCATGGAAAAGCTGGAAAAGCTGGGCATGACCCCCAGTGCGCTAACGCTTTAGTACGATGGGGGTCAGGCCCTTTAATTTAAGCAAATGACGGGTTTAAGTAATTCAGGTATGAAACAGCAGCATCAGCGGTTCCCAGCTTTGCACTAAAGTATATAATCTTTGATATAAAATACCACTTCCTCTATCCAGAATCCTGCGATTCTAGTGGCAGGGGTGGGAACTTAGTCAATAACCCACAATACCTAAAATTATATACCCACCCGGTCAAGAAACCTACATATGTTAGTTAACACTACTAGGTAACGCAGAAATGCACATAGATGGCCACTTAAATTCCTTGATAGTTAATACGATACTTCGGATTGAATCTTAAATTGCATAAGGCTACTTACTCTAAAATTTACTCTTTAGAAAAGTAACCATCTGATACGAAAATGCAAAGAACGAATCTCAATTAAATACGCACAAAAAAAGACCAAGCCCGTTAGTACCTTGGTCTCAAACTTTTATTGGTCGATTTTTTCAATTAATACACCTGGGATGGAGATATTCCCACCCATTGTAGATTCATAAGTGATTAATCCTGTAGATGAACCGTAAATCGTAATCATATCATCTTCCAATATTCTTGAACTAACAACAGAAGAGTCATATTCGCCAAACAAAATCGTATCGTAATTATCATTTACTGCTAAACGAATTTGGGTGACTCCATCCCCTTCCATCACTTGAACCACTTTACCTTTAAACTTTACTTTTTCAAACATAAAATCATCTGGTGTTCTTGCTAATTGGTCATAGGTAATACCAGTCTCATATCCTTGTTTTTCTTTTGCTTCCGCTTTTGCTTTTTCTTCTGCTTCAGCTTTTGCTTTAGCTGCTTCCTCTGCTTCTTTTTTCGCTTTTTCTTCAGCTAAACGCTGTTCTTCAGCAGCTTTCGCTTCCGCTTCTTTAGCTTTGCGTTCTTCCTCTTGCAATTTAAAGAACGGTTCAGCTTCTTTCACTTTTGCTTCCAGTTCGGCAATCTTTGTTTCCGATTCCGTGTTTTTCGTTTTAAGTTCTTCTACTTGCTTATTTAATTTATCACTCTTTTCTACAGCCGCGTCTACATCACTTTGTGATGGCCCCCCTGCAGAACCAAGAATAAGAGCAACAATCGCTACTAAAATATACTTCCATCGTTTCTTTGCAAACCCTACTACTTTTTTCATACCTTTTCCCCTCTTTATAGTTTACTAGATTTAGTATAACACGAAAATAGAACTAGGTAAAATCACCTAGTTCTGAAAATTAAATGACAGATTTGTATATTAATGGCACAAACACGCTTTGCAGCGTGGACATTTGATCCCATTGCAATCCCCACATAATTCCATGGACTTTGAGCTCAAATTCATTTTGCAATTCCAGCAATGAGTTAACCGAACTTTTGTCTCATAGGCTTCAAAATGTCCTGGAGCCATGGAAATGATATGTCCGGGTATCATCGGATCATCAATTAACACATAAGGGAATTCTTCATCATGCTCTCCGATTCCCCATCCTGTATCAATGACTTCAGCCACAAAAAACTTCTTGTATTCATGGTCCCAATACTTTACCAACACTCCTACTTTTACATCTTCAAATCTCATATACTATCACTCTCCCCTTGCAATTATATTGGACAGGGGTGATTTGAAAAAGTTTATAATTTACAATATTATAAAAATTCAGCGCAATATTACCGTTAAATGTATTAAAAAAGTTTGAAAGGAAGTGATACATCTTGAATTTTTGAAAAATTCTTAGTTCGTCAAGCTGTTACTAAATGCTACAGTTGCGGGAAATGACAAAGGCAAATAGAGACAGTAGTGAATTTTGTGGTGATCAAATCTAATTTACGGAAATCGAGGCATTACAAGATAAGAAACTAGATTACGTCAATCTGTTTACCGAAAATGTCATTACAAAAGAAGAATTAGTTGATTACAGAGAAATAACTGATAACAAGATTAAAGCTCTATAAATTAAGAAAACTCAATTAGAGGAAAAAGTACAGGAATGCAATGACGAAAATTACGCTCTACACATCGGAAAGAAATTAAAAGTTGTTCTTACATTAAAAAAATTAACACCGCGGATACTTCATTCTTTAGTTGAGAAGATCACATGTACTCATGATAGCAGTGTCCATATTAAGTACAACTTCGTCAGTCCTTTACGAGAAACGTAAAAAGGCAACGCCCATAAGGGTTAGTTGCCTTCTTTTAAAATTAGCTGCGCGACCGCTTCAACGTGGCTCGAGAGGACAGAATGAATGTCATTTGAGCGTATCCGTTCTCGGAAACATATCCACTACGTTTTTGGCACTATCGGTAGGCGGGAACATATCGACCTTCAACTATCACACCATTAAATGTGTTTAGTTAATAATATCGCCTTTGTTTTTAGCTAAATTTTCATGCCATTCTCGTCGCTTAGTAGCTGTCGGTTTCGTCCACTCTGTTTCTTCACCAATAATTTTTAAAGGTTCTTGTGAGCGATAAGAACGCGTTAAGTTACCAGGGAACTTTTTGTCAGTAACATTTGGGTCGTTTTCAAATTCACCTGTAGGTTCTACTATATAAACGCGTTCTCTTCCTTTTCCTTTTGCTAATGCTGCTGCAAGACCTGCCCCATTGACATTAGCAGTGAAATAAATATGGTTCATTTTAAGCCCAGGTTTGTAATTTGAATTTCCACCCGCTATCAGAAAATCACCAACTTTCAAATCTGCCTTTGTCCCATGGTAAAATGGGCCTTTATCTGTTAGTGCACCATTATATGATTTGGCCAATTCATAATTTCTAGTTGCCTGTTCAGAATCACCCAACTCCTCATAACAGTTGGCAATGTTTATATACAACGTGGAGTAAGCACTCTTAACGTTATCATCATCTATATTTTGTGCACACTGTAAGGATGTTTCCATCCATTTTAATTTATCTGTAATATTTTCTTGTATACGAGCTAAATGATAAGCTGCGATAAATCTTTCATAGTCATCCGTTGCTTCGTGCCATGCTTTATGAAACATCGCAATCGCACCCTCACTGTTTCCACAGTCCTCCAATCCCATCCCACTCATGCAGATTTTAATAATAACGTTATTTGGATCAAATTTTTTATTCATCTAATCTTACCTCCAAATTAATTGAATGTTATGATGAGTATATCCAGAACTTCAACTGCTCAAGATCTTCTCCATTGGCTTGCCTTTTGCCAATTCGTCGATTAATGAAGCAGACCAAAATAATCACTATCCCAAATCCCCCAACAAATCTCACTAATATACTATCGAAGTATAGCAGTTGAAATTCAGAACGAACAGTCTATATTTGCAATTTTGTATATGTTATAATTAAAGTGAGGAAGAGTATATTATCAGTGAAGTTAAGCTTTTATTGTTTCGGGGGTGCCTAGCACAACCCGAAATTAGCTACGCCAAACATTCACCAATCGTACCGTTTACGAAAAGGGCACTCTTAATAGGAGCGCCCTTTTCGTAAACATTGATGTAATTAATAGTCTTTTTTCTTTACTGGAATCCAAATTTCGCTTCTATACTTAGGATTCCCAGTGTCTGGACTCTCACTCCATAAAATTTCAGGACCTTCAACCGCCTCGTATCCTGATGATGGAAACCACTCTGAATATATCCTACCCCACACATTTTGAAGTGTTTCCGGGAATGGTCCAATCGATTCAAATACAGCCCAAGTACTAGCATCAATTTTTAATACATCAAATTCTGCTGTTTCATCACTTGAAGTTGCTACACCGATGTAATGATCTAGTTCTCCTCTTTCTTCCATTCTTCCTTCCGAGAAATTAGTGGAAGCACTAATAATACCTGTTGGTTCTACATTTGAAATTGCTTTTAATTGTTTAATAACATCCGTGGTTAAAAGTTCAGTCATTTTTGCAATCTCTGGATTGACACCTTTAAAAATAATTGGAACTCTCTTCTTAAATCCTACTAACTTAAAAGGTCCTTTCTCAACAATACGATAGTTCATTTCGCATCCTCCTTTAATTGATAATTGAAAGGTCATTCGAGGATAAGCTTTTAATTGTGTATTCTCACTCCTTGCCTCAGAAGGGAGAATGCCATGCAGGGAATGAAAAGCACGGGAAAATGAATCAGCCGAATTATAGCCATATTTGACGGCTACATCAATTATTCTCAAATCCCTATCTTTCAGATCAAGTGCAGCCAACGTCAGTCTTCTTCTCCGAATATATTCTGATAAACTTATGCCTGCTAAAAAAGAAAACATCCGCTTGAAATGATACTCTGAACAATAAGCGATTTTAGATACTTCACTATAATCAATTTCCTCTGTTAAGTGCTCTTCAATATATGCCAATGCATTATTCATACTTCTTAAAGAATCCATCAAACAACCTCCTTTCATCATCAATATTATCAGAGGATGCATTTACCCATCCGACAATCTGTGCACAATGTAGTCGACTCACCTTATTCGGGAAACCCTTTAGTTTACATTTGTTTATTCATTAATTGCTCTAACCCTGCTTCGGATGTTAACATTTCAAGATTATTAAATATTTCCTCTTCGCTCCAATTCCACCATTGAAGCTTTAGCAAGAATTCAATCTTTTCGTCACTAAAGCGTTTTTTGATAAACTTAGCTGGATTCCCACCATATATTGAATAGGGTTCAACACTTTTTACTACTGTTGAGTTAGCAGCAATAATCGCACCATCTCCAATTTTAACACCTGGCATTATGGTTACATTTTGACCTATCCACACATCATTGCCAATCACTGTGTCACCCTTAAAAGGAAGTTGTTCTATTGTAGGAGTCACTTTTTCCCATCCACAGCCAAAGATATTAAAGGGATAGGTTGTAATTCCATCCATTCTATGATTTGCACCATTCATGATAAACTTAACACCCGCTGCAATTGCACAGAACTTGCCTATAATGAGTTTATCTCCAAGAAATTCGTAGTGGTGCTCTATATTATCATAAAATTTCTCAGGAGATTTATTATTGTCGCTGTAATAAGTGTATTCACCAATCTCAACATTTGGTCTTTTAGGTAGATTACTTATATAGCAAACCGTCTTTATATTTTCATTCGGATAAAGCTTTTTCTTATCTGGCCCCGTCATTGAATATGGGCTCCTTTCAGGTATTCAACCTCATTTACTAGTCTTTGAAGAATCTCTATTCCTTTTCTTGTACAATCTACATTAGTTGATATTAAGGAAATAACCTTATCGACCCTTTCCTTGTAATCGCTTGGCTTGATCTTAAAATCCTCGATCATCTTAACAGCCTTTTTTTCATTTATACAGTATTCTTTATTTACTGCAAATAAGACTTGATTAAGGGAAGATATGCTTCGAAAGCAATGCCCGCAAACATAGGATACATCGTCTTTATCTATATTGTTCTCAGCAAACATTAAAGAGAAACCTGCCTCAAACATAAAAAATTCAGTTAATCCTTTCTGCAAAGCGGTTGGATAACGTTCTGCTTGCTTTTTAAACTCATAAAAGTTTTCATCATTAGCATATAGTATTTTGCTAATCGCTAATTCTCCTCGATACATAGCACTTATATATCCATGGGGATGCCCCGTCTGATAATTAGCAGTAGCAATTCCTTGCTCCGTATCTTTGATTATTTGTACCACCCGTTTAATATCACGTAAAATTAAGTCCACATGATATCCGTTTATGACTAACCATCCGCCGCCATTAATCCAATCACCCCATGCTCCGGGAGGTACAATAAGGTTGCTTCTATTCTCATCATCCAACTCTGTAGCAAGTTGATTAATTACTGTAATGTCAAATAACTCTGAATTGTAATAGATTCCGAAATCTATATCAGAATCCTCTGTATGGGTGCCTCTTGCACGAGAACCCCCTAATACGATGCCTTCTATATAAGGCAAAGAGGATAATTTTTCTGTCACTGATTGAATAATATTATCTATCATACTGAATCACTCCTTTCAATATCAAAAGCTATATCTCATGTTGAGAAACACCTTTTTTGCCATATGTTCCTTATGCTTTACGTATATTTATATGGAAAGGGGGCCTTCAGAATTCATCTTGAAGGCCTTATTTTCCCTGATTAGTGATCTAAACTACTTAGCGCTTAGATAAAATCCATAATCTTTTTCACTGCCCTACTTACGATCTGTCAAATAAGAAAAGTAAAATAATTATCGGACTAAGTTTAATTTCTTATCTTTGATTTCATAAATCACATTAGCCACATTATCAAGTAGCCGATTGTCATGGGTGATAAATACTATAGTTCCGGCATACTCCTTCATTAGTATTTCCAAAGCCTCTAAGCTTGGTATGTCAAGGAAGTTGCTCGGTTCATCCATTAGTAAGATGTTATATCTACCCATAAGCATTTTAGCTAGCAATAATTTAATAATTTCTCCGCCGCTTAAAACAGATAAGCTTTTTCCAATATCATTCTGTTTCACCCCCATGGATGCTAGCACTGAACGAATTTCCGATACATTGTAATCACAATCCTCCTGCATAAACTCTAGGACATTCTGATTACTGTTGTACTTGTAACCATTTTGTGCAAAGTAACCTATTTTTGCCTTAGGTGAAATAGAAATTCCATCTTCATGGTTTAAGATCATTTGGATTAAAGTTGTTTTTCCGGTTCCATTACTACCAGTTAATGCCACTTTTGCTCCAAGCGGAATTTGAAAAGATACATTTTCAAACAATACCTTATCTCCAAATATTTTATTAATTTCCGTACCAGCAATAGGATATGGATTGTGGAGCTCCAATGCTTTACTTTGCCTGAAACGAATCCTACGAATGTCTTCTGGGGCTTCTACTTTTCCTAAGGCCGCAATCCTATGTTCTAGGGACTTAGCGGCATTATGCATCTTTTTTTCCTTACTTCCCATTGATTTTTGATGAGCTAAACGCCCTCCGCCTTCAGTACTTTTTTTCTTTGAAGCACCTTTTGCCTTTTTTTCTATTTTACGGGCCTGCTTTCGCTTTTCCTCCGCAGCCCTTTCCAATCGGGCACGTTCCGCAATAAATTGTTCGTATTCTGCAGACTGGCTCTTGCGTTCTTCCTCTTTTTGGCGAAGATAATCAGAATAGTTTCCCCAATACTCAGTGATTTTGCCATCTTTCAGTTCCCATATTTTATCTACTACCTCATCAAGAAAATAGCGGTCATGGCTAATAACTAACAGTGCACCTATAAAATATTTTAGCTGTCCGATTAGAAAATCAATTCCTTCACGGTCTAAATGACTGGTAGGTTCATCCGCTAAAATACCATGAACCTGTGCCGATAAAGCTTGTGCTATTTTAAGCCTTGTTTCTTCACCGCCGCTCATGGTCTGAATATCTAATTGATTAACACCAAGCTTGCCTACAAGTCCAAAATCTTTTTCCTCTTGCAAGGTTACCTTGTCCAACTGAGGGATATAGGCAAGTTCACCTAGACGATTCATTTTACATCCTGGAGGAGTTAATTCTCCTAAAATCACCTTAAATAAAGTGCTTTTTCCTGCACCATTTGCTCCTACTAAACCAATACGGTCATAATCATATACTTCTAAATCGTCTATATCTAAAACATCGCGTCCTTTAAATTCCACACGAATGTCTTTTGCTTTTAATATCAATTCCATAACATTTTCCTCCTGTCTATAATCGCATGTTTTCATTTGCTTGTACGCAGGGAAAACCCTACGATTTAAGCAGGAAGAATTACATGAAAATTAAATACATAAATATGTCCCTCCTATGAATTTTGTTTTAAATCTAATTTTCTAATCTCGGTCATCATCGGGCAAACGATAGCAACGCCAATAATTAAAATACCTGATAGTAAAAACCAATGATTTACACCGATTCTATCAGCAAAAAACCCAGAAAGGATTAAGCCAAGCGGCATAGCGAATGACATAATACTTCCGGTCAAAGAAAATATACGTCCTAAATATTCAGGCTTAATTTTCTCCTGAAAAAGAGCTGTTTGCACACCGCTATAAAATGGCACCGAAAGCCCCATTATTGCACAGCAGACTACAAACATTACAAATCCATTTGAAGGAAGTAATCCTGCAATGGCTAAACTAGCTCCCATCATAAAAAATGAACCCGTTATTAATAGTACACGCTTTTCGTAACTTCCCAATCTTCCTAATATCAAGCCTCCTGCCAGCATACCAGAGGCAAACGCAATTTCGGTGATAGAAATATGCATCGGTGTCCCATTAAAATATTCCATACTGAATAAAGGGTATAGTGCATTAATTGGCATATAAACAAATGTATATAGTGTGCCTAAAAGTAATAAGGCAAATAATCCTTTGTTTTGTTTCAGTACGACAATTCCATCTTTCATTTCTTTTATGAAATTTGGTTTTAAACTTTGCACTTGATCGCCAAGCTTAGGAATACGTACAATTGCTACCGTAATAGACGCAATCACAGCACCCAATACATCGATGGCAATAATAGCATTTAATTCCCAAACAGAATATAACAATGCTGCAACCGCCGGACTAACAATATAGCTTATAGACTGCAAAGACTGACTATAGCCTGCACATTTCGTAAGCTGTTCTTCTGGTACTAAAAGTGGAGTAACCGCATTGAGAGCCGGGGTATGAAAAGCTGTTCCAATGCTACGGATAAACAATACTACCATAACCATCCAGATAGGTAACTCCATATACAATGCAACAATAGCTAGCACGGCCCCAGCTGCTGCGATAATTAAATCAGCACCAATCATTATCTTCTTCCTATCATGACGATCCACTAATACACCAATGGCTGGTCCAAAGACCGCATAGGGTAAAAAACCTACAAGTGAAGCCATAGACAAGACCATCGCAGATCCTGTTTTTTCTGTAAGGTAAAAAATAATCGCCATTTGCAGGATGGCACTAGTGATTAATGATACTGCCTGCCCTGCCCATATTGTATAAAACTTAAGTTTCCAATTGTTGTATTTTTCCATTTATATTATCTCCTGCATATTATTTTGCTTGAATTTCTATTTTGAATAGCATTCTAGGCAATAAAAAATGCAGGCCTAAATCCACAATGTGGCTTTTGGTCTGCATACATACAATATGGAAACATTCATAATAAAGACATAGTTAAATAAAGGTATAGTTAAATGACCTATATCCTCACCGTAACTAATGAATGCTCAATATCGTATAAATAAGCACAACAAAAAAGCCTATCATCGGGGATAGATTCTGCTTTTTTTATTGCCAGCTTATCTTAAACGCATTGAGGCTGTCATAGTTTCGGTTCCTCCTAAATTCTTATTTGTATCAGCGTATATTTTAACACAACAAGTCGTTTTAAGCAACTTTAAAATTAAAAAAATCCAATATTAACCGCCAAAGGGTGCTAGCCCCTAATTGGCGGTTAATATTCTATATCTCTTCGTCAATCTCAATCCCAGACTTGAATTCAACGGTGAGCTTATCTTCATATATCGTTACTTTCTCAATAAGTCGCCTTACTAACTGTTCATCATATTCCTCCAACTCACAGGATTGTTCATTCAAGAAATCAGTCATTTCAGCGATTCGTTGCCTTTTTCCTTCTCGCTCTGCATTTTCAACTAGTGCATTTTGCTTCAATTCACGAAGCCGATAAATTTCATCAGCCACATCTTCATAGTCATTCTTGGACTTTGCTTGGATTAGAAGCTGTTGTTGCAATTCTTCCAATTTGCCATCAATATCAACGGTGGCATTATCATTTTCTTCATTAAGTACGGTGGCTATATTTTTCTGTAACGTTGAGAGGAAGGGTTCTTTGTTAGCCAAAAGTTCGTTAATAGCCTTGACCACTGCTGTCTGTAATATTTCCTCGTTTATGGTAGAGGCCGTACATTCAGACCCTTTTTCCTCCAAACGGCTGACGCATCTCCAAACAATAGACTTGTAACCTCGGTTATTCCAGTGTACTCGTCGGTAAATATCGCCGCAATGACCGCAGTAAACAATACTCGATAAAGCATACTTGCTGCTATAGACTCTCTTTTTACCGCCTTTGCCGCCCCGAAGATTTGCTCTTCGAACCATCTCTTCTTGAACCTGCATAAAAAGGTCGCGTGGAATGATAGGCTCATGGCTGTTTTCTACATAATACTGGGGAACGATGCCGTTATTCTTGACTCGCTTTTTAGAAAGGAAATCAACCGTATATGTTTTTTGTAGAAGGGCATCACCGATGTACTTTTCATTTTGTAGTATTTTTTTCAGCGTTTCTGGCCTCCATTTTGATTTACCTGCCGCTGTTAGAATATCGTCTGCTTCTAGTCCTCTTGCTATCTGTAAAAGGCTCGCCCCCTCAAGGTACTCCCTATAAATCCGTTTAACCACCTCAGCTCCCTCTGGATCAATCACTAGCTGCTTGTTTTCATCCTTGGTGTATCCAAGGAAACGCTTGTGGTTGACCTGAACTTCACCTTGTTGATATCGATACTGAATACCTAGCTTTACGTTTTGGCTTAAGGATTGGCTTTCCTGTTGGGCAAGGGATGCCATAATGGTCAACAAGACTTCACCCTTGGAATCCATGGTGTTGATATTCTCTTTCTCGAAGAACACAGCAATGTTTTTATCCTTTAACTGACGGATGTATTTAAGGCAGTCTAACGTATTTCTGGCAAATCGGCTGATAGATTTTGTGATGATCATATCGATATTGCCTGCCATACACTCTTCAATCATGCGGTTGAATTCATCTCGCTTTTTGGTATTTGTACCTGTGATGCCATCATCCGCAAAAATCCCTGCCAATTCCCATTTCTTGTTTTTCTTAATATAATTTGTATAATGTTCAATCTGAATGTCATAACTTGAAGCTTGCTCCTCACTATCCGTTGAAACACGGCAGTAAGCAGCCACTCGTATTTTGGGTTTGCTTTCACCATTTTTATTATTTCCGATTCGTTGAATTGCCGGAATGACTGTTACATTCCTACTCACTGCCACTTTTTACACCTCGCTTTCTATCAAACTGTAGGCATATTCCGCCTGCTTGTATGGATCGTCATATTTTTGCACTAGAGGTTTTGCTTTGAACTTTATAGGATAATCCGTTTCCGGTTCATCTTTAGGTTCCCATATCCTTCCTAGCTTTTCTGCTCGTTTTCGTTTTTCTACTCTTGCTTTTTCAAATGTCTCCTCATCAATAATTGGAGGGTAGAATTCATCGCCAAGGTAGTGCTTGTTTTGCAACATCTTACTTGCTGTGGCGTGGTAGCAGTCTATCCCAGCTTTTTTAGCAACATCCTTCAAAGAAAGTCCTGCCAAGTACCCTGAAAATAATTCCCTTACTTTTTCCGCTGCTATATCATCTACAACAGCCTTTCCATCTTCAATTCTATATCCATAGGGTGTGTGACCCATCTAATTCACCAACCTTTCCTTCAATGTGATGCCACATTTTAATTCAAATCCAACTTCCTCTCGTGAAAAAACAATAATCTTCTCTACATAACTTTCAAACAACTCATCCTCATAGGCTGTGAGCATTTTGGACTTAGTGGCAAACTTAAGCAAACACTCAACTTCTTCAACTTTTGCAAAATTGCCGTTGACGGAATAAGTAAGTTGCTCTTTTTCAGCAAGAAGATTTTCTCTTTCTGCTTCCAGTGAATTCTTTTCTTTATTAAATAAAGCAGGTTCCAGATACCCTTTGGCCATTAAACCCGTCAGCATCTGACTCTGCTCCATGTTGTTTTCAATCTTAGTTTCCAACTCTTCAATTCTGCGAAAACTTGCTACATTGTTCTGGTTACGTAACCCATTCAAAAGTGGTCTTAATATGAATTTCTGACCGAAAATGAGCTTATTCATCATCGTGACAAATGCAGTCTTTATATCTTCATCTCGAATGAACTGCATAGAACATTCCGTTATATTGCTTATATGCTTACTACAGCACCAAGCGATGTATTTTCTTCCAGATGAATGAATCCGTCTTTTAAAGGTACTGCCACATTCCGAGCAGATAATTTTGCTAGAGAAAGCATATCGGTTTAGATATTTGCAGTTGCGCTTTTCGATGCCTTTTTCCTTTGCTCTTTGATTGAGAACGGCATCCACAGCTTCAAAATCTTCATGGCTGATAATTGCCTCATGATGGTTTTCTACTAGGTACATATTTTTCTCACCGTAATTGGTGTGCCTGTTAAAATGGCTGTCAGTATAAGTCTTTTGCAAAATAACATCGCCAGTATATTTTTCATTGGTCAGAATTCCTCGAATTGTAGTAGCTGTCCAACGACCACCTCTTTTTGAAGGGATACCCTTTTGATTAAGATCATTTGCAACTTTCTGTGTGCCTTTGCCCAATAATACCTCTGCAAAAATATACTTCACAACTTCAGCCTGCTTGAGGTTTACTATCATCTGACCGTCAATGTTTTGATACCCATATGGTGGGTAGGAAATTTTAAAGGTCCCGTTTTGAAATCGTCTTTGAATTGCCCATTTAGTATTTTCAGAAATGGAAATTGACTCACTTTCTGCAAGCCCACTTAAAATGGAGAGCATCAATTCACTTTCCATTGAACCTGTATTGATGTTTTCCTTCTCAAAATAGATATGAACCCCAAGGTCGATCAGTTTTCGAACCATCTCCAAGCAGTCTGTAGTATTTCTCGCAAATCGGCTGATGGACTTTGTAATGATTAAGTCAATTCTCCCAGTTTCACAGTCTGATAACATCCTAAGCAGGTCAGAGCGGTTTTCCTTTTTCGTACCGCTGATTCCCTCATCATAATATAGGCCTGCATATACCCATTCTGGATTCGCCTTTATGTAGGTCTCATAATGGGCCTTTTGTGCTTGCAAGCTGACTAGCTGTTCATTACTATCTGTTGAAACTCGGCAGTAGGCAACTACTCGTGTTTTTGGCTTAATAAAAGAGTTGGCTAGATTTCCTTCTATTTTCGTTATCTTTTTCATCCTCTCACCTCCTTCTTGGTAGGTCTCATATTACCTCTGAAACCCTTATATATCAACGATTTCAGGGCATTATCTCTGCTAAAAAAGGGGAGAAAGTTTGGCGATTTAGTGCGTCTATCTTGTGGAATTCTATTTCAGTTATTAAGCCTTTTCCGAGCATCTTTCTCAGCATCTTTTCTGCCTGGATATAATCAAACTCACGCTGTAGCTGTTCCTGTGATACTTTCTTTAATTCAACGCTTTTGTCTATAATCTCATCTGAAATCTTTGTAATTTTTTTATCCTCGTGCTGATTCACTAGGAATCACCTCCTACCTAATAGCCGTGGGAACAGGTCGAAGTTGAGGATTTGTAAGAATTAATTTGAATCAGAGCATAAAAAAAGAGCCTGCAAGGGAAGAACCCCCACAGGCTAGATAAATTAATTGTTTAATAATTTATTTGAGAGACTTTGTGAAAATCAAGAAACACCGTTTTAAACTCGCCCTTTTGATTAATCATACTTAATAAATGCATCCGTAAAGCCTGCCTTTTTAGCTTTGGCAAGCTCTGCCTCAGCATTTGCTTTGACAGTGTATGCACCTATTTGTACACGGTAATATTTCTTTTTCACTGGTTCTGCTGATTTTTCTTCTTCGCTTAGAAGTTTCTTAACATCCGCTCTAAAGGTATCCATGGTCTTGCCATGCTTAGGAAACCAGTGCATCACATCCGCATGGTTACTGGCTATACCTTGCTTATAGCCTTCACTATGACAGATGATATCCTTCTCACTAAGTCCATAGAGTTTGCAAAGATGTACACAAAGCTCCACTGCTTCCTTATAAACAGCAGAAAAATACGAGGTATCGGTTAGACCGTCCTCGCAAATCTCAAATCCTATATGCGTGTTATTCGCATCTCCTCCAGCATGCCAACCCCGGTGATTCCAAGGCAATGTTTGATAGGTAGCAATAGAGCCATCTGCTAATTTACCAATAAAGGCATGAACACAAACTTGACGACCCCCAGGTTTATCTTGATTCCAATGGTTGTTGTACTGGTTCTTTCCTAACAAACCGTCATCTGGTCCAACATATCGCTTAAGCAACGGGTTGTTGGCCCCAGTCGAGTGAACCATGATACCCTTCGGTTTTATTGTTTTACCTGCTTTATAGCAGGCATTGTTCGTAAGTATTAGTTTGCGTAACTTCATTAAAATCACCTCTAATCAAATATTAATTCAATCATCTTCCATCACCAGGCTTAGGCGGTTCCTTATCACGTCCATGTAGTTGCTGTAGAACCGATTTTAGGTTTTCTGGGATAGGCAGTCCAATATGTCCAGCATTCTCCAAAATGGATACTCCTTCATTACTTAGGTAGAAAAAGATTACTGCAGTTCGTAAAATGCCACTATTTTCTCCAATACTAACCAAAATTTGTGTATCGATAATATGAGCGATTCCTACCATTATAAAGATGAGCACCTTTTTGAAAATTCCCTTAGCACCGATTTCGCTACACAGTTTTTTATTCGCAATTGCACAAAGGACACCTGTCAGATAATCGATGACCACGAAGGCTACCAGTGCATAAAGAAATCCATCATAACCGCCGAGAAACCATCCGAAAAATCCACCGGCAGCGGCAAAAGTCAGCTGTATCCAATTCCAAATCTCTTTCATTAAAAACACCTCCGTTTCGAGTATTTGTATATAGAAAAGCACCCCTGCAAATTGCAAGAGCGCTGAATTTTATCTTTATATTATTTGAATTAGGTCATGAATTTGTTGCATTACATCTGCCCTTGGTCTTCCTGTACCAATAGGTAGCCATGTGACAGGTGGTATATCGAATGCCTGGGAGGAATCAAAACTATTAACCATTATAATAATCGCATCAATAGCTTTGCGTATTTCAACGATATGAAATGGCCAATTCTTAACAGCTGTCTTTCCTGCGATGATATCCTCTTTCCAAGTTGCAGGGGACAGATTGTAATAGCTACGAATCCTGTTTATAGCAGTTCGAAGCGTCTGAATATGTGCTGCCTTTACATGCGTCACATTTGGAGTGATGATTTCAAAAGGTAATGCCAATATCGTAAAAGTACGAACAACTTCTATACTTGCTGATTCGATATCACTGTCAAGACAACGGAAGGTAACCGTATGATTACCTGCAGAAAGCGGCTCAGCTTGGTAAATTGTCTTGACCCCATTACCAAGATAGCCGCTTACAGAAAACCGCTCAGGATTGTCTACGCTGTTTTGCCATGGACCAGAGTCAATCTTTACCTCGACTATTTGTGTTTGTCCATCTGGTTCAATTCCTGTTGTGATCATAAAACGTGGTGTAGCATTATAAGTAAAATTGCCAGACATTGGACAGTCCACTATCGGTGCTACAGGCGGACTGTTTTTCTTTACTGCGTTACTAACAACATAGGCAGACACTGCATCAAGTGCATCTGTGACGCTGATTCGATAACGAGTATATCTACCGGCAACCTGTGAGGCATTTACCTGAAGAGTGCCTGAAGTCACATTGGAAATAACTGTCGTCAGTGCTTCATATGCAGACCAATTTAATCCATCTATCGAAGTAGCCTGTTGAATGACATATTGCTTGATGGAGCTTGTTCCAGGTACCGTCCCACTCCACGAAAGGTTTATTGTATTTGCTTCATAGATAGGAGGGTTTGCGGTAAAAGAGGTCGGCGGTATTGGTAGTATGTTTTTACGAACAGTATTACTGGTAATAGTCCAGCCTGAGTAAAAATCCTCTCCAGCTGTACCACGGGTTCTTATTCGGAATCGACGATAGTGACCACGTGTAGCAGGTGGACTGACATTTAAAATACTGCTTGTTGCAGAAGTATTGACTATCGCCAATGCCAACCAGGCACCCCAATTGCTATTATCAGGCGAATCACTATATTGTATTTCGTAGGATGTAATGGCATTGCCTGCGCCGCCAGATGCTCCGCTCCAAGAAAGAGTAACATTTCCTTCAGATAATGTTGCGCTTACCGTACAAACGGTCGGTGCCGCACAAGCTGTGACATTACAATAGATACTATTGCTGACTTTCTCTATTGAATAAACATCCAATGTGTCGATTGTCCAAATACCAAATTGTGTGTATGTTCCTGGAGTCCTCGATACAGTTGGGTTATAACTACCACCGCTTGCCGCCAATGTCAGTATGGTTAACACATTCCATATACTCCATGTGCTGTTATCTGTGGATGTGCGGCTGGCAATTTGATATCCCTTAATTGGACTCGTACCACTTGACGCCCCGCTCCAAGAAAGTGTGATCGTCTCATCACTATATGCTGCCGGGGAGGCAACAGCTGTCGTTGCTGGCTTTGGCACAGTATTTCTACGGACGCTGTTTGTGGACACTTTCCAGCTAGAGTAATAACTAGCGCCTGCTGTACCACGGGTTCGTACCCGAAATCTACGGTAATTACCTCGGGTAGGAGGTGATGCAACCGATACACTACCACTTGTCGCTGTGGTGGTCACTGTGGTCAGAGCAGTCCATGCTCCCCATGTGACGTTATCTGCAGAGTCACTATATTGAATTTCGTAACTGGAAATCGTATTATTGATGCCTCCAGAAGCCCCACTCCAAGAAAGGGTCACACTGCCTTCCGCAAGTAGCGGAGAAACCGTACAAGCTGTTGGTGCTCCACAAGCTGTAGTAAGCAACGGAGCGCTTAATACCGTGTAGCTCGAATTGGTAATTACCCCAGAGGATAGTGGCAAACGTCCATCGGATACCACTTTGAATGTGACTGGCTGGGTTGCATTACCTGTAGTAGAAGCACAGGTCACCGAAACATACCTAAGCCTTGGTGTAGTCCCATCCCAGTTATCACCGTCCGCTGCTTTAATGCGTACCTGCGAGGAAGACCCATTTACAGTTATGGTACAAAGCAGTGCATAACCACTATGGATAAAAGAACCTGATGAACCCAACGCAGCTGATATCGTGAAGTTGTATCTCATCTGGCTATTATTAAGTCGGCTTTTAGTATAGGTAATCGTGTAATAAACAGCTGGGCTAGAACCCGCCTGCAGAGTTATTCCGTTAATATCCGCCACTTACATTCACCTCCTATTCATAAACCGCCGAAACTAACGAGTTTACCAACCCACAAAGACTAGTATTCAACCGGGTATCTATAATGTTATTTGCTGAAATCGATGTAGCAGCCGAAGGTACTAGAACATCAGCAATACCAAGTTCATAGACGTCGCTTGTTCTTATCAGTTCTGGAGCTATGGGCGATGCTGTTGGAGTTCCAGAAACAATCGCAAGCTGAATACTTCTGTTAATTTGGCTTAAACGAACCACAACCCGGTCTATGCGAGGATTGCTTCCGTCTGCTGTAGCGAGAGGCTTGTTTAAATCATCTGTATTTTCATATCTATATCCATTAATCCATGCACTTCCCGCCGCAATGCTTACTGCCAATCCAATCCCAGGAGATACCAAAAGGTTTGTTGGTGTAGAATAAAATACTCCATTCGAGACAAGACTTCCAAAATATGCAGCGAAATCTGTTGCATCATAGACTCTATCTCCATCGGATGAGTTGAAAAATCCACTTTTCTCCATAAATCACTCCTCCTTCTATACCGTTTTTGTATACTCGATAACTACATAGCCTGTATATGCTGTTCTATCATTGCCTGGTTCGACGACAATGTCCGTCATATTCGCAAAGAGTCCGATTTGCGATTCGAAATTATTGTACCGAGCAAGGGGAAGTGGCAAGAAAACACTCCCGTTCGTGACAAAACCAGATAAACTGACAACCGTGCTGAGGTTCGCTATACCATGAGGCACATGTTTTGGTATTGTATCCGTAAGGGAACCGAGATTTATCTGTTTACGATAAATCGTCTTGCCATCTATCCACAGTCGCCCTGTGTTTTGTTCTGTAGTTGAATAGTCGCTAAAGGAAGAAACCATTTTAGAAGCTGTAATTGTACGGTCTGCAATTTTTAAACCTGTAACTGCTCCATTTGCAATTCTTGCAGTAGTTACGGGTTCATTATTGATATTAAGCCAGTTTGCTTGACCAGAAGGGTTATTAAATACGAAAACGGAAATCACATAGAATGTCATGGTATTGCGAGAAATGAAGAAACCCATTGCCCGCTGATAGCCATTTCCCGTATCGTCTCCGTTATGCTTTACCAAAAAGACATGCCCATCGTCACTTGGCTGGTCACTAAACTTATTCCCGCTCCATGAAGTGAAATAAAAGGCATCTCCAGGCTTCATATGGTACAACGCATATTGGCCAATCGATATAGTACCTCCGCCCACATTAATCTCCAGTGCAGGTAATTTTCCATATAGATTGTTAATAGTAGATGCAACGTTGTCTCCTTGAATCTCTGAATCTACCTCCGTCAAGTCACCCAAGGTTTCTTCCACAGTTCCCAAAGCCTGTGCAATTTCAGATATGCCCGTTGGAGCGGATATTGCTGTTTTTACCTCACTTAACTCAGAGCGGACTTTTTGGGCGATTGTCAACTCCGCTTTTCCGAACACTACGCTGATGCTCTGTCCATCTGCGTCATAGGTTTCTTCGACTTCGGTGATGCGCGTCGTCATGGATACACCCCAGGCTTTGGAAATGACTTTGACAGTCTGCCCAAGATCGAAGTCTACTTTATATGTTAAATTGCCGTGTGGATTGATAGATGTATCAAATGAATATCGTATGGCTTGCTCACTCAGCTTACTTTGACCTCGAAAGATTAGTGTATCAATGTATTCTGAACCAAAGTCTTCTGCCCGCAAGTCCTTAGCATCCACAAAAATCTCATGTCTTGTCTCACCTGAGCCACTTGTAATGGCAACAAAGGTACGCTCTGTACCTTCTCCTTCGCCAGCAACAAGGGCAGTGTTGGCATAATCTCCAGCACTTATTGTATAAATCTGTTCCGTGAGGTTTTCATATTCCTTAGAAAATACTGCTTGTGATTCCGTTCCTCTATACAACGATACGGTAAAATAGCCTGTCGCAGGAGTGAACACAGTCTTAATACCAATATCTGAAGCACCACATAGTCCTGTCACAGCATCCATCAAATTTCGATACGATACCTGTGTGCTGATGGAAGCATTTAACTTTGGAGCGGAAAAGGATATGTTCGCAATCTTCCTTGCTGTATCAGAAGGATTGATAAGATTATTATTTATCAGCTGCTCCACACAGGCAGAGATATCACCAGACAGTTTCTCCGTTTGCCAAACAATGCGGCGGGAGAGGAAGGAAGTTGCAAAACGACCACTTGCAGTAATAATTTCATGTTCGGTTTGAGAAAGTTCCAAATGCTCAATGATCCCGGCTTCCTCATCATCATTTTTCCAGATGATATTCCCTTCCTTTAAGAGTTCTGTATTCTTCGGAGTTGCTATCGCCTTTAACTCAAATGAGCCACACTGGGAGTAGCGTCTCGTCCAGCGCAAGTACTCGAAAGATTCCACAATGCCCGCAAGCTCTCGGTTTGAATTGTAGATATACAGTTCCATTTTCACACCCCCAGAAACTGCGGACGAAAGTAAATACTAACCTCTAACAGTTCCATATTGACAGAAGCATCGTAACGCAGTGTATTAAGACCCGCCGCTAGTTGAAAGAACACCGAATTCGTATCTAACAGTGAAAATGCATTTGTAACCGTTGACCCATCAATCTGGACTACACGCTTACCAGCGAAATGGGTATATACACGAAGTTCATCCCCAGCGTTCATTGTAGTGAGAAGCCTGATATATTCTCCTGTGTCTATATTTAAAAGTTCAGCGTTCGACACAGTACCTAAAGCTCGGAACACAATCTCACATCCGCAAGATACATCCCCGATATTTTCCACCGTAATGATCTGGCTGGGCTGACGCCTTCCAAACTCCATCCCGCTCATTGGGATTTCTAATTCAAACTCAAATAGCGGTATCCATGATGCTAGTTCTTCCCGCACCTCGTTTAATGTTTCGAAGAAAGGGGACGGGCAGAGTAGACTGACAAAGAAGTTTGGTAATCGTTGCCGATTAGAAACACTAAAACCTGCCTCCTCCACAACACAGGATATCTGTCGCTCGCGGTATTGAAGCGTCCCTAATAGCTTTGGACTAAATATTTGAAGGAAGCGTTGTCTCCTTTTATACGCCTCATCGGGAGTATCAGCAACAACCGTACCTTCAATCGTTATGTTCCGCATATCTAGCGTGGAAGAAATATAAAAAGCGCCATCCTGATCTGGCGCCTTGAAAGTGTTGACGGTTTGACGCATATTGCCAGTGCCGTCTACCTTCGTTAGAAAGTACGGTCGGCTTTGCTTAAGCGTAATGCTCTCTCCATCTCTATTTGTATATGTTAGTTCCATTGCCGTACCTCCCTTACAATTCAAGTGCCAGTTTACGGGATAGGTTCTTAAACTCCCTTGCTTGTTCTTTTTCAGATAGAGCCTTAGGTGTCACAACTGAAATATTTTGAGTGATACTTGCACCTGTAGCATTACCTTGCCCAGATACACCTCTATAATTAAAATCAAAGCTGGTTGGTACTGCATTTTGCATATCCCTTGAAACTGCTGTCATTGCATCCTCAAAACCTACACCTATACCTTCACCCATGTTGTGGCCAATTCCAGCAAATAGAGTTGATGGGGAGCGAATACCGAAGAAGTCTTTAATCCTTGATACAACATTTCCAAAAAATCCAGAAATTTTACTCCATAACCATGCCCCAGCGTCTGAGATCCCCTTCCACAACCCTTTAATCAGATTGCCACCCACCTGAGACATTTGACCGATATAACCCGTAAAGGCTTTGACCAGTCCAGATATAATCTGTGGTACTGCTTTAACGATCTCCACGATTATCCTTGGCAGATATGCAATCAGTGCAACAAACAGTTGAACACCCGCTAAAATGATCTTATCGATGTTACCAATAATGGCATTGACCAGAGAGCTAACAATCTTAGGAATAGCACCTACAACAGTAGTAATAATCTGTGGTAATGCCTGAATTAGTGAAACTAGAAGCCGGATACCTGCATCAATAATCAAAGGAATCGACCCAATGACTGCACTGATAATGCTGTCGATGATCTGTGGGATTGCTTCCACAACTGCTGTAATTATAGTAGGCAAAGCTGTGACCAGTGAGGTCAATAATTGAATACCTGCTTCAATAATCTGTGGAATGGATTCAATGATAAAATCCACTATTGCTTTGATAATGACAGGCAAGGCTGAAGTAAGCTGAGGTATTGCATCCACCAATCCCTTTGCCAATCCTATAATCAACTGCAAAGCGGCATCTAAAATAAGTGGTAGGTTATCCATCAATCCTTTGACAATCTGCGTAACAGCAGAAACAGCCGCAGGGATAAGCTGTGGTAAAGCTACGCCGATACCCTCCACAAGCGCTGTTACTAATTCGATTGCTGCATTTATGAGCAAGGGAAGGTTTTCAATCAGTGCTCCAACAATCGTCATTAAAGCACTTACCGCAGCCGGGATAAGTTCAGGTAAAAGATTTAAAATGGTCTCCAGTACTTGCGTGAATATATTTGTAACTAATTCAAGAAGCATTGGAAGCAAGTCTGCAACCGCCGCTAATATTGCGCCTGTCGCTGTTGGTAAGGCGGCTACGATATTTTCTAAAACAGGTACGATATTAGTGACAACCGCTTCGAAGGCATCCACAAGATTCTCAGTCAGATTTGTCATATCGGCATTGGCATTACCGAGTCCAGCTGTAAATGAACCAAGTGCGGCCTGTAACAATCCAATAGAACCCGATATTGTCTCGGTTGACTCTCTTGCAAAGTTTCCAGCATACTGCTCGGTGTTCTCAAAGAACATCTGCATTGCGACTTCGGCTTTTTCTGCTTGCGTTGCGGTATTCCAAGTGAAATCCAGACCCTTTGCAAGTGCATAGGCTTCGATATTGGTGGCATTCATGGCAACACCGAGGTTATCCATCATGGTGAAGTTACCCTTTGCTGCACCTGTGACAGCTTCCATAGCAGAAGACATATCTATACCCATAACAGATGCCATGTCCGCTGCACGTTGCATGGCCTTTTCGGTTAGTTCAAGACTTTTCTGTTGCTGGATGCCAGAGCCTTGGAACAACGCACCCATTTTATTGGCAGTAGCAAGATACTCACTTTGGGAAATACCGAGGTTTTTATAGGCTTCCTCACCGGTTTTCTGAATCGATGCAGCGTATGCTCCAAAAACCGCCTCCGATCCACCTAAGTTTTGTTCCAGCTCCCCAAATTGTGTGACTACTTCTTTACCTAACTTAATAGCAGCGGCTCCAGCTGCAACGGCAACTGCACCCATAGCCACACCATTTCCCTTTAGTACACCGCCAAGCTTTTCAAACCTGCCACCTGCGTCTTCTGCACTTTTACCGGAATCCTCTAACTCTTCACCAAGATTCTCGGCTTCAACTGTGGACTCCTCAAGTTCACGCTCCATACCGTTCAGTTCTGCTTGTGCCCTGTTCAGCTGAATCTGCCAGTTCTGAGTGCGGCGGTCATTTTCACCAAAAGAGGAGGAGGCATTATCAAGGGCAGCCTTAAGGGTAGAAATCTTTTCTTTCTGTGCGTCAATTTCTTTATTCAAAACGGCATTACGAGCGGTAACTGACTGAATGGATTTATCGTTTTTATCAAACTGACTCGTTACAAGGGCCATTTCACTGCCCAATACTTTAAATGATTGATTGATTTCTCGCAGTGCGTTCTTGAATTCACGCTCGCCTTCAACACCTATTTTTAAACCAAAATTGTCTGCCATGCCTTCACCTCCTCCTAAATACCTGGTGGGATAATATCGTCAATGGTCCGTGTTTTCTTTGGCTTTTCAATACCATGCCATTGTTTATGACAAGTCCATAAATCAAAAAACAGCCCAATTGGCATAAGCCAGAATTCCTCTGTCTCCATGCCCATCTGAACTGTTCCATAATAAAGAAGCCGGGTAAAGACCTCATCGTCCGTTACCCGACCTCCACGTTTTTTGGAGTTTCCTCCTCACTTTCTACATTTCGCTTTGTACCTTTGAACATCGCCTCGGTAATTGCAGTTTTATATGCCGATAAATCAAGCGGTGAGGTAAGAAGCTCTACTTCTTCCTCTGTCAGTAATTCTTCTGGTGCATTCTTATTCTTTAGATTTCGAATCAAAATGGACTGGTTTGCAAGCAGCGTGATGAGCCAAACAATCTCATCCAGTGCCATCTCGAAGTTTTCTGATTTCATCAGTTTTTCTCCAAGGTTTTCAAGACCACCGTAACGACCGGCAATGGCCTTTGTAGCTCGTGTAGTTAAAACCAGTTCATACTCTTTGTCACCTATGTTGATTGTGGCACTTCTATCATTATCCATTATTTCTCCTCCTATGGTTCAGGTGTATAGACAGGTTCATAAACCTCAGTGAACCAGCCTGTTATGGTGGTCGATGAAACACCAGGATCACCTTCTGTAACTTCCGCTTTCCATGGGTGCTTGCCCAATCCATCCAGCTTATTCCTGCGCATAACGGTTCCTTCAATGGTGGGTGTAGAAAAGGTAATGGAATCAGCCTTTGTCTGTAAGTTGGTAGCTGGTAGTCCAAACTTAACACGATACAGCCAAAAATAGCGGTATGTTCCATTAGCCCTTTGCGCACGAAACCCCACTGCAACGGGTGTACCCACGTTTTCACTAGCAGAGATTAGTACTCCGTTGTCATCAGTAGAAGCGCCAGTTAAATCCGCTGCGACCGTCGGACCAATGTCGTCTACACCGAGGGTGAGAGTACCACTGTTAAAGTCTTTCACAACCTCCGCCGCACCGTCGTCAGCGTACAGAATGGCTTCCACTAGTTCTACCGAAAGTTCAGCAGTGATGGCTTTTGCAAGTACAGAAGGTTGGGCATAAGTTTCCTCACCGTTAGCGTCCTCGGTTATTTTTGAATAGTACAGTCTATCAAGACCGATAGTCGCCATGTGTTATTCCTCCAATCTATAGTTTTTCGCCACATCGATGGCATAATGGTGATATCCAGTATCATCCTCGTGACCGATATATCTTCGTTCAGTCACAGTAAAATCCGCATTTATTAAAGCAGTTGTGAGCTGCCGTTTCCGCTCTAGGTAATTATTTTTTGAAAACAGTGATATCCTCGCTTCCTGCACATCAAAGCCTGGACGATTATCCGCATGAACTTCAAAAATATCCGAAAGTGGGAGAATCACGACATACTCATCTGGTGCCAAACCTGAAAAAACCCCGGTTTCCACGGGGAGCGGTATGGCGGTCACAAGTGTATTAAGTTCCTCTAAGATATTCATATTTTGTCGATCTCCTCCTCCAGCTTGGCAACCATTGCGTTGATGCAGGGTTTCCTAGATGCATTCCTCGCAGGCTTTAGGAAGGGTTTTGCAGGCTGACCATGCTTCCCATATTCAATGATGCTGGCAAGTTTAGCATTGCTCTCACCATCAGAACGTGGCTCTGCAAAGCCGACTTTTACATTGAAGTTACCGTTTCTATCCTGCTTTGCACCAGAAAGGCCCAGTGAAGATAGCAATTCTCCAGTACTTTTGGATGGATATTTCGTGTCCTTGCCAACCACCTTACTTAGATTTCCCTTGACTTTATCTAGCACCACTTCACCGCCAACTTCTAAAACCTTAGGAAGAATCACATCGGTTTGGTCAGCTAATCGGGATACCTTTAAAAGGAATTCTTCTGGCATCTTTATATTCGCTTTTGCCATATCAATCACCTCACAGTTGGTTCTAGCTTTTCGGCTAAAACCTCGACATACATACCTCGATTTCTTACATCCTCAACACTTAAAATTTGATATCTGCCATCATCGCAGACGATAACCATTTCATTGGTCACCTTAAGTCCGAAGATTTTTCTAAACCTGAATAGGGAAGTTGCAGATGAAAATGATGCCATATTCGTCCATCGCTCACTGCCATGCCGATCTTCCTTGTAAGCAAGTACACTTGCGAGTATGTTGTCATCTTTTGTGGCGAAGCCTTCCTTATCCTTTGTGGGTATCGTGCAAATGATATCGATGAAGGTGTTCATCTTCCCAAAGCTCACACTAAACACCCCACTCTCGATCAAGTCGTAAAAGCAAGTTCACTGTATTCCATACTTGTTGCCCTGCCTGTACGCTATCAGCAAAGAAACCTGCCGTTGAGCCATCCCTGCTTTCATAGAAATGACTCGACAACATAATCACTGCTTGTTCTGTTGTTGGAGGCATGGCATGTGTTTCATAATAGTTTTCAGGAACGTGTTGATAGCTCTGTGCATATGAAATTGCAGCAGTAATAAATCCAATTAGGAGGGCATCATCCTGATCATGCGTTAAAATTAAGTTCGCTTTAACTTTTGGCAAGAGATTATCTGCCACTGCCATACCACCAACCTCCTTTACATTCCACCTTAGTCAGTCTCCATAAGCCCCGCTGCCTTTAGTTTGGCAAGCAGAGCATTGAAGTCCGTAACTAGACCAGCAACATCGGTGGCTGTGCTGTCTTCTTGGTTTTCAAGAACAGGAAGCCCCGTAACCGAGGCCCCCTCTTTGATTTCTAAAACACCACCGATGACAGTTTTTTCTCCGCCTTGTTCGGTATAATTCTTCGTGTTATAACTCATAAAGCACCTCCGTTAGGCTTTCTGTTGGAGTACCTTAACGGCCTCCGGTAAGATAAGCTTTCCGTCAACTCGTTGAGTCGCAATAAATCCTACTTGACCTGTGACAGCATAGAGTTCATTTAGTCGTTTGAATACTCGTCCTTGACGGTCTGCCACCCAGTAATAACTAAAATCACCGAATACCACTGTCTTTGCACCTGCTTCAGCAGTAGGTACATAGGATGAGGTATACAGCGGGCGGTTAAGAATCGTATCAGGTGTTCCCGCTTGGATGGAAGGTTGCCATAGGTACTGTCCATTACCGTCTTTTAATTTGCGGATAGCTTTTATAGTTGCATCATTCATTACGAAAACTGCCTTGTTTCGATAAGGTGCTTTCAAGCTATAGAATAAATCTAAAACCTCATCCAAAGTGATGGCAGTTGCACTTGCCGCAGTAACACCAACTTGACCACCGCCTGTGGCATTTAAAATCCCTGTTGGCTTACCTGTGCCATCACCTACAAAGAAGGCTTCCTCTTCCTTGTTACCAATGCGACGGGCGAATTCTCTTGTGATGTAGCTTTCGAGATTAAATACGGAATCATTTAGCAATTCCTCAGAGACTTTAATCATCGTTGCTAGTTTATAAGCACCGATGGATACTTGACCGAAACTGTCATCACTTTCGGGAATGGCTCCTTCTTCATCGATCCAGCTTGCAGTGCCTTTGCTTGCAACAACAGGAATCTTGCGGTCACCAGAAGATGTCGTGATTACATTGGCCAACCTACGGAAGATATTTTCTTCCTCTAGGGCTTCTACAAGCGTACGCTCAAACTCATCTGGCACGAGGAATCCGCCTTCGGAATCAGTGCCAATCTTTAAAGCGTTCCTTACTTCATAGCTGACATTATCACGCATCGCATTCCAGAAAGCTTTTTTGTATTCAGCACTTGCACGACCAGTCTTTTCCTCTCCAGTTCTAGTAGGTTCGTTCGTAATTGGGTTACTGGTTGCTTTCGACAGTTCCAAGTCGATAGATGCTTGACGTTCTAAACGCTCAATTTCCTTGCCAAGAGCCACCACATCGGCTTCCATTTTTTCATAGGTTGTCGTGTCCTCAGCGGATAACAGTCCATCACCGCCACGTTTTGAATCAAGGAATGCCTTTGCTGCGTCCCAAGCTTTAGCGCGTTTCTCACGCAATTCAAGAATTTTACTCATTGTTATTTCCTCCTTTAAATTAGTGCGAAATTAAAGAAAGCCGCTTATCCAGCGACTCAATGGGTGTACCTGTTTTCTGTTTTGGTTGTTTTGGCAGTTTGCTGATGAGCGAGTTAGTAACCGCCATCCTGCTAAAAATAAGACTATCCGTCAAATCCGGTGTTTCACTTTCCATGAACATGATTTTGTCTGCAAAACCAAGTTCAATCGCTTTGTTTGCATTCATCCATGACTCTGCATCCATTAGATGGGAGAGTTTTGTTCGAGAAAGACCCGTTTTTAACTCATAGGCATTAATAATGCTTTCCTTGACCTCATCCAATAGAGCCTTTGCCCGCAACATTTCCTCACTGTCACCGATAGCAATTGTTGAGGGGTTATGAATCATAAGCATAGATACAGGAGACATATATACATCTCCACCAGCCATTGCAATAACGGATGCCGCACTTGCCGCAAGCCCATCAATCTTTACAGTGACTTTTCCGGTATACTCCATCAGCATGTTATAAATCTGAGCTGCTGCGAACACATCACCACCAGGGGAATTAATCCACACCGTAATATCGCCAGTGCCTGCCAGCAGTTCATCCTTAAACATCTTAGGTGTGACCTCATCGCCCCACCACGTTTCTTCGGATATCACTCCATTTAAATAGAGGGTACGTACTTCATCTGAATCTCGCACCCAGTTCCAGAACTTCCTCATTTACTGACCTCCTTCGGTTTTGGCAAACGCACCTGCGTCAGCCAGTTTTGTCATATTTCCGTTAACCAGATATAAATCGCCACCTTCCTCAGCCGGTATCCGGTTCATATCCTCCAATTCACGGATATCGTTGGCTGACATCCAGCCATTTTGTCGACCTGTAGCGTAGCCATTCATACGACTTTGGTAATCACCACGAAGCAGACCGTCCAAATTGAACTTGATAAACAGTGAAGTTTTCTCAGAAGGCAAAATAAGCGATTGCTGGAGACTTTGTTCCCATCGCACCACCCACGGATCGAGGGTGTATTTTACAAACTCCAACGATTGCTGCTCAATATTGGAAAAACTAGACTTCTCAAGATCACCCACCATATGAGGCGGTACTCGGAAAATCCTCGCAATCTCATTAATTTGGAATTTCCGTGTTTCAAGAAATTGCGCCTGTTCCGGCGGGATACCAATGGCTTGAAACTTCATGCCTTCTTCCAACACAGCAATTTTGTGAGCATTTCCTGTGCCTTGGTAGGCGCTATTCCAACTATCCTTGACCCTCTGTATATCTTTGATTACTCCTGGGTGTTCCAGCACACCTCCCGGATTAGCACCATTGGCAAAGAATGCCGCACCGTACTCTTCAGTAGCAAGTGACATACCGATTGCATTTTTCGCCATAGCGATAGGGCTATAGCCAATGAGCCCATCAAAACCTAAGCCAGGTATGTGTAGAACTTCATCTTTACGGAGTGTGACATAGCCACCTTTTGGGTTTAGGCCACTTTCGTCAGTATCACGGTAATATGTGTAGACCAGCTCACCATTTGTTGCTCGGCTAACTTCCATTTTGTTGGGGAGCAGGGGATAAAGTGCAACTGCCTGCCCACGACCGTTTCTGACAACCTGTGCATAGGCATTTCCCCAAAGCAAAAGATGACTCATCAGTGTTTCTCGAAACACGAACGAAGTCATCTCTGGATTTGGTTCATCATGAAGAAGGTAATACAGCGGGTGGAAAGGAATCTTTTCTTTACCTCCATCAGAACGATATCTATATACATGTAGTGGCAGTCCTGCAATCGCTTCAGCCAGTATCCTTACGCAGGCATACACTGCTGTTGCCTGCATTGCAGTACGCTCATTCACTGTTTTGCCAGATGATGTACCGCCGAATAGGAAGGAAAATGCACTACCCACACGGTTTTGCGGTTTGTCTCTTGACCGAAACAGTCCTTTTATTAGATTCATAGGCGTCACCTCCAAATAAAAAACTGGCAATATTGTGTTAACTATTTAAATTTAAAAGATTATTAAACCTCTCTCATCATATACAGAATCTCCACTATTACCTGAGCCGCAACGGATGGCACGGTCAAGTGCCATGATAGTCGCCACCGTGCCATCTATTTTTTCTGTACTTTTTTCTTTATCCGGCTTCACGTTGCCCGCCGGATCAGTTTTTATAAAGATGTTGTCCATCATCCATCGAAGTACTGGATGCCCACCGTGTGCTATTTTTTCTTCTAATGTCAATTTCATCAGTTCTTTGGTTGGTGGTGACATATCCTTAAAGCCTTGACCGAATGGAACTACAGTAAAGCCTAACCCTTCAAGGTTCTGAACCATTTGAACAGCTCCCCAACGGTCAAAAGCTATTTCTCGAATGTTATACTTTTCTCCAAGTTCCTCAATAAACCGCTCAATGTAGCCGTAATGCACTACATTGCCTTCTGTGGTTAGAATATACCCTTGCTTCTCCCAAAGATCGTATTGCACATGGTCTCTTCGGACTCGGAGGTCAATATTGTCCTCTGGCATCCAAAAATACGGAAGAACAATGTATTTATCTGTTTCATCCTCCGGTGGGAACACCAACACAAAGGCTGTAATGTCTGTTGTAGAAGATAGGTCAAGACCTCCATAACATACCCGCCCTTCAAGACTTTCTGGAATAACTTGAAATGCACAGGCATCCCATTTTGCCATTGGCATCCAACGGACAGATTGTTTAACCCACTGATTCAATCTTAATTGCCTGAAGCTGTTCTCTTCAGCTGGGTTCTGCTTTGCACTTTCACAAGCAGCCCTTACCTTGTCAATCCCCACCGTAATTCCCAAGCTTGGATTTGCTTTCTTCCACACTTTTGGATCTGTCCAATCATCCTCTTCTTTGGCACCATAGATTACGGGGTAAAAGGTAGGATCGTATTTTCTGCCCTCAATAATATCAACTGCTTTTTGGTGTGTTTCGTAGCAAATACTTTGAGTATCCGTTCCCGCAGTGGTGATAAGAAAATACAGCGGTTGAGTCCTTGCATCCCCAGATCCTTTCGTCATAACATCAAATAATTTCCGGTTTGGCTGAGTATGAAGTTCATCGAAAACAACACCATGTATATTGAAGCCGTGTTTGGAGTAGGCTTCAGCCGACAATACCTGATAGAAGCTGTTGGTCGGCAGGTACACCAATCGCTTAGTTGAAGCCAGCAACTTTACACGTTTATTCAGTGCTGGACACATCCGCACCATATCGGCTGCTACCTCAAATACAATTGATGCCTGCTGGCGGTCAGCGGCACAACCGTACACCTCTGCCCGTTCTTCCCCATCACCGCAAGTGAGGAGAAGTGCAATTGCTGCGGCAAGTTCGCTTTTTCCCATCTTTTTAGGTATCTCTACATAAGCAGTGTTAAACTGCCGATATCCATCTGGCTTTAAAATTCCGAATAAATCACGGATTATTTGTTCCTGCCAATCGATAAGTTCAAAAGGCTTACCTGCCCATAAACCTTTCGTATGGGAGAGTGCTTCGATAAAAGCTACAGCGTAATCAGCAGCATCCTTATCGTAATATGACCCATCAGCTATAAAGGCGGTCGGCTTATATTTCTTCAGTTTCCGCATAAACACCGCCCCTTTTATGAAAAAGGACAAAAGAAAAGAGCCTCAATCCTATAGATGAAGCCCTTCTACTTATCCTGTTTTTATTTACTTATTTTCATCCACTTCCCCCGTCAGTATGAAATGAGCATATTCCGCTTTATGGTCTATTAAATAGACGACCAATTCATAAAACCCTCGTTCATTTGCTTCATATTGGACTCGGTTCACATCAAACATATTTGTGACTCCACTTTCTCTGATGGAAAGGATTTGTTCTTTGATTATCTCATTCATTGATTTCCTCCTCCGATTCTACTGAATCGGTTGTCGCTTTGCGCAGGATTTCCACATCGAAGCCCGCACTCTTATAACCTTCTAAAATTGTACTGTAATAATAACAGCTTGGCTGTCCAAGCGGTCTCCCATCATTCATGATGTAGACCATCGCTTTGACGGTTTTGCCGTCTAATTTCACTTTTACAGTTTCCTTGCGATAAAGGAACGGCCATCCCTCGTAGCGGTCAAGTGCCGCCTCATCAGTGGGTGTGATTTCCCACACCAATACGGGTACGTTGTCACCCTTACAAGGCTCGATGGTCGCCACAGCGCCCGCGTGTGCCCCTCTAAATAACAAGCGATGGTCATTGATTTGACTTGCGCCAACCACCTTCGCTGTGGGGCATCTGTTGGCCATTTGCTCCAGATTAAGGTTGGAGCCATAGGCAAGATATAATTTACTGTTCATTGTCATCCTCCTTCTTAGCTTTGGGGGTTAGGGGCAGTTCAGGCCGCCCGAAACCGCCATGCAGCTGAACCCGAAAGTGCTGCGGTTAAATGCTCTCTGCAGTTTGCAAATTCGTCGCCGATAAAACCAATACGGTTTAGGTAAGTTCTCATGGCAAATTTCTCGTTCTCCACCTGAGGTTTCTTTGACGATGCACACTTTTGTGTTAGGGCTTGGTGGTTAATGGCGAGTGCCAGAACAATGTAGCTTCTTATCTTTCCAGCATGAAGCTCGCTGTTAAACCCTCGAAGTTCAACTGTATGGTTTCGAGTAAAAAAGCTGTGAAGGTTGAGGAAGTGGTAGCGGCTATTATGATAGTGGGTGCTTCTACTTTCGCTGTAGCCCTCGTACCAAATATCCTCAATTTCTCTCAAAGTTTTAGGCTTCCTGAGGTTCATCTTCTCAACCAGAATGCTGTCCATCCTTTTGCAGTAGTTCATTCTCTGCGGTGCAATTTGAAGTGCTTTGTAAAATAAGTCGTTCTTGCTTGCGATGATATTTACAAAGTTTCGAATACTTCTCGGTGTATGCTTAGCACCGTCTAGATGAATGTGAATGCCGCAAGATGTATTTGTAAAGGCTCCAGCTTTGCGTAGCTTTCTCACCAGTTCTTGTAATGTTTCAATGTCCTCTTGGTAGGTGAGGATGGGGCTGACCAACTCGACGCTGTACTCTCTGCCAGCGGCTACCTTTCTTCCGCCTTCTTTTCGTTGGCAGTGGATGCTCCCGTCGCTCATGAACTTCCATACCCGACCGTCCGGTGTTTTTACCTTCTTGGTGTCGTAGTAAGTACCGCCTTCACTGTAATTGCCTTGTAGAAATTCAGTAACAACCTTTGCTGCTCTTTCCCTTGTGATTCCTGTGAACTCGATTTCGATTCCAAATTTTGCGTTTAACATTTTTCTTGCTCCTTCTAAAGTGTGTGTGTCCTTTCGGCATGTACATATATCACTCTAAAAGGCTTTTATAGCAAGACAATTTCGCAATATAAATCTACATATTTGCTGCCATATTTGGCTCAAAATGTGTATGGTTACTCTTCGATTTTCTTGCATAAATCCTCACCAAAGGCCACTCCAAGGGAACCACCGGAATCCCAACTGACGTGAATCGTTCCGATGTCATCAACACTAGTAACCGTACCTTTATCTCCGGGTTGAAGTTTTGTATATGGGTCGTTCATTCTAAGTAGCATGACACGGGTTCCTGGAGTGTAATAGCTTCTAAGTTGCTTTAACATTTCTGGGTGAATGATATTCATTGTTCACTCACCTCCTGCTTGGCTGCCCCGCTTTTGAAAGCAGAGCTACCTGATAGCTTAGAGAGGAGAATCTTTCGTTCCGTTTTATATTCTGAGCCGATGAAGCCAAGCCTGAGAAGGAAGCAACGGAAAGCGTACTTTTCATTCTCTACTGATTTCTCGGTGGAGTTGACGCGGGTCTGTTTTTTCGCCATTTCGCAAAGTGCTGTTATAAAATGGGTGTATGCCTTAACTTCTTCTGCTGAGCACTCACCTTGAAACCAAGGGAAGGCGACAAATTCTTCAGTTACATTGATTGGAATGGAGTCCGTATCAAGTGCTGTCTTTATAAGAGCTTCTTTACTCTCTACCAATCCTTTTAAGTTCTCAAGGGCCGTGTCAGTAAAATCTGCCCGTGGCATTTGAATTACCAGATTGATAGCTTCTTCAGTTTCAGTAGCTTCTGTTTTCTGAAATGGTGTCTCAAATTCTTCTGAAATTGACCTGAAGTCGTGAAGTCTCAGTAGTCACCAACCAGTTCAGAATTATCTGGCCCACTGAGTACTCCGTTTTTGTCAATATTGTAGTCAGCCACCTCATATGCAAATGTAGGTGCACCGAGGTATTTAACAGGAACATTCAGTTCTTGGCTGATCGCGTTAACCAGTGCTTTTCTTTTTGGTCCTGTAACATTATAGTTAATCTTCATTTTCATACCGCCTTTCTATTTTCGGTACGTACATATATCACTCTAAAAGCTGTTATTATCAAGTCATTTAGAGCATCTTTCTGTAGAAAATACTGTTCTATTAATCGGCGGTATTTTGTGTAGATAAATCAACATTTGGCAGGTCACCATATCTAAATTTTGAACCATCTCTTAAAAGAAACACACCATCAGAATTTCCCACCTGCTCAATATACCTTTTCACGATGACATCGCAGTACTTTTCATCCAGTTCAATGGTGTAACAAATTCTATCTGTCTGCTCACAGGCAATCAGTGTACTTCCTGAACCTCCAAAGGGATCAAGCACGATACAGTTACTAAGGCTCGAATTCATAATGGGGTATGCCACAAGTGCCACTGGTTTCATGGTTGGGTGGTCGCCGTTTTTCTTCGGTTTCTCAAACTCCCAGATGGTGGTCTGCTTACGGTCTGAATACCAGAGATGCTTGCCTTTCCTTTTCCATCCAAAGAGTACAGGTTCATGTTGCCACTGATAAGGAGAGCGACCGAGAACAAGGGACTGCTTTTTCCATATACAAGTACCAGAAAGATAAAATCCTGCATCGGAGAATGCTCTTCTAAAATTGAGTCCTTCCGTATCAGCATGGAATACATAAATAGAAGCGTCCTTTGCCATCGCTGCCTCGGTGTTTTGAAATGCCGCAAGCAGGAAATCATAGAACGCTTCATTCGCCATATTGTCATTTTTGATTTTTCCAGCAGTGCCTTCATAGTTGACGTTATATGGAGGGTCCGTAACTACCAGATTGGCAGCTTTCCCATCCATTAAGACATCAAAGGTGTCTTTCTTTGTACTGTCTCCGCAGACTAATCGATGCTGTCCAAGTATCCAAACATCCCCTAAATGCGAAACAGCGGGCTTTTTCAGCTCGCTGTCTACATCAAAATCATCTTCTTTTATATTATCCTTAAGGGAATCTTTGAAAAGATCCTCCAACTCTCCTGGATCAAATCCTGTTAGAGATACATCAAAATCAGAAGCATTTAGGTCTGTGATAAGAAGTGCCAATTTATCTTTATCCCAATCGCCACTTATTTTATTTAGTGCAATATTCAGAGCCTTTTCCTTTTGCTCATCCATTTCAACTACTACGCATTCTATTTCATCCATACCCATACTCAGCAGGACTTTCAAACGCTGATGACCTCCGATGACTCTGCCTGTAGTCTTATTCCATATAACGGGTTCTACATACCCAAACTCCTCAAGGGAACGTTTAAGTTTCTCATATTCTGAATCACCCGGTTTCAAATCCTTCCTTGGGTTATACTCAGCGGGGTTGAGTTGTTTCGTTTTAATCTTCTCTATCAACATACTTTTCCACCGCCTTTCTAAATTCACTGTATTTATTTACATCCTCCCACGGGAACAGACAACTATTAAAGTGACCATAAGCCGCGGTGTCAGAGTAAATCACATTTCTGAGACGGAGCTTTTCAATGATGGCTGCAGGTCTTAAGTTGAAAGTCTCCTGAGCTGCAATAGTTAATATTTCATCAGAAACAGTTCCAGTTCCAAGGGTATTTACAGTAAAGGCTACCGGATTTGCCTTACCAATGGCATAGGAAATACTCACTTCACACTTCTTTGCATAACCACACCAAACAATATGCTTGGCAATATACCGAGCCATGTAAGCACCGCTTCGGTCAACTTTGGTTGGGTCTTTACCACAAAGAGCACCACCTCCATGAGATGCAAGCCCTCCATAGGTGTCGACCATGATTTTTCTTCCGGTCAAACCCGTATCGGCAGCGGGGCCACCAAGAACGAACTGACCAGATGGATTGACGAGAAGTTCTGTTTCATCATCAAAAGGGAAGTCCTCAAAACACTGCCATAAGACATTGTTAAGGATGTCTGCCTCAAGTTCTTCCTGTGTTTTATTCTTATCATGCTGTACCGAAATTACGATTGTCTTTATTCTTACTGGAGTGTCATCATCATATTCCACCGTCACCTGTGCTTTACCATCGGGAAGAATGCCTTTTATTAATTTTCCTTTGCGACAATCATCCAGTCTTTTTACGATTCTGTGGGATAGTACAAGTGGTAAGGGAAGCATTTCCCTTGTTTCCTTTGTAGCATAGCCATACATAGTTCCCTGGTCTCCAGCACCTATGGAACCGTACTGTTCGTTTATTCCATTTCGTACTTCCAGTGCGGTATTCACACCAGCTGCAATATCTACACTTTGACTATGTACATATACATAAATCAAAAATTTTAGAGGGTTGTATCCAATCTCTTTTAGGACATTTCTAACAATGTATCGGATGTCGATTTTCTCGCTGCAGGAGATCTCGCCCGCCACGATAATTTTTCCTTTAGTCGCCATAACCTCGCAAGCCACCCTTGATGCCCTATCTTTACGTAGGCAAGCTTCCAAAATGCTATCTGCTATGATGTCGCATAGTTTATCAGGATGTCCGGCGCATACACTTTCTGCTGTTAAGTATCTTTTACTCATTACATCATATCTCCTTATCTTTATTTTCCTCTGCGGGCAGATAGCAGTCGCTCCATCACGTCGTCCTGTGGATTTAAACCAGAATACTCTGTAGCACAATTCTCTCGAACGATTTGATATATCTCCATCCATAGCCTATTTGTCTGACTCATAAAGTTCTGACTCATCGCTACATATGGACTTTGAATAGCATTGCCGGTGGTTGGGTGCTTGGCTAGAAAGCCAAACTCAGTTACTGCTTCCTCACACTGTATCCATCTGGCCGCACTCATGGCATAACGCTCTAGAAGCTGTGGAAGTACCAAATGGGCACAGCCACGTTCCTCAAGCCATTTCCATGTAATCTCATAGATTTCACTTGCTACTAGGGTTTTCCCATCCTTTTGAACTGCGGAGAGCATGGCCATTGGCTTTGGCATTTCTTGCCCCTTCAGGTCAGCGGTATTTTGGAACTCAACGACTTCAAGCTTTCTTTTACCGGGATTTCCCTCTGCAATTTTGTCAGCAAGTGGTTTTTTCTTTTGACCAGAGCCTATACGGGCGCCACCACGATTTGTTCCATCCTTGGCCATTCACTCACCTCTTTTCATCGATGGGCCTATTACCCTGTTTGAAACCGCGAATTTTCACGCGTTGCCCCGCGCCCGTTGCACATCTAAAAGCTGTGGAGATTTGACTCCCCCTACCGGGTTCCCCAACGGTCTCCATCTTTTGCAGTGATGGTAGAGTGACAGGAAGTACAAAGGGACATCAGATTGCTTCTATCATGGGTTCCACCTCTTGCAAGAGGAAGAATGTGATGCACCTCGGTTGCTGGGGTCAGCTTTCCTTGTCGTTTACACTCCTCGCAAAGAGGATGAGCCGCAATGTAGCGGTCACGTATTCTTTTCCATGCACGACCATATCGCTTACGAGTTGCTGGATCGCGGTCATACTTTTCATACCGTGCGGCTTCCTTTTTAGCATGTTCTTCACAAAAACGTCTGTCAGTCAGCTCTGGACAACCAGGGTAAGAGCATGGTCGCTTAGGTTTCCTTGGCATACTACACCTCCTTTTGCCCATAGAAAAAGCCCTCGCAGGAGAAATGCTCCCGTGAAGGCTTCTGTTTGCCAATATTCCATACTACCATTATATAACTTTCACTACGGACTAACAGTGTCATCGTATGCCAACCTGTGCCAAAGTGTGCCAACTTTTATTTAGGCACCTTTAAATGCTGCAAGGCTGATGAGTGAAGTCTATGCACTGTTCTCATAGAAACATTAAGGTTGACACAAATTTCTTCCCAGTTAAGAAAGTTAATGTAGCGGTAGCGAAGAAGCAGCTTTTCATCCACGTTTTCCATCTGGTTAATCGCTTCACGAATATCTGACTTAAGCTTTATTAAACGTTCCACCTCTTGTTGTATCTGCTTCTCCAAATCTACTATTCTTATCACATATTTTTCAAAAGGTGGATCAGTACTTTTTGTTTTACTGACTTTTTCCTCAAGAACAGGAGATGAAACACTTCTTGAGAGTTCCCTTAGATTTTGCAACTCCTCAAGATCGGAATTAATTAGCTCGTTTAAGCGATAAGCTTGTTTCAAGAATTCCTTTGCCGTCATCGCACCACCTCCTCATGTAGCTTTTTAATTAGCATCTCAGGATCGAGGGATGTCAGGGTATTGAAATACCCGGAATGAAAGAAACGCTCAATCTCACGTTTCGTATATCTAGCAGAATCATTGCGAGGGTATTTTGCTAGTCTTTTCAAAGCAAAACGATAATCCTTGACCGCCTGTAGAATAATGGCATTTGCCAGTTTTTCAAATGCATCCATCATACAACATCCCTCGCTTTCCCCAGATTTGCTTTGACAGCATTTATAAGATCGGACTGTGTCTTTTCCTTTCGTTTCAAGGCTCTCATCACATCTTCATCAATCGTGCCTTTAGTAATAATGTGATGGATAACCACCGTTTCATTTTGTCCTTGTCTCCAAAGTCTTGCATTTGTTTGCTGATAGAGTTCCAGACTCCAAGTAAGACCAAACCAGATAAGTGTTGAACCACCACTTTGTAAATTGAGACCGTGTCCTGCTGATGCAGGATGGATAACCGCCACAGAAATATCACCGTTGTTCCAGTCCTTGATATCCTTGGATGTTTTAATTTCTCTAACATTAAATCTTCCTTTAATACGCTCTAAATCGTGATTATACCAATATGCAATAAGGACAGGTTTGCCGTTTGCACCTTCGATTAAATCTTCAAGAGCATCCAGCTTGCGGTCATGAATAATATGAGTATTTCTATCATCATCATAGACAGCACCGTTTGCCATTTGCAGGAGTTTACCAGAAAGGACTGCTGCATTCATGGCATCAATCTCCTCATTGGCAAGCTCAAGAACCATTTCTTCACGAAAGCGATCATATACGGATTGTTCTTTGTCATTTAGATACACAGGCACTTCATTGATCATGCATTCTGGCATTTTCAGAAAATCCACTGATTTCATGGAAATGGTGATATCCGAAATGAGCCGATATATGGCATCTTCAGCACCTGGCAAGGGTTTATATGAAAATACGATTTGTTGATTGCGTTTATCTGGTGTAAAAAAGGAATTGCGGTAGTGAGTTATGTACCTGCCGAGTCTTTTACCCATGTCGAGAATACGAAACTCTGCCCACAAATCCATTAACCCATTACTGGAAGGTGTACCCGTAAGACCCACAATCCGTTTTGCCCTTGGTCTGATTTTAAGTAAACTTTTAAATCTTTTTGCACCATAGGACTTAAAGGATGATAGCTCATCGATGACCACCATGTCATAATCAAAAGGGATGCCACTTTTGTTTACCAACCAGTCAACATTTTCTCTATTTATAAGATAGACACTTGCAGGTTTTCTAAGAGCCGCCAATCGCTCCTGTTCTGTGCCGATGGCTACCGAAAACTCCAGTCCTTTTAAATGCTCCCACTTATTTATCTCAGCTGGCCAAGTATCCCTTGCTACTCGAAGTGGAGCAATGACCAGAACCTTTCCAATTTCAAAACGATCAAGACATAAGTCAAAAATAGCCGTTAGAGTAATGACGCTTTTGCCAAGACCCATTTCTAAAAACACCGCGGCTATGGGATGCTCTAGAATGAAATTCGTTGCATAGGTCTGATATTTATGAGGATTGTATTTCACCCAGTACCCCTCCAATCTGCTTAACATCATCAATGACATAGCAGGTAAAGCCTAACTTCTGTAATTGCCTTATTCTTCTGATCTGTAACGGACGAGGTTTCTTTCCGGGAGCCTTTAATTCTATAAAAGCCATCTTCCCATGTGGTAAAAGTACTAGGCGGTCTGGCATCCCATCTAAACCTGGACTAACAAACTTCGCCGCAATGCCTCCCATCTTTTTTACCTCCGCTACCAGTTTCTTTTCTATATACTTTTCAAGCATAAATACCTCCCATATAAAAAGGCTCGGAACAAGAAAACAACTTTGACCCAATTTTCCTATACGTGCGCGTATGCGTGTATGCACAGGCTACTATTACTTCTTTTTACTATTTATAAATAAATAGGATACTTCTTGTTCCACTTGTTCCAAACCGTTGATTTTCCTTATCATTACTAGCTTTAGGGAAAGAACCAGTATGGGAACAAGGTAAGGTACAACTTAGCGTTGTTCCTCGACTCGGGAATAAGCTCGTTGCTTTCCATAGATAGGAAACGCCACAACACCATTCTTGTTCCCAGTGTACTTGTTCCACTCACTGATCTTTCTCATAATGGCACCGATGGCATAGGAATCTGATGGTTTTAGCATTGATGCCTCTTTACCGAAACACTCACACCAAATTTCCATATTGCAAACAAGGGTTCTTTTTACTGTTCCAACACGGGTGCCGCCGTCAAATTCGCTACCGCCGAGGAAATTTCTACGCTCGTACAAAGACATCGTGTCCCAATCATCCGGCAAGAGCGTATCCAAGTAAGTACGAACCAGTCCTTCTCGTTCATCTGTTTCCATAGCATCTGCCTGTTCACTAGTTGCCATGGATACATCATCACCTTCAAGGTAGAGTTTTTCGCCCTTCTCATATAGCACTAGTGCCTCGGCCCAAATCTGCTGTACTTCCTCTTTGGTCATCTGCCAAGCTTTCTTTTTACCGTTACCGCTAATGCGGACTGGCCAAAATCTGCGGTTGCCCGTAATATCACGAAGAAAACCGCTTTCCGCATTAGTAGAACCTACAATTACGCATTGCCGGGGATGGCTTTCCACGTTAACTCCATAACTGGCACGGTACTTATCGTCCGCCCTCGAAATAAAGGACTTCACAATCTCCACATCCGTCTTACGCATCCCAGCAAGCTCACCGAGTTCCAACAACCAATATCCCTGAAGTTTTTCAGCCCCAGATTTATCTTTCATGTCCGTGAGAGTTAAACTGTCTGAAAACCAATCCCCTGCAAGCATGGCAAAGAAAGTTGACTTACCGATGCCTTGAGGACCGTTTAAGATAAGAACACTATCAAACTTTGTGCCTGGTCTATAAATACGGGCTACCGCTGCAACCATCGTTTTGCGAATAATTGCCTTTGTGTAGGAATTATCTGTTGCACCGAAATAATCAATAAGCAGATTTTCTACTCGACTAATACCATCCCATTTTGGCAGGGAGTCTAGGTACTCCTTAACAGGATGGTAGGCTCGTTCAGCCGCTACCGCTAACACAGCATCCTTGGTCTTGGTAGGCGAATAAACTCCGTATTTGCCACTTAAGTACACCTTCAGCAGTGCATTGTCCGAATCATTCCAGCCCGCCTTAATCTGGTCCCAAGGCAGACCACCTTTGGCATCAATACCATCACGGTGGCAGTTGAAAGCGATATGCTGTAATTCCTTATCATGACGAATAATCAAGACGATATTGTCCAAAGTGTCTTTTATCCGACCTTGCTTATCCAATTCCAATCCCGTCTGCCAATCCTCATCACTAAACTCCTCTTCAGCCTGGGCCTGCCTTTCCTTAGCAAACTCAGCTTTCACCGCTTCATCTTTTATAGCAAACTCGCACATTGCCACAAAAGACGGCATCCTGCCAGGAGCCGTAGTAGTGGAAGCTCTCTCATCTAAAGAGCCGAATTTATGAATACGAACGAGGTCAAAAGCATTGAGGAGCAGACCACTTGCTGGGTCGGTGGCATGGTGGCTGTATGCGAATTTATCATCATAGATAATCACACCCGCACTACTGTCAGCTGGAATATAGTCATAGCGTCCTTCCATAGCAGATGGTTCATAAACTGCTCCTAAAAATTTATCAATTGCTTCACGAACAGAGTAGGCACGACAGAATGTTCCTACCACACCTTCCTTTAAAAGCGGATCTGCTTGTTCTTTAAGACTGCGATTAATAACTTCAGACTGCCTGCTTGATACGGGCCAAGTCGATGTATCTCGCCAGTTTTCATATTTTGAAAGATAAATATCTGGGTTAAGTAATGCTCCATCCTGCTCTTCGTAGACAAATTCACCGTTAGAGGAAGTGGATGGCCAATACATAAGGCGATGCGCTTCATATGTCGTATCATCGAAAAGGTCAATCCCAATTTCTTTTGCCACCATACGTCCAACAGCTGCATATTCCTCTTCGCTGATCTCACGAGCAAGGGGAACGATAAGTCTAAGTCTCGGATTTTCTGGTGTGTGCTTATGGGTGGAGTAAACGCAACATTTGAAATCGAAAAGCATGCTGATTTGTTCCCAAATATCTGGTCTACCGTAATCCATATCAAGGGTAAGCAAAGAACGGCAGATAACATTGCCCTTCTTTCGCCTTCCTTCTTTTAAATGTCCTCCGACAAAGCCGCCCACGTCTTTGATATCATCTTGTTGACCCTTTTTTAACTTCCGATATTCTTCTACTGTTTCCGTGGTGCGTTGCGTCGTCTTTACACGGGAGCAAAAATCCTCCCAGGAGATATCTTTGTTTTTCCATTTTCTATCCATCCGGCTATTGCCCACTGCAATTTTCATAAGCTTTCAACCTCCTCATGCTCCGGGTTAAAATATCTGACCGTTTGTCTGCGTTTCTTGGCAACTTCAATCTCCCTTGCCATACCGGTTGAGATGGTATTGCCCAGCACCCACACCTCGGAGCATTTGCCCATGAGCACAATGTCCATGAATATGGCAAGCTCCCGTTCCTTTGGGTTCTCATCATCCATAAACTGAGGAAACATAAGATGGGGAGCAATCGGGATACAGTTTTGGTCTAAGGCAAACCTACAAAAACTGCGAGCCTTTTCAACGTTTCCTTCTACATCACCAGAGTAGGGAGAACAGATATATATAAGCGGCTTAAAGGCAGATTTTTTCTCTGCCTTTTCCTTTTTCATTATGTTGGTCAGTGCTTCATGGGGAGTTGGGTCATGGTATCCTTCGTGATTGAATTTGTTGATTCCCATTACGCACACTCCATTTCTATCTGAGGCAAAATACCGTCTGCCTTCATCAGTTCGTAAATGAAGAGTCTGCCTTTTTGAGTCCAGTATGTATGGACCTTTGTATGCTGTTGACCGTTACTGCCAAGGTAGCTATGTGTCTTAGTGCTGGTGTAACCTTTTTCTGCATACCTCTGATATAAAAGCCAAATGCCGCCTTGTTTAAACTGGACACCCTTTTTATTAAGATAGCGGTTCATCCAAATAGCTGACTTGCCGTAATCTTTAGCAATTGCTGAAGTAGAAATGAGGTCTTTACAATTTAAAACCACATCGTAATAAGAGACTTTCGGTTTCATTTCTGCAATTTGCTGATTTTGAACGGCAATCGTACCTTCAAGCACTTTATTTTGTTTCCTTACTTGAGTTAGCTGTTGATTAGCAATCTGAAGTGCCCTTGCCATGATTGCTTCTGGGGAATTCCATCTTCTTTCTATTTCAAGAAAGTATTGGCGACACTCTTTCCCTTTTGGAGTACGCTGTATCATGCATAGCTCTTTTGCCATGTCAATTGTTAACTGATGGTCAATGCTTGGTCTGCCTCCAGTACTTTCGCTCAAAAATGAGCTAAAGTCTGATCCTTCCTCAAATCCGTACTCACACATTCTTGGAAACCAATCTTTATAAGCGGTCTTTACTTCCAAGGCTTCATGTAAATCACGACCGAGTACGGTTGGTCGTTGATTTTCATAATTGATTTTTACTAATTCGTCCATACGAATTACCTCCTGCAATATAGTCAGAGGAAAGTTCCTCTACCTAATAGCCACAGGAGGTAATGATTGTTGAGGATTTTAAAAAAAATAAATTATACATCCGATTGTTTTTCGGAATTTGAGTATGTAAAATAGATTTAACAGTTGATTAGTAATTTTCTACTTTAACAAACGGACTAGATTGATAAACAAGAAATGGTAACGTAAACAGTAATAGGCCTATAGTGATTTGGGGCTAATAGGAAAAGAGAAAAACAGTCATTTTGGTATCATATTTTATCTATGACCTAGGTGAGTAAGGTTGGTAGAGTCTGAGGAGAATCAATTAAAATAAAAAATACAGAGCGAGAAATTCTCACTCTGTATTTTTTATTTTTGCATCGTTCACTTATCGCTTTTACTTGATGTTATTTTACGAGTGGCTAAAGCTATGATCCCACCAACTGCAATAAATACAATGTCCAAAACGATTTCCAACCCTTGAAACGCATCAATATAATTTACTAAAAACCAACTTTTTCCTCCATTAGTCAAATGATTGATTAATCCTCCTACTCCCTGAATAATAAAAAGTAGGCTGAGTCCACTGATAATTTCTTTCATGATGAACACCTCTTTAATATTTTTTCTAATTTAATATGCCTCTAAGACCGATATTTAAAAAAACTGCACCTATGACTCCTGTCGCTACCAAGAGTGAAGAGATTGGAGCTTCATTTAATTTTGACCTCATTTTAACAAGAATTTGTTGCAACCTTTCTTTAAATATAATATTAACCCCTAATAGTAATAGAGAAGGAAGCACCATTACTAGATTGTATCCAATAATTATTAAGATAGCAGGTGTAGTCTCAATTGTTTGATGATACATTAAAAAGATTGAATAAAAGTAAGGCAGTGCCGTTACAAATTCAATTAGGAAAACAATGATCCCTAATATAATCATCCCTTTAATAGTTGTATTTTTGGGGATAAATGAAATTAAACGTTTTTTTGTAGTCTCTTTTGGTTTACTGAAGCTTATTAGAACAAGAACTGCTCCAAGTAGGATATAAAACCAATTGATAAAGTCAAACTGAGACAATTGTTCTATTCTCTTCAATAATGAATTTCCACCAAAGTAGAGTAATAAACCCGTGATGAAATAGCCTAACTGCGTGATGAATAAAAACACAAATAAACGAGAAGATAACTGATTCGGTTGTGTCAGTAATAAATAGGCTGTTACAGTCAGTACACCGGGACTTAAAATATCAATTAAAGCACACAAAAAAATAATCATTAATGCTGAAGAAATGTCTAATGATGAAGAAGGCATCAATGCTTCAATAGTTTCGATCAAACAAACTAGTCCTCCTTTAAATGTTGTGGTATTATCTATTTAACACATCGTGCTATAAAAAGATAATAACACACTGTGCTAAATAAAGGAAGTGATTTTTATAATGCCAAAAATTGTTGATCATGATGAAAAGCGCAAACAAATTGCTGAGGCTGCATGGAATATTATTAGGAAAGAAGGGGTTGAGAAAGCGTCTATACGAAGAGTTGCAGCTGAGGCAGGGATGTCTTCTGGTGCGTTAAGACATTATTTTTCAACTCAAGATGAAATGTTATTATTTATTATGAATTACTACTTAGAAGAAGGGAAAAAACGTTCTCAAAATAAAGAATGGTCAGAAAACCCAGTGCAGGCAGTAGAAGAAGTTTTATTAGAGCTAGTACCAATAGATGAAGAAAAGAAAATTGAAACGAGTGTTTGGTGGATTCTTGCATTACGTTCACTTACAAGTGATACAATAAAGGACAAAAAAGATGAAATGACGGACGGTACATATGAATTAGCAAATTCAATGATTGAAATCTTAGCTCTAAAAGGCGTATTATCAGATTCAATGAATGCAGAATTAGAAAAGAGTAGGTTAACGGCATTAATAGAGGGATTGTCGATTCATGCTTTATTAAGACCTGATGTATACTCTCCAGAAAAGGTGAAGGAAGTTATTCGTTATCATTTAGAGACACTCTGCAATAAAATCAATTAAGCTAATCGGTCGATGTATCAATTATTGTCCCATGTGTTTTTAATAGACTTAGTCTTACCCCATGATTTATTATTAACTTTATAGAGAGAGGAGTCAAAATCGGTTCTTTCACTATATTTCTTCAAGATTCGAATTTTAACCCTTTATTCCACAAAAATGGAGCGTTTATTAAACAAACAAGATAGCACGTACCGGTCATAAAATAAGTGCTATCCTGTTTTCATTATTTAAAAATTGAAGGTCTTTTAACCTCCTCCCACACGATTATCCGATTACCAATTAATTTAATCTTTTTGATAAAACTGACACTCATAACCATCAGCACTAAGCAACAGGCCATTTGCCCATGTTGGTATCTTAGCCATCTGTTCACAAATTGCGGAAAGTGACGTCCCAATATCTGCCTCGATGATAATTTCATCGTGTACATGAGCCACAATGGAACAATTCTTTAATGTCTGCATGGCATGACACAAGATGTCACGACTGATTGCCTGAACAATATTCTCTACAAATTTGGGTCCATAGCTTTCGATTCTATCCCATTTTTTCGTCCCACCGACCCCTTCATAAGTAACCGACTCACCGCCAAACATATTCTCTCCCATACTAGGTTTCACATAGGCAAGCCGTCTGCCAGAAGGGAGGACAATGAAGAGCATTCCACTTTGATAGATAAATTTAATGCCGTGTGTCTCTGTGGGAGTTTTTTGCTTAACACAAGTTTTTACTGCTCGGTCAACATCCCACCAGAGTTTTGTGATATTGGGATTGGATTGTCTCCAAGCCGTTACAAGAGGCTGAAGTTCCTCTTCTTCAATTTCCATCTCTAAAGCACCCATTGATTTTAATGCTCCAACAGATCCACCATAACCGAGGGCAAGTTCCGCAATTTTCCCTTTCTGTCGAAGGTGACCATTCACACCATGCTTTTCAACCGGTACATTAAACATCTGAGAGGCACTGGCACAGTAGATGTCACCGCCCTTTTGGAATACATCCATTCTCCATTTCTCACCTGCAAGCCATGCAATGACGCGAGCCTCAATCGCTGAAAAATCTGCCACAATGAACTTCATGCCATCTTGGGGTATAAAAGCTGTACGGATAAGTTCCGACAGTACCTCTGGGATTGAATCATAAAGTAAAGTAAGTGCATCAAAGTTTCCGCTTCGAACCAAAGCTCGAGCCTGTTCTAAATCGGACATATGGTTTTGGGGGAGATTTTGTAGTTGAATCAGCCTGCCAGAGAATCTGCCAGTTCTGTTGGCTCCGTAAAACTGGAACATTCCTCTTGCACGACCGTCACTACATACCGCATTCTCCATTGCCGTGTATTTTTTCACCGATGATTTCGCAAGTTGCTGACGAAGTTCCAAAACAGTACCTAGTGGTTCAGGAGCCGTCTTTAACATCTCAGCAACCGCTTTTTTACCAAGAGTATCTGTTTCTAGCCCATTATCGGCAAGCCAGTCTTTCATTTGTTGTACAGAATTTGGATTCTCCAAATTGGTTATATCCTGCATTAAAGCCATTAGCTTTTCACGGGAATGTTCATCTATTGCAACAGCCTGTTTTACGAAAGTCATGTCAATGGCAATGCCACGATCATTGATTTCTTGATCGAGATGATATTCCTCCCAGATGTTCTCAGGCATCGGAAACTTAGATAATTTCTGTTGTATAGACATCTCGGCTTCCACATCACGAAGGTTATATGCTTTAAACCGCTCCCATTTATCCATGTCATGTTCTGGCAGATTACGAACTCGACCACCATTTGATTTAGTAGGGGAGCAAGGTGTACAGAAATATTTAATGAGGTCTTTACCCTCTGTTAACTTTTGTTTCTCCAAACCTAGAACTGCACCAACTCCCTCTAAAGAAAGAGGTAATCCCATATATGCCGACCATATCATGGAACATTTCCAGGATGCAGGATCAAGATAATCTGCAAGGTTAAGCCATTTTGATAGACACACACGCTCAAACATTGCATTGAAAGCCCACTTGGTAACGGATTCATCCATAAGTGCGTTTATGATTTCATCGGGGATATCCTCCCCACTGACAAGGTCAACCACCTGTACTTCACCGCCATCCACCGAATAACCAAATAGTAGAATTTCAAAATCATCACTCTCTGCATAACGGTAAACTCCAGACTTTTGAAGGTTGGCACTACTAAATGTTTCAATATCAATAGAAATAGAATTCATATATTACCGCCCTTTCCAATACAGACGAGGTGGCAGAAGAACAACCTCCACCACCTCGTCTGTATTTATTCCTTATGCTAGAAAATCATCATCATCAATAGTTGTGAAGTCATCAGCTGCATTGGTCCTTCCACCTAAAGGCTCTCCATCTCTTATCTTCTGGATGTTGCCAAGACCACATGCTACACCCTTATTGCCATTAGAGTTAAAAGCATAGAAATTTAGGGATACTCTTGCATAACAACCGCTGTAAACCTCGTTGCGATCCAAGATAGGTCTAACCGCTTTATCTACTATTTGGGGTGGCGTCTTGCTGTTGGCATTTACAAAATAATGCCCTTTATAAGCCTCATCATCACGTTCTACATCACCATCACGAAGTGGCAGTTTGATAGCCGCCTTATTCGGCTTTTTACCACCAAACTTTGCAATGCCCTCTTCAATGGCTGCATCTACTGCTGCATTGATAGCATTGATAGTTTCCTTATCTGTCTTGGGAATCAATACAGATACGCTGTACTTTTCCGCTCCGCCATTGATGGATACCGGTTCCCAACCGTGAAAATAGCTAAGACGTGTGTTGACTCTTGTAACAACCTTTGTTCTGTTTTGATTATTCATATTCCTATTCCTCCGTTATCTCGTTAAACTCGTTTTTTACGTTTGATATATTCATAGCTGGCCGCTTATCTGAAAGTGGAACCAGCGTTGGCTTACCTGGTGGTTTATGTATGAGACCACCGAGGATTTCTTGAAATTTTGATTTCCCCATCAGTTTCTGCATTTCCGTTAGGGTAATGAGACTCTGACGATAGATATCCTTATATCCGTTTGCCTTGGCCGCTTCAGCCACAGCTTCTTCGTCCTTATATTTGCGGACAGACCTGCCCTCGACTACCTTAAAACCGTGCCACTCTTTCCCGTGATTAACGGCAGCATCCGTGGCATAACCAATAATTTCATTGGCCCACTTTGTAATGTCGGACAATTTAGAGAGAACTTCCTCAATTTCAGATTCCGTAAGTAAGGGTGGCAGTTTAAATTCCATCTGCGCTAATTTCAGCTTTTCTTCTGCCCTTGCACGGCATTTGACAGCCGCTCGACAGAAAGTACACCATTCACCTGGAAGATAGTCACCTTCGCCTTCATAGGCCTTTTTCGCCTTTGGTTTCAGTTCATTTTCTGCCCAGTCTTTTAATTCCTTTACCGGGATTGTCCATGTGCTGACATTTTCCCTGCGGGGTTGGAAGATGGTCATGGAAACCTCCTCGATATCATACAGGCTATCGTAGATTTCCAAAGCACCAAGGGCATATAATTTCATCTGCGGATTATCCACCGCATTTACCAACACACCCATGCCGTACTTAAAATCGATAATATGAAGCTTTTTATCTCCAATAATGATGCAGTCACCAGTTCCGAACCCCTGTGGTACATAACAGGAAAAGTCAAGACGTTGTTCAATAAGTATTAACGGGTCGGTACAGCTTTGTTTCGCCAGTTCAAACTGCTCCATTACAAATTCAACATAGGCATCGCTGTGTTCTTCCATCTCATCGGTGTTATAAGATGAAACAGGACGCTTACTTCTCATGTGAAGTGCTTTTTTAAGTTTATGTTCACAGAGAGCATGGGCGGCGGTGCCTTCAGCGGCTGCATTGGATTCTCTATTTTCAAACTCCAGTTCCAATCTTGCAGATGGAAGGCAATTCAACCACCTATGGGACCCCGATGCGGAAAGTACTGCGTGATCACTCATTACCTAGTACCTCCGCATCTTTCAACATATCTGCATAATGTTTTGGGTCAACTTCGCTTAACTTAGAGCCACCGTATTTTTGGATGATTTCTCTCACCTGGTCAGTAAGACCAGCTTGACTCTTCTCAGCGAGTTTTGCTCTGACTTCCTCTAGAGTGATTTCCTTTTTCTTTGGTTCAGGCTCTTTTACAGTTGTCGTCGGTTCTTTTGCTTCGACAGGTTCATTGCTCGCCATCGCATCAGCAACCGCTTGTATACTGTCTGCCAAAGAGCGCATATCAGAAACCACATTAAGAAGTAGTTTGATTTTGCTCATGGTTTAATCCTCCCTCCTTAATCTCACTGATGGCGAGTTCCTGTACGGTGTCACCCGGAACAAGGATAGTCAGTTTCTGCTTATCACCAAGTAAGAAACAAAGGAAACGCCCCCTTATGGTGACATTACGGCAAGTTACAATCCCGCCAGACTGTGGAGTTTTTGAAACACTGATTTTCAAGTTGTGTTTCATGTTCTTCACCTCTTTCCGAGAGCGTTTATGTACTGCCCTCTATCTATTAGCCGTGGCAAGAGGGGAAAGTTGAGGATTCTGGAAAAACTTTTTTGAAATTCTTCTTAGCTGTATTTAAACGATGTGAAATAGCACTTTTACTTACACCCACACTTTTTGCATAGTCGGTCATTGACATGCCATCAAGATATACAGCAATAAAAGGTTCTGAATGTTTCGGCTTAAGAATGGTACGAATAATCTCACAGCAATACTCATATTCTTCTTTTTTCTCACGAGTCTCTTCATGTGTGTTATCAGAGAAATAGTCCATATGATCGGTTTCATCTACAGCTTGGTCATCTTTACGGAATGGCTTCTTTGGCATCCCTCTGTTTCTATCAAACTTGTGCCAGTTATTGTAGTCGGGCTTGTTAAAACGCTCGTCCATAATCTCCTGTGGTGAACGACGAGTTACCGTTTCCTTATCTTCGGCACAGGATAGCCTGTCCTCGTAATCTGCATCAATCATTAAGGTAAAGTCCTCGTCTGGTACCTCCAAATAGGTAGGTTTGTTGTCGTACATAATTCTAATTTTCATTTTGCATCCTTTCCGCCGGACTGCATTGGCGGCAAAGGATACAAAAATAGGTCTGTGCCTCGAAGTACACAGACCCTTTGTCCTGAAAATGAGCGCAACAAGGTAAGGTACTTCTATTGCAACGCATAACAATCCTTAACGGACTGAAACGTAACAATATGTATCCTTTGCCCTTATTGCAAATCAGGCATTTGATATTTTTATAGCTGGTAAGCGAACGAGTTTTTCTTTTTTGCTAAAAGTAAGCTTGTCTTACCATCTATTTAAATTTTATTAATTTGGGCATCTGAAATCCTCAGCTGACACTCTGCTGATACTCCGCAAATCTTTTTCATTTTCACCACGACAAAAAACTAAGCATTCGTAAAGAAATACTTAGTATTTTTAGATTATTGATTGAAACACGCTTAGTAAATTGCTATAATAGTAAATACGCATTAATAAAAACCATCCAATAGTGCTTGGAGGGCGTTAAAAATGGCATTTAGTTATAATAAACTATGGAAACTTTTAATTGATAAAAAGATGTTGAAAAAGGATTTAATGGAAAGAACAAATTTAACTTCAACAACGTTAGCAAAAATGGGGAAAGATTTACCGGTAAGCATGGATGTGTTAGGAAGAATATGTAAAGCTCTTGAAGTTAACATAGGCGATATCGTTGACTACATCGATGATGATACTCCGAAGAAATAAAACTATTGAAGGAGGCGCAATGTATGAAAAAGTTATGCTTTGGTACTTTTGCAACAATTTTAAAGAGATGCAAGGCTAAAAGAATTTCACAAAAACGATTGTGTGGTACCATGCTGCTTTCTATTGCGCCTACCTATGATATTAGTGGAGAAGATGGTACCGTTTCAGATTTAATACTAGGTAAAAAGAATTTATCCCCTATAGTAACCGATACCGCTCCTGGTGCAGACCCTCATGCTATCTCAGATTACTTTAAGCAAAACATTCTCCAGATGTTGGATAGTAATAAGAGAAATCTAATCGTTTTAGCCTTGAAGGACATTATTGCATCTGATGACTCTATCAAGCCTGATACAGTTGTTGAATTAGTAAACAGCATGACAAAGGAAGATATCATAAAGCGTAATGCCTTTGTATTAGAGGACTTTCTTGCAGGCATCCTACTTTATACAGTGCTTAACGTCGAAAATCGAAATTGTGAAAGTAGTGTTCGCGAGATAACAAATGAATACATACAGTCCTTTGAAGATAAAAGATTAGACATAAGCCTTATTAATACATATAGTAATTTGACTCCAAAGACTGCTTACGAAATTGCGATTGATGCCCACTCCCTCGTATTGCTTGCAGAAACAGGGGGCAAATGCCAAAAGTGCGGAAGAGTTTTAGGTATAAAAAAAGAAGGCAACGACATTAACTACGCTAAGGTCGTTCGCCTTTCAGAAACTGATGAAGTGGTTCTATGTGTTGATTGTGAACGTGAAATGCAAAGTGCCTCCGAAGAAGAGAAATTGGCTTTACTCTCGGACAAGCGTGACTTGGAAAATCTTATGATGGCAAGAGATGCTACTTCACGATATGTAATAGAGAAGCAAATTGAACAAGTACTTCGGGAAGTCGATTTAATGGATGTAACCGATGATACACAGTTAAAAATCGAACCTGTTAAGGTAGAAAATAAAATTACCGAAAAACGGTTGAAAGACCGGGTGCTCGGAGATGTTCGGCAGTTATATGAAGGGGTCAACGATTCATTATATAGGCTTGCAGGAGAAAACAGTTTAAACGTTGATAAATTTGCTAGAAATGTTAGGCGGATGTATGAAGATGCAAGTGAATCACATATATCGCAAAGCGAAATTTACTATCTGCTTGTTGAAACATTGTTTGAAAAGACAGGCCGCAAATATAGAGGTGCGTGTGAGATTATAATCTCCTACTTCGTACAAAGGTGTGAGGTGTTCGATGAGATTACCAAATAAAGTAATTCCCTATACTAATAGCGTTATTGCTCTGTTCCCAGATATCTTAGAGGCATTGGCACAACAGGACATGTCCCCTAAAGAATTGTTTGAAATAACAACTTTTCGTAAAAAGGACATGGCTGATTTCCTGAGTGCTTTAAATTGCTTGTTTGCATTAGGTAAAATTGAATTAATTGAGGAAGGGAGGGTGCTTCGCTATGTTAAAGGAAATTCAGTGTGATAAATTTGCACCGGATCATCGAGTTATCCGGTTTAATTCAGGCCTAAATACAGTTTTAGGTAGCGCAGGCGGTAGCAACGCAATCGGAAAATCAACATTTCTATGGATTATAGATTATGTATTCGGCGGTGAAAGCTATTACTCCCTAACTGATGATATAAAAAAGGAAATGGGTTCGCATATCATCTATTTCACTTTCGAGTTTGATGAACAGCCATACTATTTCTATAGAAGTACGGATGATCCTAAAAACGTATATCGAAGCGATGAAGAGGGCCGATTCATTACAAAATTATCGCTAGAAGATTTTCGGAAATTTCTGTTTCAGGAATATAAAATTGAGCTTCCTGCCCTTACATTTTCAGAAATAACCGAGCGTTTTTTCCGTATCTATGGTCGTGAAAATACACTTGAAAAGTATCCGTTGCTGGTAAAACCACGTGAGCAGGATGAAAAAGCTGTAGATTTTCTATTAAAGCTATTTGGGCATTACAGAATTCTTGCTTCTATAAAAAGTATGGAGGAAGAACTCGGAATTAAATCATCACAACTTAAGTCACGTCAGCGCCAGAAAGTGGATATAGAGAAAATTGAAAGTAACCAAAAAACAATAGAGTCGTTGAGGAATAGACTTCAAAAGCTAATGAAAAATAGTGAAGAAGCTCAATTAGCATTGTTCGGATTTGACACTCAAACGTTTGAACGAATTTCAGCAATCCAAAAAGAGTTGAATATCTTTGTTCGCAAGCGTAATCGCCTCCAATCACAGCTAAATGCTATAAAGAACAATATTGCTGAAAACAAAGTCGACACCGCAAGTGAATTTGATTCCTTGGTACATTTTTTCCCAAACACTAATTTAAAGGCTTTTGAAGAGATTGAATATTTTCATAAAAAAATCAGAGAAATTCTAAGTGAAGAAATGGATGAGGAAATCGAGCGATTACAACCACTAATCGGTGAATATGACAAAGAGATTACGCGCCTTAATCGAAAAATTGAAGAATCTGGTCTTGCAAAAGAGATGTCTGAGAGGGTACTATCCCAGTGTGTTAATGTGTCTAAAAGCATCGATAAACTTGAAGAAGAAACAGCTGAGTTAATTCATCAAAAGGAACTTCAAGAAACACGAGCTGAATCGGAACAAATACTTGAACAACTGTTGTTGCAACAAACAGAAAAGTTGGAGGAAATACAAGATGACATAAATCTGCGCATGGAAATAATAAATGGCGTAGTAACTGAGAGACAGGAGACCGCTCCTCTTTTGTATATTACTCCCCAAAAGGGAATCATCTTTGAAACACCTAGCAATACAAGTGAGGGAACAGCATACAAAAGCCTTGTTGTGTACGATTTAAGCATACTTGAATTACGGCCTATCCCTGCACTTATCCATGATTCAAATATTTTAAAGCGTATCGAGGATGTTCATCTGGAACGCATATTGGAGCGTTATCAGGCTAGTAGACGTCAGGTTTTTATTGCATTTGATAAAGCTGACTCTACAACTACAAAGGCTCATAAAATTTTAGAATCGACAGCAATCTTACGCTTATCGGACGGAAATGAATTATTTGGTCGTTCGTGGAGTAAATACGAATCGAATGATTATTAACATAGGAGGATCAAAAGAAATGGCTGCAATTGATGATTTATTGCGCCAAATTCCGGACACTTCCTTGCGTAGCCGCTTGGAAGAGGAATTTGCCCGCATTTCAAAAAATAAAAAATTTGGACTTGTATTTGAGGAACATATCCCTGAATGCACTCCACTTTATGAGGTTTCTATCAAACGTGGCTCTACTGTTGCACAAAAAACAGGCCATATTAATAATGTATATACGGTGCTGAAATTAGATGGAGATACTGCCCTTTGTCGTAACAAAGCAACTGGTAATACTGAGAACATACCAATCACGGAGCTAGTTTCAGTTGCTCAATTTGGCGAGCCAATTTTCCCCACCCTCCAGCCTATTGATTCAGTTAAAAATGCACCTGATAGTAACTTATGGCATACAATCATTGAAGCAGACAATTATCATGCCCTTCAGTTACTGGAATATCTCTACCCTAAGAAGGTTGATTGTATTTATATTGACCCCCCATACAACACCGGTGCGCGGGATTGGAAATACAATAATAACTATGTTGATTCTAGTGACAACTGGCGACACAGTAAGTGGCTCTCAATGATGCAAAAGCGATTAAAGATTGCAAAAAGAATACTTGCTGATGATGGTGTTTTGATTACTACAATAGATGATAATGAATATGCGCATCTATGGGTTCTTCTTCATGAGATTTTTCCAAACCTAACTCATACTTGCGTAACCATTCAGCATAATCCCGGTGGAACTCAGGGTAAAAAATTCTCTGTAACTCACGAATATGCAATATTTTCATATTCAGCTGATAGTATTATTTACCGTAAACAGCATACTGGTGGCGATGTCTATAATCTAAGACGTTGGGGAAGTACCTCAGGTCGTTATGAAGGCGCAACATGTTTCTATCCCGTAATTTTAGACTCGAATTATAACATTATCGGTTTCGGTGATTTACTTGATAAGGAATTACATCCATCAGCACAAGTAGAACACAATGACGATGGTACCATTTATGTCTGGCCTATTGATAAAAATGGCATAGAAAAGAAATGGAGATATGGACGAGATACTGTAGAAACTGTTAGGGATCGAATGTATGTTGAAAGGCGAGGAGACCGAATAGAAGTAATTCTTCGTAGGGAAAGTGAACCACCTAAAACTGTCTGGACAGATCCGTTATGTAATGCAGAAGCCCACGGTACTGATATGATCAAGGCCATACTTGGTGGTGGCTTCTCATATCCCAAATCACTTTATGCAGTCCGCGAAGCGCTAACATTCGCAGTTTCGGGTAAGAAAGACGCATTGATTGTTGACTTCTTTGCAGGAAGTGGTACCACATTACACGCAGTAAATTTACTTAATGCTGAGGACAACGGAAACCGCCGCTGCATTTTAGTAACTAATAACGAAGTCTCAGATGATGAATCAAAAACCTTGAAAAAAAATGGCTATAAGCCCGGTGATATTGAATGGGAAAAACATGGAATATGTCGTGCTATAACTTGGCCTAGAACAAAGTATAGTATCCTTGGAAGACGTGATGATAGCTCTGTCTTAACGGGTGAGTACTTTACTACTCAGACTGTATCTGATGAAGTAGACCGTTCATTCTATCAGTTAAGTTTTGTCGATAACCCTACAGAATTAACAGCAGCTGCAAAAAAGCAAATTGTTTCTTTACTTCGAAATAAGGAAGGAAAGTCACAATTGCCGCAATCATTAGTAACCAAAGACTGTAAATTCATTGTTTCAAATAAACATACAGCATCAATTCTTTTTGATGTAAATGCAGTTGATGAGTGGTTATCTGCCATTGAAGAACAGGATCAAATATCAGACTTTTATATAGCCTCAAAATCGACTGCCATATTCAAGTCAATTAAGACACGTGTTTCAGAATTGCTAGGCCCCATTATTGTAACATCACAAGTTAAACGTCCAATGAGCGATGGTTTTCCTGCAAATGCTGAATACTTCAAGCTAGAATTCTTGGATAAAAATCTTGTTTCATTGGGCCAACAGTTCCACGAAATACTACCATTACTTTGGCTCAAATCTGGAGCTATTGGAAAGCGACCAGAAGTAAATTACAATGAAGAACCAGAGATGTTAATTCTTCCGCAAAATGGCTTTGCTATTTTAGTCGATGAAACACGGTTCGCAGAATTTGCCGAAAAGCTTTCTGAAGAGAACGGTATCCAAATGGTCTATTTTGTAACTAACTCCGAGGAAGCATTCCGTGAAATGGCTGCCGGAGTAAAAGTAAATAACACATATCAATTATATCGAGATTATATCGATAACTTTGTGTTAGGAAGCAGGAGGGATTCATAAATGAGAGATATATTATTTCCTTTTCAGGAAACAGCCCTTGGTGAACTGCATTCTGCAATTAAGGATGCTCATGCAGTATGGCGTGAAAATAAGCCTCAGATAATCTCGTTTTCCGCACCAACTGGTTCGGGAAAAACTATTATTATGACGACTCTTTTTGAAGAAATACTCTATGGTAATGAGGACAACATTGGAGATCCAGATTCAGTATTTGTTTGGCTTTCCGATTCACCAGAACTTAACGAGCAAACACGCTTAAAAATTGAAAGCAAATCAGATAAAATCCCTGTTAGGGACTTGGTAACTATTGATTCAAACTTTAGTGCCGAGTATTTCGAAGGTGGTCACGTTTATTTTCTAAATACACAAAAACTCGGTTCTGATAAGCTACTGACTTCATCATCTGATAAGCGGCAGTATTCCATATGGGAAACCCTTACTAATACTGCTAAACGGATTCCTAAAAAGTTTTATGTGGTGATAGATGAAGCACATAGGGGAACTTATACATCTGTGCAAGCAGAAAATAAGGCGCAATCTATCATGCAAAAATTCATTAAGGGTAGTGAAGATGACGGTCTTTGCGTCATGCCTTTAATTATAGGTGTGACTGCAACTCCTCAGAGATTTGATAACTTAATTGCCGGAACGACTTCAACGGTTCAAAAAGTCATCGTCCCTCCTGAGCAGGTTCGTGAGTCAGGTCTTTTGAAAGATAGAATTATTATTCACTATCCAGATATTCAATTTAATGCTGATATGACCATGTTTAAAGGGGCAATTGATAATTGGCGCAAAAAATGCACTCATTGGAAGACTTACTGTGAGCGCGAAGATGAAAAAATGATAAACCCTATTCTTGTTATTCAAGTTGATGATGGGAATGATCGTATAGCAACCCAAACCGATTTGGGGGCTTGCATCGATTTACTAGAAGAATCGCTGGGACGCAAATTACAGCCTGGAGAAGCAGTACATACTTTTAATGACCATGGCACACTTAAAGTACGTGATGTTGAAATTCAGCAAATTGAAGCATCCCGAATTCAAGAAGAAGAAAATGTGCTGATTGTGTTTTTCAAAATGAATCTTTCCACAGGTTGGGACTGCCCGCGAGCTGAAACGATGATGTCATTCCGCAGTGCCCAAGACTATACTTATATTGCTCAGTTGCTAGGACGTATGATACGTACACCTTTGGCAAGACGGATTTCTTCTGATGCTGAGCTTAATAGTGTCAGCCTATTTCTTCCATACTTTGATGAAGAAACAGTGAAGAATGTAGTTAATGCCCTGCGTGACAGTGAGGCTGCTATGCCTACCGAAACAGGCACTAGTAAAGAGCTTGTTACACTTGGACGAAACCTTGCCTATTCCGATGTATTTGAGGCAATGGATAACCTCATAACTTATCGGATAGATTCATCTCGAAAGCAGGCACCACTTAAATTATTAATACAGCTTTCACGTGCACTGACGATGGATGGTATTGACTTAGGGGCGCAGAAAGCTGTTAAAAATGCTGTTTTATCAAAAATGGATGGTGAGATTTCACGGATAAAAGAAAGTGGAGACTTTGACACTCGAGGGGCTTCAATTACTGGTTTTGCTCTCGGTACACTGATATTTGAATACGGAGACAATGCCTACTCCTTTGATGAAGAAACACAGACAATGACCATGTCCGATTTTGATATTTCCCGACATTTTGAGCAAGCTGGAAGGTTGTTGGGAGAGGGTTTACACAAGGAATATTGGATTCGTCATAGTACCCGAGACCATATTGATGTAAAAAAAGAAATCATCATTCTTACACATGATACTGATGCAATGGAAAGGATTAATGACTATGCTGAAGAAGAATTCATAACACTGTACGAAAACAACAAGCGATCCATTGCTAGACTTAGCGAGGCACGAAAGAATGTCTATGAAAGATTAACTAATGCTTCTGTACAACCGATATCTGTACCATGGATGTTACCAGATTCTATTGATTTTTCTAAACCAGATAATAGCAGTAAATTTGAGCAGCATCTTTATTGTTTAGAGGACGGCACATTTGAAACATCACTGAATCCATGGGAAAGCGGAGTTGTTACAGAAGAGCTTAACAATGGTGCTGTATGCTGGTTACGTAATCTTGACCGCAAAAAGTGGTCACTAGAAATCCCTTACGAAGTCAGCGGTGTCACCACTCCTATGTTCCCGGATTTAGTTATTGTTAGATCTGATGCACAAGGTTATGTTTTTGATATTTTAGAACCACACGATCCTAGCCGAAAAGACAATTATCCTAAGGCAGTGGGTTTAGCAAAATTCGCAGAGAAGCATTGGGATATATTTGGCAGGATTCAGCTCATTCGACTTAAAAAAGGTGTAGATGGTCGTGAACATTTCTATCGACTAGATATGGGAAAAACAACGATTAGGAATAAAGTTCGTGGCATAACATCAAACGAGGAACTGGATAGAATTTTCGATACAGATGCTGTACGAGAAGATTAAATAATACATCTATACTGTCTCCTCAACCCCAATAAAAAATCTAATCTATCAACTCGACCCTATCGTTTTCAGGGTAGTTGATATGTTTCCTCAAAGAATAAAAATGAGGGTTTCCCGACTTTAACATCCTCGGCAAAGTAGCCGTGAGCAAAGTTCAATGTCAGGAAACCCTTTATTTATCAGTGCTTTGAATAGCCTTATTTCTCCACCCGTGACATCAAGACAACACACTCAACGTGCGCCGTATGCGGAAACATATCCACCGGTTGCACATACTCCACCCGATAAAGCTTCGATAACACTTGAATATCCTTCGCCAATGTAGACGGATTACAAGATACATACACCATTTTCTTCGGTTTCACTTTTAACACAGTTTGCAAGAATTGATCGTCGCAGCCTGTGCGCGGTGGGTCGACGACGATGACGTCTGGGCGCCAGCCTTCGTTTACCCATTTTGGTAGGAGCTTTTCGGCTTTTCCTACGGCATAGGTGGCGTTTTGGAAGCCATGTTTTTTTGCATTTTTTCTTGCGTCTTCAATGGCTTCTGGGATGATTTCGATGCCGCGGATTTCTGCTGCCCCATCTGCCAGCCAGAGTCCGATTGTTCCTACTCCACAATAGGCATCGACGATTTTTTCCTTACCGGTTAATTGTGCTGCCTTTTTTACTTCATCATATAGTTTGACAGTTTGTTCCGGGTTCAGCTGGAAAAATGCACGTGCTGACAGTTCGAATGAAAGGTCTCCTAGGGTTTCTTGAATGACCTCATTCCCATGTAAATGAATCGATTCGTCTCCAAAAATGAGTGAAGTCTTTTGTCCATTGATGTTTTGGATGATTGATTTCACTTCTGGTAAACGTTTCGAGATTTCTTCTATTAATAATTGTTTACGTGGGATTTCCTTTTGAGCTGTAATTAAGACAACCTGAACCTCTCCAGACTGAACGCCTACTCGTGTAACGATTGTGCGGACAAGCCCTTTTCGAGTTCTTTCATTATAGATTGAGATTTTTAAATCTTGTAAGATCATTTTGACTGTTTGAGTGACCTTGCTTGTTGCAGGGTGTTGAATCATACAGTCAGCAATATCGATTAGCTTATGAGAATTAAGTCCATAAAGTCCCGCGATCACTTTTTGCTTATCCAGTCCTACCTGGAACTGACTTTTATTTCGATAGTTCCACGGGTTGACCATGCGAATCGTGTCCTTAATATTCAGCTTATCAATCGGCGTTTTACCGTAGCGCTCAAAAGCTTGAACGACAATGTCCCGCTTCTCATTCAATTGCTGACGATAGTCTAAGTGTTGCAGTTGGCAACCGCCACACAATTCGTAGATTGGACAAGGTGGCTTCACCCGATGCTCTGATTTTTTTCGGATTTTCTTAATCTTTCCTTCAGAGAATTTTGGATGGACCTTTGTTGCTTCAACGACTACCTCTTCACCCGGTAGTGCTCCCGGAACAAAGACGACCTGTCTTTTAAAATATCCGACACCTTCTCCGTTAATTCCGAGTCTTTTTATAGTAAGGGGAAATGTTTGTCCCACCTGTAATTTTGCTTGGTTTTCCTTTTGTTGTTTCATCATTACACACAACTTTCTATTCGATGCTTCGCCATAAGTACAGGGAGGCATAACTTAAGTATGGTTCCCACGGCTTGCTGTATTCTTCCATCTGTTCATAGGATGGCTTTTTCTCAAGATTGTATAATTTTTTGATGGCATTTTGGATTCCGATATCTGCCATCGGGAATAGATTGGGCCGTCCCAACGCAAATAATAGAAAATTTTCAGCGGTCCATTTTCCAACTCCACGGACTTTTACAAGCGTCTCTATGACTTTATCATCCGTTTTCGATTGGAGGTCATTAAGTGTTAGCTCTCCTGCTGCAATCAGTTTGGAGGTATCTATCACATATTCAGCCTTCCGACCACTAAATTGCAACTCTCTCAGATCTTCAACCGTTAACTCCGCTATTTTTTCAGGTCGAGGATGCACCCACATTCCCTCAATCTCTTCGCCAAATGTCGTTACAAACCGTGATGTCAATGTATAGGCAAATGTCATATTGAGTTGCTGATGGATGATACACTTCATCAAGCAAAAATATGGATCAAAGTCTAATACCAACGGTGTCCCGCGATGTTCTATGAAAATATCTCTGAGGTCTGTTTGTAAAAAATGATCCTGGATTTTATCTAACGGTACGTCCCATTGAAAAATGTGAGAAACATGTTGTAATGCCTGCTCCATTAAACCAGTTTGAGTACCAGTGACTACGAAAATTGGATTCTCCGTTGTTCCAGTTGCTTTTACCGTGATTACCACAGGTTCATTTTTTATATAAAATGGTACCTTCACGGAGCGTTCATCTTTATTTAAATCGATAAGTGGATTTATCGATAGCCGGTCTAGGACGCGATCGAAATTATATGGCGGCTGTACATGCACATTTTTCTCCCACATGGAAACCTACCTCAATTCAATAAGTGTTAAGACACATTATACCATTTGAGCACAAAAAAAATCCCCCTGCAAGCAAGAGGATTCCCTGTTATCTATTAAGTAGGTCTTCACGAAGCGGTGTAAATGCATCTAGTAAAATACCTTCTTCTAGTGCAACGACTCCATGTTTATGGTTTCCTGGAATAAAAATCGTTTCTCCTTGGGATACCGTTGTTTGTTCACCTTCAATTGTGAACTGGAAGCTTCCCTTCATGACGTACGTGAACTGTTCATGAGGATGGCTATGTTGGTAGCCTTCTGCCCCTTTTTCAAAGTGCACTTCCATCATCATCACTGATTCACCCGGAGGGAAAATTTTTCGTTTTACCCCTGGTTCTGCGTTTTCCCATTCTCCAACCATTTCCTTGTCCCCCTTACTATGTATTCCCTTACAATTATAAAAGGTAATGCTTCTTTATTAAAGTGCTTTAGCTTTCGATTCCTCAATTTCTTCGCTTTTCGAAGAATTTAATAAAATCACTCCACCGATAATCAAAATGATCCCTGCTAGTTTAAGAGTGCTAAAAACCTCTCCCCACACAAGGGCACCAATGACTGCCGTTAGTGCGGTTCCAACACCCGACCAAATTGCATACGCCAAACTTAACGGAAGGGTTTTTAAACATAAGGATAAGCAATAAAAGGCGAGTCCGTACCCAATGATGACACCGACTGAGGGGAAAAGTACAGTAAATCCCTCGGACATTTTAAGCATGGCTGTTGCAAAAATCTCACAAATAATTGAAATAGATAATGCAAAATATCCTCTCATTTAATGACCCCCTCCGACATTTAGTAAAATGACTCCACCGATGATTAAGAAGAATCCAAGGATTTTTTTCCGATCAACATGTTCCTTATAGATGATGATTCCGACTAATGCAGTTAGTGCTGTCCCTACTCCGGCCCAGATTGCATAAGCCATTCCAAGTGGTAAAGTTGTTAAAGAAAGTGATAAACCGTAGAATGCTAGACTGTATCCAACCATGACTCCTAAAGAAGGCAGGAACTTTTTGAATCCGTCTGTTGCTTTGAGCATCGAGCTGCCAAACACTTCACTAATAATCGCAAAAACCAAAAGGATGTATGGATTCATTGTGATTCCTCCTACCATAAAAAAGTCTCTTTCTCCATTTTACCTCCTCGGTCAAGTGTAGAAAATATAGGACCTCAGTTGTAGTGAAAGTTACGTCTGAGGCATATTTGTAAACGTTCCTCCTCGGCGTAAAATGAGTGATGTTGTTCAGTTAACACGGGAGGTATTGAAATATGAAAAAAATCGGACCTAAAGGGATGAAATGGTTAAAAATTATTCACGTTTTTCTAGTCGTGGTCTTTTTCGGAGGAATAATGAGCTCCCTTGCACTTAATATACATCTTGATTTCGCTAAGTTTGATGAGTCTTATTTGGGATATAAAAATATTGTAATCATTAGTGATCATATTGTTCGCTGGGGTGCGATCGGCACATTATTAGTGGGGCTCACCTATGGATTCTTTACAAACTGGGGATTTTTCAAACATCGATGGGTTGGCGTAAAATTCGTACTTTATTTAATTCAAACGATTGTTGGGATTTTTATTATAGACAAGCTCATGATCACGAATATGGAGCTCCTTGAAACCCAACGGGAATTAGCATTGACCAATCCCGAGTTCATTCAAAACCACTTATTGAGACAATATGCGGTCTATTTTCAAGTGGCAGTTACCATTTTTATTTTTATTATTTCGTACATTAAACCTTGGCGGAAGAAAAAAGTACCACAGAAAAAGAGCTGAATACTTACAGCTCTTTTATCGTTTTTGCGTTATAATTTGACGATACATGCATTTTTGTTAAAGTAGTTTACATAAAACAAATTTTTACAAGGAGTTTTTATCATGAAGAAGTTTTTACTGTTAACTGTCATATTAGGTTTGCTGGCTGCTTGTGCAAATACAGATAAGGAGACGAGTCTAACACCAGAAGAACCAACTAAGAACGAAGAAAATACTGCAGACTCAGAGAAAGCAGATCCAAATGAGACTGTTGAAGACACTGAAAAAAGTAACGAGGCAAGTACCACTGAGGAAAATGCTGATGCAGGGTCTACAGACACTAACGTCGAAGGGGAGACAGAAGACAGTCCTCTTAAGATCCAATATTTAAGTGAACTTGAAGCGATTGAGAAGGAAATCGAAAGCCAGCCTGAGGGAGAAACTCAAGTTGAGATGGATGAAATCGCGGCAGCAAATTATAAAGCCTGGGACGATGCGCTAAATAAAATCTGGAAAGAACTTGAGAAACAACTTCCGACTGAAGAAATGGATGAGTTACGTGAAGAACAACGCCGATGGATAAAATACAAATATAAAGCGGCAAGTGACGAAGCAGAACAGTACAAAGGTGGCACAATGGAGTCTTTAGTAAAAACAAACACACAGGCACAGGTCACCAAAGAAAGATGCTATGAATTAGTTGAAAAATATATGTAAAATAGAAAAGCGTAAGGCGCTCAGCTTTAGGCGACAAGCATAAGACAAGCGCTGACAGAAGGTGTCTTTTACCTTCCGATGCGATTGGCTTATGACCTCGAGCCGATGGCGCCTGAAGCTCGACATTAATAACTAAGGACTTAGACAAATTCTAAGTCCTTTTCCCATTTAATTCATGTTTAACAGTAGCTCTTCTTTAATGGATCTTTCAACCATTAGGTGATCTAAGCTTCGGAAAGTATACCCTTCCTCCCGTAAATCGTCGATAGCTTTACCAAGCGCTTCCGCATTGTCCCTTGATACTGTATGTAACAATAGAATTGCACCTGGATGAATTTGTCTCATGATGTTGTTATAGGCATACTCCCAACCTCTTTGATTATTGATATGCCAATCAACAAATGCAAGTGACCAGAATACATTTTGATAGCCCAAATCATTCGATAATGCTAAGGTACGTTCACTGAAAATGCCGCGCGGTGGTCGAAGATAGGCGACATCCTGCCCAGTCAGCCTTTTCGTTTCCTCCCTAACTGAATCTAACTCTTTTCGGAGTCGCTCGTCACTCACTCTTGTTAAATCCGGATGATACCATGAATGATTGCCAACAATATGTCCTTCCTTTGCCATTCGTTTGACGAGGTCGGACTGATCTTTTAGATAATGTCCGGTTACAAAGAATGTTGCAGGAACCTTTTTCTCTTTTAACACATCGAGAACTTTTTCGGTATAGCCATTTTCATAGCCATTGTCAAAGGTTAGATAGATATCTTTCTTAGTTGGGTCCCCAATATAAAATGCCCCATATTTTGCGAGTAGTTTATCATACTCCTCACCCGCTGATGCCGGTTCATGATTTTTGCTTTTTTTGAAGCCCCAATGGATGGGTGCATTTGAATAAGCTGCTGCTGCCTGGTGGGCACCAACCAATGAAAAGGTAACAGTTAAAAGAAGAAGTAAGCCCAAAAGCCTTTTCAAAAGTAAAACCTCCCAAACTCCGTTAGTAGTAGAGTTAGTTTTTACCACATTTAGGGAGTTCATGCACGAATACATTACCAAAAAGATTTTGTGGGTTAGTTGAATAAAATTTGTGGGGGCGGAGTTGTGTTGCTGGTTGGGTTTGCGGAACATGCTGGTGTGTATTTTTGGCCGAGCTTGTAGTGTGAGAATGTCTTGCAGGGCATGCCGGTGGCTATTTTGGTTTGAGTGTGTACCGCTAAAATAGTCTTGACGTACATGCTGGGGTATTTTTGATTGTAGCATGTACCGCGAAACTGATCTTGCGGGACATGCATGGGACTTTCGGCTTTGAGCGTGTACCGCTAAACTGGTCTTGCGGGACATGCTTGGGCATTTTAGGTTTGAGCGTGTACCGCTAAACCATTCTTAACATACATGCTTGAGCATTTTCGCTTTGAGCGTGTACCGCGAGCCTCATCTTGTCATACATTCCTAGGAGAAACCACTCTTAGCTTGTACTTTTAAAAAGGTTTTAACTATCATGCTCTTCCTATTTTGAGTGTGTATGCTCCACAAAACCATTTATAATTGTCTATTTTAATTTTTGATGAACGTTTTTTAGAAAATGCACTGTTGTGAACACTGCTGAGTGATACTAAGTGATATTTGTTCCCTATTCTCGAATAATTGTGCCCTATCTTACATTATTTCTGCCCTAAGTCTGATTAATTGTTCCCTAACTCCAATTATTTGTGCCCTAACCTCCAACCAACCTAAAAAACCCGCTACGCACAATGCGTAACGGGTACTTAATCAATTAAGCGAATACACGCTCTTTGAATTGTTCTAGTTTTTCTAATGAAGACTTGTCAACATCCTCGTGTAAGCTGTTGCCATGTGAATCCATGGTTACTACGGCAGTGAAACCTTCAACAGATAGATGCCACATTGCTTCAGGAATACCGAATTCCATGAGATCAACGCCATCGACTGACTTGATGCAGTCTGCATAATATTGTGCAGCTCCACCGATTGCATTTAGGTAAACTCCACCATGCTCCTTAAGTGCAGCTAGCGTTTTTGGTCCCATTCCGCCTTTACCGATTACAGCACGGATGCCAAACTTTTTCATGATGTCGCCTTGGTAAGGTTCCTCACGAATACTTGTTGTTGGGCCAGCAGCTTTTACGTGCCAGTTTCCATCTTCATCCTTAAGCATTACCGGACCACAGTGGTAAATGACTTGTCCATTTAGATCAACAGGTGCATCGTTTTCGGATAGATGTTTGTGGATAGCGTCACGACCTGTGAACATACGGCCGTTGATTTTAACCACGTCACCAACTTTTAATTCACGAATTTGCTCTTCAGTAATTGGAGCTTGAAGCACAACTTCACGAGTTTCTGATTTTACTTCTTGTACCTCTTCTTGTTCTTTAGAGAAGTCGATTTCCTCTCCTTCATTGTATAACCAATCTTTGATATCACCAGTTTCAGCATCAAGAGTGATACCTAGACGGCGATATGCCCAACAGTTATATGCAACAGATACGAAGAAGCTTGCTGGGATACGGTGCATAACGCCCACTTTACAACCAAGTAGAGTGGTTTCGCCGCCGAAGCCCATTGTTCCGATGCCAAGCTTGTTTGCATTTTCCATTACGTATTCTTCGAGTTTGCGAAGATCTTCGTTTGGATTGACATCTTCAACAGAGCGGAAAAGTTGTTCTTTTGCTAATTCATAGCCAGATGTACGGTCCCCACCGATTCCAACGCCGATGAATCCAGCACTACAGCCTTGTCCTTGTGCTTGGTACACAGAGTGCATGATACACTTACGAATACCGTCTAAGTCACGGCCCGCACGACCAAGTCCTTCTAATTCACATGGTAAGCTGTATTGAATGTTTTTGTTTTCACAGCCGCCACCCTTTAAAATAAGGCGAACATCGATGTAGTCTTTTTCCCATTGTTCAAACTTAATAACCGGAACACCTTCACCAAGATTATCCCCGCTGTTTTTACCAGTTAATGAATCAACTGAGTTTGGACGAAGCTTTCCGTCTTTAGTCGCTTCCACAATGGCTGCACGAATCGCAGCTTTGATTTTTAATTGGTTCACTCCAACAGGAGTTTTCACTTTGAAAGTTGGTAGACCTGTATCTTGACAGATTGGTGATACATTTACGTCTGCCATTGAAATATTATTGGTGATGGTTGAAAGAGACATAGCAGCACGAGTACCCGCACTTTCACTCGCTTTTGCGCGAGCAACCGCTCTACGTACATCCTTTGGAAGTCTTGTTGATGTCTCTACAATTAACTTGTACATACTTTGTTGTAGCTTATCCATCTGTATTCCCCTTTCCCTTATATCCCCATTTTTATACATGTTATTTATAATCCAATTTTCATTATACCCCTATCTAATTTTTTCGGGAAGGGATTTGCAAACGATTCCAGATTTTATCTTACCGGAATCGTTGCAACCTGAGGTTTTTATTTTATAAGGTTCACTCCTATCAAACCGAAGACTGAAAAAATCAAAGGAATGATAAAGCCATAATAATATCCAAAGGTAACGTGGTCTAACACAACACCGAAAATGGCCGGAAGCAATACGGCACTTAAAAAACCACCCGTGTTCGCAAATCCAGAAACCATACCAGATTCACTTGTTGGGAACGTTTGGCGAACAACGGCAAAGGTTAGAGAATTTGAACCGAACGAAAATCCGATAATAAAGAAAAGTGAAATGAGCAAGAATAATGGGGGTCCCTCTCTGAAAACAAGAAAAGTAGACCAACATAACACCGTGACAATATGAAAAAAGATATAAGGTCGTTTGATTAATCCTAATCGACTTGAGATCCAGCCAATTAACGGTGCACCCATTAGCGCGCCAATCAGACTAAACATAATAAGCTGGCTTGCTTCCAATCGTGTCAAGCCATACATATCCATTCCATAAGGTACTGCCCACGAACCTATAAAACCTAAATACCCTCCAACAAGCCCAAAGTGACATAAGAACAAAGCCCATGCCTGCCGATTGGTAAAAATTCGTCGGAGTAACACTGATGTTTTTTCACGCTGAACCTTTTTTTTCTCTATCATCGGGTGGCCAGGCTTTTTGACAAGTACAATGTAAAGAAAAATCCCACACAAGCAAAGTAGAATTCCCCCTGAGAGAAAAGCGCCTCGCCAACCTAGTAAAACAATTAATGCTGAAAAAGGGACAGTTGCCATTAAGAAACCAAGGCTACCTGTCATGCCTGCGACACCAATTAGCCGGGTAAATTCTCTTTCATTAAACCATCTGCTTAAAATTAGTACTAAGTTCACCCAAATGGTTGCATCCCCTATCCCAGTTAGGATTCTTGCAAAAAAGAGGACGACTTCATGGGTTCCCAAGCTGTAAATGATGGTTCCAACGCCTGTAAGGATGGCGCCTAGTATCAGAAAAAAGTTTGGTCCATATCGATCCGCCAAGATACCCATTGGCATTTGTAGACCTGTGTACACAAAAAATTGGATACTCGTGAGTAGTCCAATCGTGGTAGCTGTTACTTGAAAATCCGTCATCAGTTGGTCTGTAATCAATCCTGGTGCGGTTCGCTGACTTGACATGACCACATACGTAAACAAAACAGAAGCAAAAATAACCCATCTAAATTTACTAGTTTGTATGCCCAATGATATCTTCCCCTGTTTGCTTTTTACCTTATATATATGGGTTTTCATACCGGTAGTGCTCATACATAAATGAAAAAATCAATCATTACAATTTTTGAAGCCAACATGTATAATCAGAAAATGGGAGTTGAGATTAGTGAATAAAAAAGATATCGCAAACATCCGAAAGCAATTTAAGTTAAATAATCAATACTTAAACATCAAAGAAATTTTCAATGTATATGTTAAAAAAGAATCCAATGAGATTTATCATCATATTTGCCAGCCATTCGAGCTACTTGAGCAGGAAGCGCAAGAATTGTTTTTAGATAACTTTAAAAAGACATTAGCAGGTCAACTTGATACAAAGCTGTTTGAATTAAAGTTCCAGCATGGTGTGGAGAATAGCACACGCGACCTTCTGTACGACGGACTACAAATGGAGGACACCGAAGAATGGTTGGAGCAAATGCTACAAATCGTGGAGAAAATGTACGCCCATAAGGTTTACGAGTTTGACACTGTAGTGACATTCATCCGTGCCGAATACCGTAAGCCAACTCGAAAACGTGACCCAGAATCTGAGATTGGCGGCTCTGATGAGGTTTATTTTAGCCCGCTCATTCTTTGCAGTGTGAATAAAATGGACCAACCGAAAAAGTCATTGGTTTTTGACTATATTGAAAGAACATTTAAACCAAATACTGAGCTGGACCCAGTAATAAATCTGACTGCTCCGTTAACGGGTTTTCTTTTTCCAGCCTTTAACGACAATGCAGCGGACGTAAATCATATCCTTTATGCATCTGGAAAGGCGAATGAGCCTAGCTATACATTTATTTCCGATGTATTGAATTGTGAAGATATCATGACAGCGGAAGATGATAAAATCGGCTTTGAAATGATCTTGAAAAATGTCATTGGGGACAAGGTAGAATCTGAGGTTATCTCGAACGTATATGAAGAAATCGACCGCTTCGTTCAAGAAAAAGAAGAAGAGGAACAGGAAGAAAGCGAACCACCGATGATCAACTACCAAGACGTTGAGCGCATCTTAAAGGTGAGCGGCGTAGAAAATGTGGACACAGTAAAGGTGGAACATGCTTTTAAAAGTGTAGTCGATGATGAGCGTCATGAATTCAAAGCAGCGAATCTCGTTCCAAAATCAATCAAAATCAACACCAAAGTAGCTAAGCTTACACTCGGTCCAAAAGACCTCAGATACGTCAAATACATTATGTACCAAGGCAAGCGTTGTTTGCTATTGGAAATTGATGAAGACGTTGTTGTAGAAGGATTGACTTTGGAGACGAAGAACCAAGGGCACCCCGAGGACGGTTCCATATAAGGCGTATGTAACAGTGGATTTTCTTAAATCCACTGTTTTTTATATACACCGTTTCGATTCGCTTGCGTTACCCTTCACTCCTTCTCACTCGACAATCGGGCACGATCCACACCCTTGCGTTACCTTTCGCTCCTTCTCGCTCAACAATCGGGCACGATTCACACCCTTACTTTTCCCACCTTCTCACTCGAAGATCGGGCATGATTCGATGTTTTTTTGCTTTCCTTAAGTCAGTCCATTCAAAAACAATCAAACGCCCAGCACGAATGCTGAGCGTCCTTCAATCTTTTATTCTTTCCAATCCTTTTTAAATCGTTCGTATTTTCCTTCCAAGTCATCGAGCATTCCAATTAGACGGTCGATGTCTTCTAGATCAGTTGATTCAGGGTCCATCGAATCAATTACCTCTAAAAACATATTTAGTCGATTTTTTAAATAGGTTATTTGTAAGTCCTTATCTTGAATTGCGTTTCCCAAGTGACAACGTTCCTTTCATTTTCCGATATCTTTTTATCTTAGTAAAAGATGTTTGCATTGACAACTATTATTCTTTTCAATACAATGCCTATGGCGATTTGTGATTTAACAAATCTGAATAAAGGAGTTACATATGTCAAAATTACAATCTTCTATTCGAATTTCTCCCGCACATGACCCGTGGGAGGCTTATTTAGATGTTGAGCAATATGGCTCAATGCAACTTACCAATATTGAATTTACAACGACCTATCTCTGTAACATGAGATGCGAGCATTGTGCGGTTGGCTACACATTACAACCAAAGGATCCAAATACTTTACCAATCGATTTATTGTTAAAACGCCTAGATGAAATTCCGAAGCTTCGGTCCTTAAGTATCACAGGTGGCGAACCAATGCTATCAACGAAATCTGTTGCGAATTATGTGGTTCCTCTTCTTAAGTATGCCCATGAAAGAAGGGTTCGTACTCAAATCAATTCAAATCTCACGCTGGATCTCGCGCGGTATGAAAAAATTGTTCCTTATTTAGATGTGCTTCATATTTCACATAACTGGGGAACGGTCGATGATTTTGTTGAAGGTGGATTTGCGATGATGGAGAAAAAGCCATCATTTGAACAGCGCGAACGTTATTTTCAGCGAATGATTGAAAATAGTAAAGCTTTATCGAGAGCTGGAGTGATGGTTGCTGCAGAAACCATGTTAAATAAACGTACTCTACCACATTTAGAAACAATTCATAAACAAATTGTGGAGGAAATGGAGTGTGGCCGACATGAGGTGCATCCTATGTACCCAAGCGATTTTGCAAGCAATCTAGAGGTGCTGTCACTTGAAGAAATTAGGAGCGCCATTCATCAACTCCTTGATATTCGCAATGAGGATGTGTGGATGTTGTTTGGCACCTTGCCATTTTATCCGTGCAGTCACAATGAGGATGATCTTACTTTACTAAAGAGACTTTATTCAAGTAAAAATGTAACAGTTCGTAATGACCCCGATGGTCGCTCTCGATTGAATGTGAATATTTTCAACGGGGATATTATCGTAACTGATTTCGGAGACACTCCTCCACTGGGTAATATCCAAACAACCTCTCTACAAGATGCATATGACAATTGGTCACAAACAAAAATCGCGAAAGAAATTAGTTGCCACTGCCCTGCAGTGAAATGCCTTGGGCCTAATATTCTTGTGAAAAATGCGTATTACAAAGAGGATGACTTTACAAAACGGAGTACAAATCTATAAAAAATTCGGGCGCAGAGTGTCGCCCGAATTTTTTTATCCCGTCTTAACGGTTTATCTTGGGGTGTCTGATACGAGGAAACCATAGGAAACGTGGTCTTGGACTGGAATCCATGCACCGATTCCTTGATGAGTCACATTTTTAACAACGATTGATTTTTTGCTTCCTTTTAGAACGAGATAAACCTCACCATATGTAACCTTCCCCTTTTCGTTAACGGCTGGCGCATAGGCATATAAGTATCCTAGCTTTTTCGGGGGTACATTATAGATTTGATCTTTTTTCGTTCCTCCACCAATAATCGTTTTAAAGGAAAGTGGAAGCTTCGACTTTTTCGCAGCCTCAATCAGCATCATTTTCTTTACATCTTCAGCATCTTGAATCTCCGCTGTTAGTCCACCTTTGACAAACTTTTGCATTTCCTGTTTGTAGTGGATTTTATATGGAGTCTTTCCACCACGATTGTCATAATAATTCGTATTGATTTTTTCATATTCCCAATTCGTGCTTGTTTCAGACGATTCATAGTTCAGTGGCCATTGGCCTAAATAAATCGTTGCGCGATACCCAACCGCTAGAGGTGTCGTCTGAATTGCCGACTCATTTAAGATACGAATGAGATCTGGATTTTCGATTTCTACATCAGCACTCTTAATAAGCTCTTTTGTGAGCTTACTTGGTTGTAGGTATGGCAAATCCTGCGTTGGATTCGGGTACGTATTATCTTGTGATATGTCTAAAACAGAACTAGGAATTTTGAATTTATCTGCTTTATTACCCTTTGACTTTTCGGTACCTTCCGCCATCGCTGTTCCTGCAACAAAACTAAACATAAAAATGGCGGCAACTATAAAATGAAAATATCGTTTCATAGATCGGTACTCCTTTCCTTAGCTTTGTGATTAGTTTTTTCGAAGTATTTGCGGATTATCCATCCTTTTATTAGAAATTTCTCGGAACAAATGAATAGCACGAAAATGGCATACTAAAAGGCCTTCCGTTTTTACCGGAAGGCCCACTAACTATTCTTTGCTTTCAATCTAGATATCGGACATATGTTTGAATATATCGGACACAGTTGATAAGATATCGGACTTTGAGCACATTTTATCGGACATAAATCAAATTATTTCGGACATAAACCCCAATTTATCGGACAAATCGAGGTTTACTCCATTATAAAAGCCTTCCGGTTCACAGGAAGGCCGACTAACTATTCTTTGCTTTCAATCTAGATATCGGACATATATTTGAATATATCGGACAAAGTTGATAAGATATCGGACATTGGGCACATTTTATCGGACATAAATCAGATTATTTCGGACATAAACCCCAATTTATCGGACAAAGCCAGACCTGCCTTAATATAAAAGCCTTCCGGTTCACCCGGAAGGCCCGACTAACTAATTTTCGGTTTTATCCTGGAACCGAAGCCCTTTTCCATCAACCTTTCACAATGTGGATAGAAGAATTGGATAATCGGTCCAATTCCGAAGGTAACAACCAAGGTTCCAATGCCAATTGGTCCTCCAAACAAAAGAGCCAACACTAAGCCTGTCGCCTCACCAATTGTTTTTGAAATCCCAAATCTCAACTTAAATCGTTTGCTAATTGCGAGCATTAGATTATCGAGCGGTGACAGTGGAAACTTAGCTTGCAGGTAAATGGCTATCCCAAGTGATGCGATTACTAACCCTCCTAACAAAACAAGTGCCTTCAGGACGAGTCCTTCCAAATTCCATTCATCTAGTGCAACTAATAACCAAAAGTCTATAAAAAAGCCAATTAAAATGATAGTTCCAATTGATAAGTATGCTGGCCGTTCTTTAAGTAATAACGCATTTAAAAGCATAACAAAAATACCAACAATTATAACCCAATTTCCTACAGTGAGGCCGATTGTTTCTGAAAGTCCAACATTGAGTGCGTCCCATGCTCCAGCCCCAATATCTGCAATGATCATTAAACTGATTCCCAGTGCTAGAACAAATAACCCAACGCAAAAGAATAAGATTCGCCGTGTGATCATGAATGAGCTCCCTAAAGGTTAAATTTTTTATAAAAAATTAGTTTAAACATTGGATTTTATTATAATCAACTTAATAAAATTTATCGATATTTTTTCATTTTTTTAAAATTAAATTGAATATTTTTAATGTTATGTAAATATTATTAAGTATACCTTAAATGAAGGAGGGATAAGGAGACCATACCTTAATGGAGGGGGTATGCTATCGAGTTGCCGGACGATGAGAACACCATTGAAAAAAAGTTAAGTTATCCCTTAAAAAGTACTTAGAAGATTAAAACAACACCAAACGACTCTGTGTGGAGGTTCTACACAGAGTCGTTTTTTTCTTATAATAAATAAAATCCAATTCCCATAATGGCGTATGCAGCTAAGAGAGTGCCACCTTCGAACCAGTTCGTTTCACCATCATTTGTTAGTGCAATAGTTAAGAATACTGCTGTTATCATAGAAATAAGTTCTGGCATCGAGAAAACAAGTGACATTTGTGTGTCAAGGAATAATGAAATCAATACCAGTAACGGCGCAACAAACATCGCTACCTGTAATGTTGAACCAATTGCAATCTCAATAGCAACATTCATTTTATTTTTATAAGCCATCATAACGGCTGATGCATGCTCAGCAGCATTTCCGACAATTGCCACAATAATAATCCCGATAAAAATTTCACTCCAACCGAACGCTTCCGCCACGATATCAAAGGTATGAACGAGGTTTTCAGACACATACCCTACCGCAATCGTTGACAGCGCCAAGATAATTAACGCCTTCCATTTTCCCCACTCAGGTTCTTCATGCTCTGCATTTTCTCTTTCGACCTGTTCCGAATCTTCCTGATAAATGCCTCGATGTGAAACGAGCTTAAAGAAAAGCCCAGCTAAGTATAACATGATTAAAATAATTGATATTCCGACACTTAATGTAAATGTATCTCTATCATTCATGTCCATTGAAAAAACTTCTGGAATAACAAAGGCAAGTATGACAGAAAAAATTAATAGCCCTGAATTGTGCCGCGCATCATGTACACTAAATTTCTGCCTTTTAAACTTAATACCTCCCACTAAAAAGGAAAGACCCCCTACTAGTAATAGGTTACCAAGCACTGAACCAGTTAGTGATGCAAGCACAACTGTGACAAGCCCCGCTTTTAAAGCAAAGATAGAAATAATAAGTTCAACGGCATTTCCAAAAGTTGCGTTTAACAAACCACCAATTCGTGGACCAGCAATAATGGCAAGGCTTTCCGTCGCTCTTCCCATAAATCCAGCCAAAGCGATAATGGTTAAACAGTACACAATAAACATGATGACAGCTGGCCAATGCAGCAGACTTCCAATGATTGATAAAGGTACACCGATAATCACCATAATCAAGAAGATTCGATTCATAGGAACACTACCCTTCTTTTAACTTAGCGAAACGAAAATTTAAAAAACTACGCCCATAATTAGCGTAGTTTTTATCTTTAAAAATTATGTTCTATTTAAGTATTTTTATGCATCCACAATCTCAAATGTTTCAATAATGTCGATGCTTCCCTCTACGGATTGGGCGATCGGACAATTTCGATGAGCAACTTCAATCGAACGCTGGATTTTCTGTTCAGCTAAATCTTTTCCTTTTATCACATAGTGAATGTACACTTTCTCGACCCGGTTCGCATGAGCCTCATTGCGCTCCACTTCAGTTTTAATGGTGATATCCTCTACCTGCATTCTCTTTTTTTCAAGGACCTTGCGAAGTGTTCCCCCACTGCAAACTGCGATAGACGAAACGAGAAGCTGATATGGTCGAAACCCATATGCCTCGTCTCCTGCAACTTGTAACTTACCAAATTCAACATCTGTATAAAAGCCGACTTCTTGCATCTTAAAAATCATGGAAAGTTCCCCCTGTCTTTGTCTGATATCTTTAGTTTACTCAAATTCTCCTAAGAATGAAAAGAAAAGAGAATCATTCTTTTCCATTTCCAACCCCTGATTAATTTTGTATCATTAGATTGTGAAATGAAACTGGGGGAAATACAACATGAAATTAAGGTTTTGGATATTAGTTAGTATTGTTGCAGTTTCTGGGTTTAGCCAGGGTATGCTGCTTCCTTTAATTGCGGTTATTTTTGAAAATAACGGAATGTCATCTACTTTAAATGGATTAAATGCAACTGCACTATATATTGGTATATTACTTGTTTCGCCATTTATGGAGTATCCGTTAAGGAAATATGGCTACAAACCAGTCATTCTATTTGGAGGATTGCTCGTTGTCGTGGCACTTGCCATGTTCCCATTATGGAAATCATTCTGGTTCTGGTTTGTACTAAGACTCTTGATCGGAATTGGGGATCACTCCTTGCATTTTGGAACACAAACATGGATTACATCATTTTCTCCTGAAAATAAGCGTGGAAGAAACATTTCCTTATACGGATTATTCTTTGGGCTTGGCTTTGCAACTGGTCCGTTAATGACACCTTTGGTTAATATTAATGAAACCCTGCCATTTATTCTATCTTCTGTCCTTTGTTTAATTGGTTGGTTCTTTTTATTTCTACTAAATAATGAGTTTCCGGAACAGGATTTAGGGGTGAATTCATTTAGAGAGACATTCAATCGTTTTTCTAAAGCCTGGAAATATGCATGGGTTGCCTTTCTACCGCCAATGGCTTATGGCTTTCTTGAGTCCTCTCTTAACGGAAGCTTCCCGGTTTATGGATTACGGATTGATTTAAATGTGGGATTTGTTTCAATTCTACTAACTTCATTTGCGCTCGGTAGCATCATTACCCAGCTTCCATTGGGAATTCTAAGTGATAAGTTTGGTCGAAGAACTATTTTAATGATTGTACTGTTTTTAGGATTTTTAAGTTTTACCATTGCAAGCTTCCTTGAGCATTCTCATGTCGGACTTTGGCTCTGCATTACGTTTGCAGGAATGGCAGTTGGATCAACGTTCTCACTTGGAATCTCTTATATGACAGACTTAATGCCAAAGAATTTATTGCCTACAGGAAACCTTCTATGTGGCGTTTTCTTTAGCATCGGAAGCCTTGTTGGACCGTTTGTTGGTGGACTGTTTATCCAATTCTTTGAAAGTATCAGCTTTTTCAATGTCATAGGTACGATTCTGTTTTTAATATTTATCATTCTCTCTGTCTTTGGTACGAGGACGGCAACCAAAACTGTTGAAAATTGACTTCCTTTTTAGGGAGTCTTTTTTATTATCTAGCTCAAGGCGCCATCGGATCGAGGTCATAGGCCAATCGTTAGGCACCTGAGCTATTATTGTTTTTCTATGATTTTCTGCCTATTTTTCAGAATCTTATTGACGCTTTTTGAAAATCTGTTATATAATACATTATAAATTAATATACTGTTCTAAAACAGATGTATTGAACGAAAATTAATTTAAGGGGATGATTGTAATGAGTAGGCAAGAGCGCAAAAACATGATGGAGTTTATTGAGAAAGTTAGGGGAATTACTAAAACGGAGCTTATGTATATGACCGATGCAGATATCGAGCATATCTATAACACCACCTATTTTCACTATGAGGAAATCGCAGAATAAAAAGATGAACAACTCGTCATTCGTTGGCGAGTTGTTTTTTTATGAACTTGTAAGCTTATTTAAAATTATTATAAAAAACACTTTTAAAAATTGGGTAGTGTGTTATAATTAATAATAATTATAAAGTAAAAATCAATTAAATTAGCAACTGCTATCGAAAAGATTGCAGTTTTCTTGTTTAAATGGCCAATTGATTGTGATTCCCTTTCTCAATTAGCAATACCAAGTTGATTTTTATTCTCAATTAGATATGTATAATTGATTGTTTTTCTCAATTAGAAAATGGAGGCGAACGAAATGAGTACAGAAGTAAAGACTGCGCCAAGACGACAGCATGTATATAAAACAGATAATGAATCTTTTCCGCTCCTTGAAAAAGTAAAGCAGCACGGTGAATTAATAGCAGCGCTAACGAGTGGTGGTTTAATTGCGATTGCCTGGACATTAGGGCATTTCGAACACAACACCACCTCCATTGTTATGTATCTTCTCGCGTTTGTAATTGGTGGTTATGCAAAAGCAAAGGAAGGGATTTCTGATACGATTGCGGAAAAAGAATTAAATGTAGAAATGTTAATGATTTTTGCAGCCATTGGCTCTGCGATCATTGGATACTGGAATGAGGGTGCAATTTTAATCTTTATTTTCGCATTAAGTGGTGCTCTTGAAACCTATACAATGAATAAAAGTCATAAGGAAATCTCTTCACTTATGGGCCTTCAGCCTGAAGAAGCGACACTTGTTGTAAATGGCATTGAGAGAATCGTCCATGTTTCTTCTCTACAAATTGGCGATGCGATTTTAGTCAAACCAGGTGAGCGCATTCCAGCTGACGGTAAGCTTTTAAAAGGTGACACAAACGTGGACCAGGCGGCCATTACAGGTGAGTCAATTCCTGTACGTAAATCCCTTGGTGACGATGTATTTGCGGGGACAGTTAATCTTCGTGGGTCCATCACTGTTGAAGTGACAAAGCCGAATGAAGATTCATTGTTCCAAAAAATTATTAAGCTGGTCCAATCCGCTCAAAGTGAAAAGTCCCCTTCCCAGCAATTTATTGAAAAATTTGAAGGTACGTACGTCAAATTTGTTTTAATTGCGGTAGGTTTAATGATGTTTCTTCCACACTTTGTATTAGGTTGGACATGGACCGAGACCTTCTACCGAGCAATGATTTTATTAGTAGTTGCATCTCCATGTGCTCTGGTCGCCTCCATTATGCCAGCAACATTATCGGCGATTTCAAATGGAGCAAGGCGCGGGATCCTGTTTAAAGGTGGGGTTCACCTTGAGCAGTTAGGTAATTTAAAAGCTATTGCATTTGATAAAACAGGGACACTGACAAAAGGAAAACCTGTCGTAACCGATGTGATTGTATCTGATTCAATTGATCATAACGAATTTTTACAAATTGTATCTTCAATTGAAAATCAATCTACACATCCATTAGCACAATCAATCGTGAATCATGCTAAGTCAAATGGTCAGAAGCTTATCTCGATAGATGGCATTGAGGATATGCCTGGATATGGAGTTAAAGCAATTGTCGGTGAGACTCCTTGGTTAATTGGGAAAGCTGATCTTGTTGGAAAAGAAGCTGTAGCTACTTTTAAAAATGGTATCGCGAAACAACTGGCTTCTGAAGGTAAAACGATTGTTTATGTAAAATCAGGTGAAGAAATTGCTGGTATTCTCGCACTCAAAGACGTTGTCCGCGATGATACAGTTTCAGCTATTTCTGACATAAAAGACCTTGGGATTTATACCGTTATGCTTACTGGAGACGGCGAAAAAACAGCTGAAGCCATTGCGGCTGAAAGCCATGTTGACCAACATATTGCAGAATGTTTGCCAGAAACAAAGGTGAACCACATTAAAGGCCTTATTTCTAATTATGAGACTGTAGCGATGGTTGGAGATGGAATCAATGATGCACCTGCTTTGGCAACTGCGAATGTTGGGATTGCAATGGGTCAAGGAACGGATGTTGCGCTTGAAACTGCTGATGTCGTGCTGATGAAAAATGATCTTCCGCGAATTGCTGAAGCCGTAAAGCTTTCAAAACGCATGAACCGTATTATCAAACAAAATATTATTTTTTCTATCAGTGTGATTATGCTGTTAATCCTGTCAAACTTCTTTCAAATCATTGACCTCCCATTTGGCGTCATTGGCCATGAAGGAAGCACCATTCTCGTTATTTTAAACGGACTACGCTTATTGAAGTCATAAAATAAGGACTTGACCCCATCGGTCAAGTCCTCTTTTTAGTGATAGCCGTTACTGCCGTTTGCAGAACTGCTAGTTTTTTGTTTTGGGCTATTTTTCTTTCCCTTTTGCTTTGTTCCACCGTCTTTTTTAGACATAATAAAGGCCTCCCTTTTACTGTACTTACACCCTCTATTATCTCTCGCTACCTCACATTCCATGAAGGTAACTTACGGTAAAATTAACGGCCATCCCTAATTCGATGGCAATTCAAAATGGCATTGATTTCTCCTCCGATGATGATGATCATTGCAGATAAATAGAACCAAATCATCAGTACAATGATGGCACCTAGGCTACCATATGTTGTAGAATAATGGCCAAAGCTGTTCACATAATAGGAAAACGCCAGGGAAACGAACATCCAACCGAAAGTCGCAAAAAAGGATCCTGATATGATTTCTTTAATTTTTAATGGACGGTTCGGTGCCACCCAGTACAAAAACGTAAATACAAAAAACAGGATAGCTGCACTGACAATCCAACGAATTCCATTCCACACATCTAGAAATTCATCAGACAAGCCAAAAGACGAAAACATAAAAATCCCAATTTGTTTTCCGAAGACGGGTAATAATAAAGCGACTATAATAACAAATATCATCCCAAATGTGAGAAGTATTGAAATCCCACGAGTGATAAAGAAGTTCCGGGTTTCTTTTACATCATATGCTTTATTGAACGACCTAACGACCGCGTTGATTCCATTGGATGACGACCACAATGTACCAATGATTCCTATTGATAATAGCCCGCCTTTATTTGAATTGACTATAAAATTCAAGTTTTCTTCAATCATATCAACTGTGCCTTCAGGTGCATACTGTCTCACAAACGCCAACACATCTATTTGGGATATCGGCAGGTATCCAATAAGTGTCACGAGAAAGATTAAAAATGGGAATAAAGAAAGCAAGAAAAAATAGGCTAATTCTGCAGACATACTCCCTACTTCATCTTCCTTATATCGCAAAATTAATTCCTTAATAAACCGCAAATCTAAGGTTCGAACTTCGGTCATTTCTTCACCTCTCTATATTATCGTCCCTCATACCTTCCGTTTTATTAGCAATTGCATCCTTTGTTTCTTTGACAGCTTCGACAATTTCTGGTGTTGTTTCAACGATTTCATTTACTTTTGAGGTTACGATACGAACATCCTCTGCAACCTGCTCCACTGTTGTACGAACAGAATTGAACTGGTCCTTAACGAGCTCTGTATATCGTTGTGGATTTTTCATCACTTCAACTGCCTTTTTACTCACTCTTTTACTAGTATGTAAAAATTGCTCTCTTGTTTCCTTATCAAATAAAGAAATTGCTGCACCAATGGCAGCACCTATGACCATGCCTTCCACCATTTTATTACGCTTCGCCATTTGTACTACTCCTTTCCAACCAGGTTTTCCTTTTTAATGACCTCTAACAGTCGTTTACAACCGTTGGTCACAAGCTCGTACACCTCATCAAAATTCCCAGTGTAGTAAGGGTCAGGTACATCTGCAACCTTACTATCATCAACATAATCAAGGAGCCGTTGAATCCGACCTGTTTTTTCGCCAGTTATCATTTTTTGAAGGTTTCCTAAGTTATCTGAGTCATTGCAATAATATAATCAAATTGACCGAGATCTTCCGGCATCACTTGACGTGCCTTAATCCCTTCAAATGAGATATTATATTTTGTTAAAATGGTTTGAGTGCCTTTATGTGGCGGATGTCCAATATGCCAGTCCCCAGTTCCCGCTGAATCTACTTGGATTCGATCCGCTAGCCCTTCTTTTTGTACTAAATCACGAAAAATGGCCTCTGCCATCGGTGATCTACAGATATTCCCTAAGCATACGAATAATACCTTTATCATTTTTGTCCATTCTCCTTCATGTCATATTTTTCCGTACCTCGCCATATTAAATAATAGCAGAAACGTGTTACAATAAGAATACACTGAAAATTGAAAGGATGAAAACATGGATCTCTCACAAAAGTCGGTCGAAAACGTAGAGTTTATGATAGAAAAAATTAAAGAAAAACTTAAAGTTCTTAACCTTGGTGCCATTAAGCCTTCCCATTTTGATGAAGAAATGTATGAAGAATTAAAAGACATTTACGACCTTACCATGAAAAAGAACTCATTTAGCCCTAACGAAATGCAGGCACTTGTTGAAGAACTCGGAAGTTTGCGCAAAAACAAATAATACATAGAACCATATATGACTATCTGGACATTTTTGTTTGGATAGTTTTTTTGAGGGAAAATGAGGGATAAAATGTTAATAAAATCATTGAATTACCGTGATATTGAAACGGAAAGGTTATACCTAAAAGTGCTCACATTGGAGCATACCGAAGAGGTTTTTCAGCTATTTTCCGATGAGGACATTACACGTTATATGGATATCGAACCATGCAAAAGTCTTACTGAAGCGGAAGAAATTATTACTTATCATTTAGAAGATACCGGTTGCCGTTGGGGAATATTCACAAAAGAAAAAGAGGAGTTTATTGGTACCTGTGGTTTCCACTATATTAGAAATCATAATGAATTTATTGGTGAGGTTGGATTTGATCTATCCAAAGGGCATTGGGGAAGTGGGTTCATGTCTGAAGCTATGAAATCATTATTGGAATATGGGTTTAATGCAATGTCCCTTGAAACCATAGACGCAACCGTTGACCCACGCAATGAAAAATCAATTGCCCTAATGAATCGCTTAGGTTTTAGAAGAGACGCCGTCCTAAGAGAAAACCTAATTTATTTTTACCTTACAAAAGAAGATTGGATCAAAAATCAAAATAACCCTTATTAAAACCCGCTTATCGCGTTTTTTTTATTATGGCGCTACATAATTTATAAGATTATGTCAATAACTTTTCCCCCTTGCATATATCTATAAAAAGGGCATTGTAACTTTGGGACAACGGACCTGTCCCTGTGTCCCATCTAAAGGGGGGAATACATTTGCTAGGACTTTGGCTAACGCTCATTGGCATGTCTGTGTTGTATTTTATCTCCGCTGGATTCTGGTTTTACTTTGTCGCCACTTCGATGGATAACGATGATTCAAAAAGAATCGACCCTCTACCGAATGAAAAAGAATAACGTTTATGAAAATGAGCCACACCCTAAGGTATGGCTCATTGTTTATTTTGTCAAATGGTAGACAACGGATTCGTATGGACGTAATTTGATTCCTTTTGAAATATCTATTTGCGAATTCTCATAGTTGGAAACGAGTAAGTCACTTGTATACTCACTTACATTTAATCCTGCAGGAATTCCAAATGTTGTTTCTCTTCCATAGAAATTGTTTACAACTAGAAGCTTCTCATTCTCACCATTACGAACATACGCAAAGATTTCAGGATGGTCCTCATGCAATAATTCATAATCTCCATACGTAATAATGTCATAATCCTTACGGAGCCTTATCAATTTTTGATAATGATAGAAGACTGAGTTTTTATCCTCTAACGCATTTTGCGCATTGATTGTTTTGTAATTTGAAGCAACATTAATCCATGGCGTTCCGCTTGTGAATCCAGCATGTTCACTTGCATCCCACTGCACAGGTGTCCGAGAATTATCACGAGATTTATGTTTAAGAATCTCGATAATTTCGTCGTTGCTCATTCCTTGTTCTTTTTTAATATTGTAGATATTGATGGACTCCACATCACGATACTCAGAGATGTCATTGAACTTCGGATTGGTCATTCCAAACTCTTCACCTTGGTAAATATAAGGCGTACCTTGCATCATATGAATGGTAGTTGCAAGCATTTTTGCGGATTCCGTTAAATACTCACCATCGTTCCCATATCTTGAAACAATCCGTGGTTGGTCATGGTTGCACCAGAACAGTGCATTCCAACCTCCACCCTTATGCATTTCAACCTGCCACGTTGAAAGGATTCTCTTTAAGGCTTGGAAATCAAAGTCGGCAACTGTCCACTTATCACCGTTCGGATAATCCACCTTTAAATGATGAAAATTAAAGGTCATGCTCAATTCTTCACGGTCAGGATTTGAATATTTAATACAATCTTCAATGGTTGTTGAGGACATCTCCCCAACAGTCATACTATCGTATTTCGAAAAAACATTCTGATTCATTTCGTGCATGAACTCATGGACGCGCGGCCCATCTGTATAAAACTTCCGGCCGTCACCTGGAGGGACAGATCCGTCATCATCCGGGAAACTCTGGTCTTTTGAGATAAGATTGATTACATCTAGACGGAAACCATCTACCCCTTTTTCAAACCAAAAAGTCATCATGTCATATACTTTTTGACGAACCTCTTCATTTTCCCAATTAAGATCCGCTTGGGTTACGTCAAAAAGGTGGAGATAGTACTGACCTGTTGTTTCATCATACTTCCAGGCATTCCCCCCGAACTTTGATTCCCAATTCGTTGGCTCGCGACCATCTTTAGGGTCTTTCCAAATATAATAGTCGCGATACGGGTTGTCCTTTGACTGCCTGGACTGCTTGAACCATTCGTTTTCAGTCGAGGTATGATTCACAACGATGTCCATGATGATTTTAATACCGCGTGAATGAGCTTCCTCTAGCAAGCGGTCAAAATCCTCCATCGTACCGTATTCTTCTTGAATCGCAAAATAATCGCTAATATCGTACCCGTTATCCCGCTGTGGAGATTTGTAAATCGGCGTTAGCCAAACGACGTCCACACCAAGGTTTTTCAGGTAATCAAGCTTTTCAATGATCCCTTGTAGGTCACCGACACCGTTTCCAGTTGTATCTTTAAAACTCTTTGGATAAATTTGATAAACCACAGACTTCTTCCACCAAGGCTGCTTCAATTGCTACACCACCATATAAGTAATTCATGTTTGTAGTATTTCATAAAGGAAACAAACTTATTTGTAGTTGTAGTTTAACTTGTATATACAAGTTAGTCAAATAATTGCTATTATTGATTTGGTGGAAGGTAGCAACCTGATATGGTGGATTTAATTACTGTGAAAATACTGGCGTTGTTTTAAAAATAGTGCCACTAACTCAGAATTACTGCCGCTATTTCAAAAATACTGCCACTAACTCTGAATTACTGCTGCTATTTCAAAATCACTGCCACTAACCCTTTTGGGCCTCGTCCATTGCACGTACCAATACTTCCTTCAGCACGACCGCTTGGTTATGTACTTCATCCTTTGCACCATACAAAAGAGTAACTTTTTCTTCCTTCGCCATCTCTAGCAACTGATTTAACGCGATTTTTTTCTCCTCAGTCTGTTGCAGTTCTATTATGTAATGTTCCTTAAATTCTTCAAATCTTTCGGGTTTGTGGTTGAATTCTTTACGAAGCTCAGTACTTGGAGCGATTTCTTTCATCCACTTGTCAAGTTGGGCCTTTTCCTTTGAAATTCCTCGTGGCCAAATCCCGTCCACTAATATTCTTTTTCCATCTTCCGCACTAGAAGGCTCATAAATACGTTTTAATACAATCACTTTTCTCTTCCTTCCAAAAAAAAGAGCAAAACACAATGTTTTGCCCTCCTCCACTATTTGAATTTATTATGCAATTTCATTTGGTAGTCTTTAAAAACGGCTGAATGCGAAGTCTTTCTATTTTTTAGAATTTGGTTTAAGCGAAATTGTTTTTCATTTAGTTTTTTCTGGTAGATTTGGCGCTGAACTTCATCCTCACAGTTATTAATGAGATTCTCAATTGTAAGAAGTTCTTTTTTTATCTCGGTTTCTTCATTGATGAACCCTGCGTTTTTCATGACCCGATAAGCCATTCGAAGGTCCTCAGGAATTGCAGAATCATCATCAAGCTTGAGAGGTTTCCCATATCCAGGTAAGTTATCAAACTCCCCTTCTTTATAGGCCTTACGAATTTTATCCTCTGACACAATACTTGAAAAATCCATTGTTTTCGCCCTCCTTTTTGGAGTGTTACATCTAATACTATTTTACGTGTTTTTTGAACATTTTGCCATTCTCCTCATATATTTCTCCTATATTTCAATTTTTACAATCTGACAACAACCCCCAAAAATCGACATTTTTTTGTGAATCTTTATAGAGTGAGTGGGTTGAAATGACTACTTTTATAAATACAATGTGGACTTAAAATGTTTCGGAAAACCATTTTTAGTCTATTAGAAATATAACCCCAAACTTTATAAAGGATGGAGATAAACAATGTTTTCAAACGTGGAAATCGGAATTGATTTAGGAACTGCAAATATTCTTGTATATACGAAAAATAAAGGTATCATCGTTAATGAGCCATCAGTAGTGGCGGTTGACACCGAAAGTAACAGAGTTATTGCCGTTGGGGCAGAAGCGAAAAGGATGATCGGTAAGACACCTGAAAAAATCGTAGCCATTCGCCCTTTGCGTAAAGGTGTAATTGCTGACTTCAATATGACTGCTGACATGCTTCGTCATGTCATGAAAAAAGTGAGTCAAAAGACAGGTTATTCGCTTCGTAAACCGAATGTTGTCGTTTGTACACCTTCTGGGTCTACATCTGTCGAGCGACGTGCGATCCAAGACGCAGTTAGACAATGTGGTGCCAAACAAGTTTATTTAATTGAAGAACCTGTTGCAGCAGCCGTTGGGTCGGATTTACCAGTTGATGAACCAGTCGCAAACGTAATCGTAGATATCGGTGGAGGCAATACAGAGGTCGCGATTATTTCCTTTGGTGGTGTTGTTACGTGCAACTCCGTTAGAATTGGCGGAGACCAGTTTGATGAGGATATTATCCAATACGTACGAAAAAGATACAATGTCCTTATCGGAGAGCATACTGCTGAGCAGGTTAAATTCGAAATCGGCTATGCACTTGTTGAACACGAAGCAAAAACAATGGATATTCGTGGACGTGACCTTGTCACTGGCCTTCCAAAAACCATTACATTGCGTTCAACCGAAATTCAAGAAACACTAAAAGAATCACTACTTCATATTTTAGAAGCAATCCGCGCAACCCTAGAGGATTGCCCACCAGAATTAAGTGGTGATATCGTGGATCGTGGGGTTATTTTAACAGGGGGCGGCGCGTTATTAAATGGCATGCAGGATTGGCTCAGCCAAGAAATTGTTGTCCCGGTACACCTTGCACCAAATCCACTCGAATCAGTTGCAATCGGAACAGGTCGCTCGTTAAGCATCATCACAAAGCTTCATAAAATTGCAAAATAATTAATCTTGCCCCATAAAAGACATTATGGGGTTTTTTCAATTAGCCTCTGGTATTGTCATATGTAAAAGAAAAAGGCCGAATCTCTAAACGATTCGGCCTTTACTACTACTTTTTATTATGCTGTTTTTGAAGCTGCTTTTTGAATCTCTTTTTTGGCAGCAATCTTTTTGTTTTTCAAGTATCCTAGTCCTAATACTAGAACGGTTAATACTGCTGCGATTAAGTATGAAACTGGACCATGTTCGATGTGAAGGAAGTTAGTAAATCCCTTGTCCTTCATCACCATTTCACCTGCTGTCCATGCAAGAATACCTGCACCGACGTATGAAATCCAAGCATATTTGTCCATTGCTTTTACGATGAACTTAGAACCAAAGATCATAATAGGAATACTAATGAAAACACCTAGTGCAATCATACCAATGTGACCGTTGGCAGCACCCGCAACTGCAACTACATTATCAAGACTCATTACAGCATCTGCCATGATAATCGTACCAATGGCTGCCATAATGCCATTTGTAGACTTCACATGTGCTTCTCCTTCTTCTTCAACTAAAACCTTATAGGCAATGAAAAGGAGTAATATTCCACCAATCACATTCACATAAGGAATTTTTAGCAAGTAAACAATGATGGCCGCAAATAAAATACGTAGAATAACCGCTCCTGCCGTTCCCCAAAAGATAGCTTTGTTTTGTTGGTCTTTTGGAAGGTTTCTGGTAGCCATTGCAATTACTACAGCATTGTCTCCAGATAATATAATATCAATAGCGATAATTTTTAATAGAGCAATTGTCGCTCCAGAAGAGATAGCTAGTCCAAGAATCGTTAGCATATCCATAGGGAAATTCCCCCTCAATATAATATGGTAAAATAACAAGATTATAAATTACATATTCTAGCATACTCCTATTTTTTGTCACATTCAATATATCAGGGACAAAATCTTTCTTGCAAAACCACCAGAATTATCCACAACATTAATGCTTATACTACATATGAAAATCTATTGACATAACACCTTTTGGTTTCATATAATCAAAATACAAAACCAAATGGTTTTATTTAATCATAAAGGAGATTTTATTATGGCAAAAACACCTGATATAAAACAAACTGTTTTAATTGAAGCACCTATTGAAAAAGTATGGGACCTTGTATCGAACGGGGAAGGAATTGGGACTTGGTTCATGCCAAATGATTTAGTAGCGGAGGAAGGCCATGAATTTCATATCCAATCTCCTTTCGGCCCCTCTCCATGTAAAGTGTTAAAAGTAGAGGCGCCACATCTTCTTACTTTTGCCTGGGACACGGAAGGTTGGGTTGTGGAGTTTCTATTAAAAGAAGTCGATGGAAAAACTGAGTTCACCCTCATACATGGCGGTTGGAAAGATTCTGAAGAAATTATTGGTAAAGCAAATCGTAAAGCTTCAGAAATCCGCGAAACAATGAATGGCGGTTGGGTAGGTATTGTACAAAAACTTCGTCAGGTGGCGACTAATTAGTGGCAGAGTCAGCCGGGAAATATGATGTATTTCAAGCGATTGCTGATCCAACACGCAGAGAGGTGCTCCGTTTACTTTCAAATAAGGAACTCCCTATTTCAGAGATAACAAGTCACTTTTCGATGAGCCGGACAGCCGTAGCAAAGCATCTTCACATTCTTGCTGAGGCCAATTTAGTGAGCGGCAAAAAAGTTGGTAGAGAAAGACGCTATCGCCTTCAGCCCGAATCGTTATCCGAGCTGCACGAGTGGCTAAGTTATTTCGACCAGTTCTGGAATAATAAGCTTTCGGTGTTAAAGTATATCGCGGAGAAAGGTCCAGATGCTGATAGTGGATTAAAAGTTGTGAAGCAATTGGATTCGGATGACTAAGTTCATTATTTGTCTTCTGTTAAGGTCTTCATCATTTGATGAAGACCTTAACTTTAAAAAAAGAGCACACCTAACGAACTTCGTCCTTGCAATGAAGGACTTTGTGCATGAAATCTGTTGACGTTCGGGGCTTCATCAGCACCATGAAGAACTTTACGCGCAGGATTTGCCTGCGTTCGGGACTTCATCGACGCTATGAATGACCTTACGCACAGGATCTCCTGGTGTTCGGGACTTCATCAGCACCATGAAAGACTTTACGAACGGACCCTGCCTGTGCTCGGGACTTTATCGATGCTATGAAAGACTTTACGAGCGGACCCTACCTGTGTTCAGGACTTCATCGACGTTATGAAGGACTTTACGCGCGGATCCTGCCTGTGTCCAGGACTTCATCGACGTTATGAAGGACTTTGCACGACAGCTCCAGTCGCGTTCGGGACTTCATTCACACGAGCGGCTCAGCTTGAGCTCAAATCTTGCATCCCACCAATGCCCCTCACTCGCCCAACAGCCCCAAAATAAAAAGTCTTCATCCCAGATGAAGACCTGCAGATATTAACGGCAATGTAATTTCTATGGTTGTGCCTTTGTTTTCCTCGCTATCGATTGTTAGTTGGCCGCCGTGCTCTTGAATAATGGTTTGGCAGATCATTAAACCAAGGCCTGTGCCTTTTTCTTTAGTTGTGAAAAACGCCTTGCCGATTTTCTCCAATTTGTCCTTTGGGATCCCACAACCATCGTCAGCAAAGCGAAGTATCGCATTGTTCCCTTTTGGATATAACGTAATATCGATGATTCCTCCATCATCGATTGCCTCGATACTATTTTTCAAAATATTAATAAAGACTTGCTTCAGTTTATTTTCTTCGCAATTGATGAACGCATTTTTTATTTCATCATCATAGGCTGTTTTGATTCGGATATTATGCAGAATTGCCTGTGTATCTAAGAGAAACACCACTTCATTCAAAATCGTTGTGAGCTTTGCTTTCTTAAGCTCAAGTTTTTTGGGCTTAGCGAGTAATAGCATTTCACCAACAATAGTGTTAATCCGGTCTATTTCGGATACCATGATTTCGGAGTAACCATTAATCATTTTTGTAGCTTTTTCATCCTGTAAAAGTTGTGCAAACCCCTTTAAACTTGTAAGTGGATTTCGAATCTCGTGGGCTATCCCTGCTGCCATTTCACCAATCATCGAAAGTTTATCCGTTTGTTGAAGAAGCTCTTGGCTCTTCTTCACTTCCGTAACATCTCGGATGACTATATATTGACAACTATCACCTTTGTAGGTAATCGGCATTACTTTTAACTCTACAAAAATTTCGCCTAATACCGGATGGTCAATTGTTCCTTCTGTTATCTTTTTAAATTTATGTCCTTTTTCTACTTTTCTCGTTGTCTCATTAGCTTCATATTGGACAAAATCATACAGCGGATGTCCGATGACTGAATGATTGTCTGAAGCACCGATAAGAAATTTCCCCATGTCATTTATATAGAAAATTTTCTCTTCACGCATCAGAACAATTGCATATGGAGCATTTTCCACCAAAAAGCGGAACTCTCGATTTTTACGCGATTCAAAAATAGAAAATAGTGATGCAATTAATACGATTAGGAAGAGATACACTTCCCACCGATTCATAAAACCAACAAAAATGAATTGACCCAATACCAAAATCACTGAACACAGAAATATCGCAAAATTTAATGCCTTCCATCTTCTCTTTCCCATTTTCTCCCCAACCTTTTCTCTATTTTATTAAAAAAAGAAGGCTCCTTTCTAACAGATTGTTGTTTTTAATTGTAGGGTGATTTCCGCTCCTGGTACTCGCTTTCCGCGGGCGATCCGCAAGCCTCCTCGCTTCACTGCGGGGTCTCGCCTGGCTCGCTATTCCCGCAGGACGTTGAATTGCTTCCTTGAAACTACACCGCACGAAGAAAATGCCAGCATTTTCGAGGATCTCGTACCATCCACTGAAATCACTGAATGGACAATAATATATCCCTCGCATAATCGGATCAAAAAGCAACAAAGTTTACGAAAATAGCCAAAAAGAAAAAAGACCTAACCTCATAAATAGAAGTTAGGCCATGACGAAGGCTTGTCCAAATAGGACATCCTCGCATTTACCATATTTATTATAAAATAAAACAAATTAAGCTGTTATCATTTTTAAAGTTCCAGTCAACAAAGATATCGGTAACCGTACGCTGAAATACTTGATCAAACTTTCCATAGCGGTGCAGATATTTTTTTTCAAGATCGTCCTTTGTAAAATGGAGCTCTTTTTTAAAGCCTTCCTCGATTAACGCCTTTTCAATAGGAACCAATATTCCTTCACGCTTCACGATAATAACTTTCGGGGAAATTTGGAAACTAGACGTTTCCTCAGGAGTCTTTTCAACGAGTTCGCTAATCCTTGCGACTTCGGATTCAAGAAGTGAAAAATTAATTTCCTCACTCTTTTTCATTGGTATTAATGGATTTTCCAATTCTGCAATAATGACGCCTGTATTATTCGGAAAGTTCCAATCATGAAAAAATGTCTTTACTTCCGTTTCAAGGGTTACCTGAAATACACCTTTTAATTCTGCTACAATACTTTTGATAATAACATCTCTTGCATGTTCCACTTGAATACGCTGATTCTCCTGTAAAAGGACCTCTTCCATTGGAGATATGAAACCACGGATTTGCAAAACTAAAAATTGGTCGGCTGTAGCCGCAAAACAGGCTTCAGGTCCCCGTCCAAATTTATTACGAAGAAGTTTGCTTGTGTAACTACTTATGTATTTTAATCCTTCCTGTAAATCCATGTGATTCCCACCTTTAGGGAATTCACTACAATAACCAATGACCTTATATTCATTAGCCTCTATTATTGTAGCATCGTTTCCCTTGCTTTTCCACATACACGTTTAGTTTGCCTTTTTCGGTAGGTTTTATTAGGAAATTCTTACTTACAATAAAAAACTTTATAGCTTACATCTTTGTCATAATTCCAAATCATAAAGATATCATCTATTTCTTTTTTTGTAATCTTGCTGAATCTCTTTATATTTGCATTGTAGTTGTTTCGAACTCTATTTTCCCTTTCTGAGAGAATGTGCATACCTTTCTCTATTAACAACCTTTCAATTGGCAGTAAATATCCCGCAAATCTAATAATATAAATTGTTGAACCGATTTTTGTGAACTCAAGCTCTTTTGGCTGATATTGATAAAATTCACTTTGTCTGCTGATCTCGTTTCGTAGCAACTTAAATTCAAGCGAATTTTCCGAAGGCGTCCTCTCTTCTTGAACCACTTCCACCAGAAGCACACCCGTGTTTTTTTGGAAGTTCCAGTCTTGATACAATTGGTTGATCTTTATATGCAATAGCTCCTCTAACGTTTCCTGAATAGGAACAAATAGGTCTTCCATAATATTTTTTCGGATTCTCTCGGCGGTTTCAATATCCTCCTTTTCAACGAGCTCATATTCAATTTTTGTCATGAATCTTTTTATGTGAACCACAATGTATTGTTCCGAAATCGACGTAAAGCAAGTTTCGGGTCCTTTACCAAACTTTGATTTTATTTGTTTGCTCACATAGCTGCTGATTTGTGTTAATTCTTCCTGTTTTGTCATGTAACTCCTAAACATCCGATCTATTATCCTCCTAAAAAGCAATAAAAAATGGCCTAACTTCTACACAAATAGAAGCTAGGCCATGGTTAGACTTAATCGTATTCTACCATTTACCAATCTTTTTAAAAATGCATTTTCATTTATTAAAATGATACTTTCTTATTAAGATAAAAAATGTGACTAATGACTGCTAGACATTAATCATGCTCATTTTATCACAAAGTTACTATAAAGACAAACAAAACAAACTATTGCGCCGTGTGTAAAAACTTGATTGAAAACACTGAAACACCAATTTTCCTACAGATTGTTACGTAATGCATAAATGCAAGTAAAACAGCGCCCATATTCATGCCAATGATGATTCCTTCCATTTGGAGTGTTTGAAGGGAGCCCAAGGCAAACATAATCCCAAATGATACGACAGTTGACCATACATTATGGATAAACGCATCCTTTACCAACCCTAGCCCAATTAAATAAGCTTGCATCGGGATTAAGAAGAAGTGGAATAAGAAATATGGCCATAACATTTGCAAATACACGGTTGCTGCTGATGATTCAAAGAATATATGTGTCAGTGGTTCTGCGAAATAGTAAAAAATTACACAGGCTGGGACCCCGTACAAAAAGGTCATTCTCATCACCTGTTTTAGCAGGTTTTGCAACATAGACATATCTCTCTTTGCGTATGCCTCAGATACAGTTGGTATTAACACAATCAATAATGAGTGCGCAATAAACGCTGGGAAAAAGCCAATTGTTAACGCGACCCCAGTCATCAACCCAAAATGCTCAGTTGCTACTGCTGCGGGCATGCCTGCTTTTAGAAGGGCTGCCTTTATTAAAAATGGCTGAACAGCATGTGAAATAGCATGGAAAATCCGCATTCCAGTTGTCGGCAAGGAAACAGCAAGCAGGTTTTTGCGTACAGCTTTTCCACTTAGTGATGATGTCGGCCGGTGACCTAATCTGCGATAGTGAATAAGGTACTCATATCCTAAATAACCAAAAACGATTAAATCACTTGCAACAAGTGTACACAAAGCGATAAGGATTGAAGTATGAATCTCAAATTCAAGTAATTGATAAATAAACACTAACAAGATTAACTGGACTGCTTTACGGAGGAAATTCGCAAATGCAATTCGCCCCATCGATTGAATGCCCATAAAATATCCTCTGGCAATCGAGAGAAATGAAACGATAGGAATAAACAATATAACTAGCCATCTAACAAATGGATGGTAATCATCAAAAACAGGGATGACCGGTAGAATCACAAATGCGAGTGAAATAATAATCGCTGTAAAAACAGTTGTTAAAACAGTGGCATGCTTTAGCATGCTCTTGTGATACCTGTCCTCTTTTTCGGCAATAAATTTCGAAATGGAAATAGGTAGCTCAAGACTTGCCAAAATGACAACCAAAAAGATGGAGGGCAAAATGGTCATATATAATCCCATTCCGTGCCCACCAAGCTCTTTTGCCAGAACGAGATTAATTAAGAACTCAACACACTCACCAATAAATGCTGCAATAATCAGTAACAATGTTCCTTTAAAGAAAGTCTTCATCCTGTAGCCCCTTATCTTTTTTTATCAATACTAAATAGATATGAGGCAAGTCCACAGATTATTTAACGAAAAGAAAATTTTTACTGTTCTACTAATAAAGTACCCTTTCCAACCGCTTGATTTCTCGTTTATAATCGTAATAGTGCAATTTGTCGAGAAACTAAACTATGAAAAAGGTGTAAATAGATGAGTATATTATCAGTTTCAAATGTGAGCCATGGTTTTGGTGATCGTGCAATTTTTAATGATGTTTCATTTCGTTTGTTAAAAGGTGAACATATCGGGTTGATTGGAGCTAATGGTGAAGGTAAATCAACATTTATGAATATTATCACTGGTAAAATTGAGCCGGATGCAGGGAAAATTGAATGGTCAAAAAATGTTCGCGTTGGCTATCTCGACCAGCATACGGTGCTCGAAAAAGGAATGACCATCCGCGATGTATTAAATAATGCCTTTAAATATCTTTTTGATATGGAAGCTGAAATGAATGAAATCTACGGAAAAATGGGTGACGCAACCCCTGAAGAACTTGAAAAAATGCTTGAGGACGTAGGAACTATCCAGGATACTCTTACAAACAATGACTTCTATGTTATTGATGCGAAGGTAGATGAAATTGCCCGTGGACTGGGTTTAGAGGATATAGGACTTGAGCGTGATGTTCAAGATTTAAGTGGTGGTCAGCGTACAAAGGTATTGCTTGCGAAGCTTTTACTTGAAAAACCAGATATTTTATTACTCGATGAGCCTACCAACTATTTGGATGAGCAGCACATTATCTGGCTTAGACGTTATCTTCAAGAATATGAAAATGCATTTATCCTGATTTCGCATGATATTCCATTTTTAAATAGTGTAATTAATCTTATTTATCATATGGAAAATCAAGAGCTTAATCGCTATGTTGGGGATTATGATAACTTCCAGAAAGTCTATGAGGTGAAAAAACAACAGCTTGAGGCTGCCTACAAAAAGCAGCAGCAAGAAATTTCTGAGCTTAAAGACTTTGTTGCCCGAAACAAGGCGCGTGTTTCTACACGAAATATGGCAATGTCACGCCAAAAGAAACTCGATAAAATGGAAGTCATTGAGCTTGCGAAGGAAAAGCCGAAGCCAGAATTCCATTTTAGAACAGGTAAAACGTCAAGTAAGCTTATTTTTGAAACGAAGGACCTTGTGATTGGGTATGATGATCCACTTTCAAAACCACTAAATCTTCGCATGGAAAGAGGCCAAAAGATTGCGTTGGTTGGGGCAAACGGGATTGGAAAAACAACTCTATTACGAAGCATCCTTGGCATGAATAAGCCACTATCTGGATCAGTTGAGCTAGGTGAGAACCAAGAAATCGGCTATTTTGAACAAGAAATTAAAGAAGCTAACTATAATACTTGTATTGAAGAAATTTGGAGTGAATTCCCTTCCTTCAACCAGTATGAAGTTCGTGCAGCACTTGCAAAGTGTGGCTTGACTACAAAGCATATCGAGAGCAAAGTTGAAGTATTAAGTGGTGGGGAAAAAGCAAAAGTACGTCTCTGTAAATTAATTAATAGAGATACAAACATCCTCCTTCTTGACGAGCCGACAAACCATCTTGATGTTGATGCAAAAGATGAACTAAAGCGTGCCCTTAAAGAATACAAAGGAAGCATCCTGATTATTTGCCACGAACCTGAATTTTATCATGATGTTGTGACAGATGTATGGAATGTTGAATCTTGGACAACAAAAGTATTTTAAAAAGAAAAGTGAAGGGCACTCAGCTTTAGGCGACAAGCAAAAGACAACCCCAACCTTCCGAATCGATAGGCTTAGACCAGAGAGCCGGTGGCGCCTGGAGCTAGACAAAAAAACGCAAAGCACTTATCAAGTGTTTTGCGTTTTTTCATATAACTCCTCATCCACTTTATCTAGTAAAAAATTCGTAAGATCCGTTCCGAAAAAGTGTAGCCGATGCAATGGACGGGTCATGGATACATATAGAAGCTTGATCTCTATTTCATTATGATCGAAGACTTCCTCGTTAGAGTAAATCATCACTGCGTCAAATTCCAATCCTTTTGATAGATGCGAACTGACAATAACGACCTCTTCCTTATTAATTTCCTCATTCTCTTTTAAAAACTGCACGGGAAGAGCACTATACTTATTGAAGGCTTTCGCTAGTTTTTGGCACTCTTTATTGGTCTTGCCTATGATTGCCACTGTTTTCATATTGTCATCATAAAGAGTCTTAATTACCTCAGTCATGGTGTGAACAGTTTCTTTCTCAGACCCACTAATTTGATGAAAAACAGGTTTTTTTCCGTGACGGACAACCGGCTCAACCATTGGCAGATTTAAGTGCAGTAGCTCAAGTAATTGGTTTGCTGCATTCATAATTTCAATTGTCGTCCGGTAACTTTTTTGTAGCGTTTTATAGGTTGCCCTCGGAAAAATATTGTCCCTAACTGTTGCCCAGTTGTTAATGCCTCGGTAAGAGTGAATTCCTTGGGCTAAATCCCCTACGATCGTAAACATGTCAGTTTCAAGTGCTGTTTTTAATGCTGCTAGCTGAAAATAGCTATAATCCTGCGCCTCATCAATGACAACATTGCGAGCCTTCAGCTCCTTTTTAACACCATAAAGTTTTGCTTTCAAAAATAAAAGCCCAGCTAAATCCTCAAGCTCATATGACTTTTTTAATTGTTTCTGATAGTCCATAAAGAATTGGATTTGCTTATCCGTCAGATACCCTGAAGCGTAGGTGGGAAATAGTTCCGTCACAAACCTTTGAAAATAGTAGAATACATCGTGATGTGGAAGCTTCTTAATATAGGTATTAACAGCTGTACGGGATTGCTTCGTAATTTCTTCAATAAGCTCTGCCTTTTTATCGAGCGCTTTTGTCACATAGCGACGACGCTTTTCCGGATCAATTTGAGTTTTGAATAATACGTTATCAAGCTTATCATCATAAAACTTTGTCACTTTATGAAGCATTTTTTTCTTTTCCAAACGGACTGTGTTTTGAAGCACCTTTTTCACTTTTTCGATTCGCTTATAATATGGAAGATAGCGATATTCATAGGTCATTAAATGATGAATATCTCTCGCCTTATATAGCCGAAATTTTGAAACAAAGAAATCCTCTTTTGGTAGCAACGAGCTTAAAATATCCTCCACATAATGCTCAAGCATATCACGGTACTCAAGGGAGCCTTTGAAAGCTGAAATCCATTTAATCATTTCAGCATTTTTATATTCATCATGGATGAATCCGAGTAGCTTTGAATCTGCTTTTGTGAGCTTAATGGGTTTTCCAAGACATTTTTTCACAAAATCAACAAACGTCGTTTGCTGGATGTGATCAACACCTAATTCGGGAAGCACCTCAGAAATATAATCAATAAAAAGGCGGTTCGGTGCTAGAATCATCAGCTGGTCAGGAGAAAAATATTCTGCATAGGTGTATATAAAATAAGAGATGCGGTGTAGGGCAATTGTTGTTTTCCCACTTCCAGCGGCGCCTTGGACAATAATGGGTTTGTTCAGATCCGCACGAATAATACTGTTTTGCTCCTCTTGAATGGTTGATACAATATCGGTTAAGCGGTTACTCGCACTCTCAGACAACGATTTTTGCAGAAGCTCATCGGTAGTTGTTAAATCAACATCTCGAATCTCCGCGAGTTCCCCATCCTCAATGATAAACTGGCGCTTTAATGCTAAATACCCATTATACTCTTCACCCTCAGCCTCATATGATACATCTCCTAGGCGGCCATCATAATAGAGATTTGCAACAGGTGAGCGCCAATCCACAATTATAGGCTGTTGGGTTTCCTTATCAAAGAGAGAGACCTTGCCAAAGTAGAGAACCTCCTCTTTTCCCGTTTCTTCTCGATTAAAATTAATTCTCGCAAAGTAAGGTTTATTGCGGTTTCTCTTCAGATTCCGCACCTCTTCATGCGTTCGTCTTAGTAAGGTTGAATTCGTTAACATATTAAGATAGCTCAAGCTACTGTCTTTGAAATCTACACCATCTAAGGCTCCCTTTAAATTTTCACGAAAATTTTCCTCGGTTGACTCTGATGCCTGAATGACAATATCCATATACTTTTTCGTAAAGTCCAATCGTTCTGCTTCCTCATCGAAGTTAGGATGTTTCTCCTCCATCATCAATCCACCTCCATTTTTCAAGAAGAAAAAACCATGAATTAGCTGATAATCCATGGTAAGTAAGCTCAAAGAACTAATTTTTCCGATACAATATGTAAAAGACGTATTTTTGATTATAGTATACACCATTAACGAAGGCAACCTATATTTTCCTTTTATGGAATATTCATTATTACTTTTGCTTGCAACACCTTAACTGAGAAAAAATGTTTGCCAAATAATTAGCAGCGCTTACATCTTACGCATTATTAAAGAGTAGTGTATAATTTTAAGTAAGTTCACAAATTATCCACAATTACTGAAAATATAAATAGGTTTTACAATACATAAGGGGGAGCTAATGATGATACGGACAGGTATTGCAGTTTTTTTAAGTTTCTTTTTATTACTTTTTGAAGGCTTCATTGTAATAAAGTTAAAAGGTTATACCGGCATTTATTTTGGAGACTTACAACTACTAGTTAGCGTGCTGGCGATGAATTTCTTTTTTACATTTACTCTATTAACTCATATTAAAATGTGGCATCAAAACAAAGAAGTGAATGATTCTAAAGCAGAAGTAAAATAAGTTGTCCAATAGCGTAGGCGCATGAATGAATCATGCGCCTCTTTTTTGTCTACCTTATTATGCTAATGGTGATGGCTCTACCCCTTTTGGAATAGGGCATTCATATGGATTTCCATCTAATTTTTCTTCTAATTCAACTTTTGCATCTTCAATTACCTCAGGACGAAGGAATAAATCTAATGCTGTATTAGCTAACACCTTACCTGCTTGAAGCATTCCTTTATGAGCAATTGATGTTCTTCCTTGAGAAACTAACTGCCATGAATGGAGTGGTGTTCCCAATACAAAGCATTCCCCAAAGAATTGTGCTGTTGGTACAATCCAACTTACATCACCAACGTCTGATGAACCAAACAAAATACCATTTGATTCTTCATAAGGGACCACAAGGTCGTTGAATGTTTTTGATGCAAAGTCTCTAGTAATTAAGTTGGCCTTTGATCCAGCCACTTTTTTCATCTCATTAAGGGCATTACTAACATCATCATCTGAAATTTGTTTTCTAATTTCTTCCGCATAACTCATTTCTTCTTCGTTATATTCCGCAAGGCCTACATTCTCCAAATGTTTATGTAACACTTGCCCTAGAGCATTATTTGGAATATAGTTTGAGCACGCTTTATCGAAAGTGACCTCGACTTTTGTTTCCGTCATCAAGGCTGCGCCCTTAGCAATATTTACAACACGTTCATATATACTTCTTACATCCTTCATGTGAGGTGCTCGAATTAAATAGAGAACTTGTGCCTCACTTTGGACAACATTCGGAGAAAATCCTCCTGTATTGGTAATCGAATAATGGACTCGTGCCTCTGGTATAATGTGTTCACGTAAATAATTAACACCTACATTCATTAATTCAACCGCATCTAATGCGCTTCTACCTAGATGTGGGGAGTTTGCAGCATGAGCAGCTACTCCTTTGAATGTAAAATAAACTTGATAGTTAGCTAGAGTTGATAGGGTAAATATTCCGCTCGTTGAATGAGGATGCCATGTGAGTGCACAATCAATATCATCGAACGCGCCTTCTCTTGCCATGAATGTTTTTCCTGAACCACCTTCTTCACCAGGGCATCCAAAATATTTAATAGTACCAGATACATTGTTTTCTTCCATATATTGCTTAACAGCAATAACCGCTGCTAATGGAGAAGTTCCTAGCAAATTATGTCCGCAACCATGACCATTACCATTTTTTTCGAGAGGTTCATATGTGGTTGACCCTGCTTTTTGACTCATTCCTGAAAGGGCATCAAATTCTCCTAAAATCCCAATAACAGGCTTTCCACTTCCAAAGGTACCAGTAAATGCAGTCTCGACTCCACCTACTCCACGTTCAACTTTAAAGCCTTCATTTTCAAGTGCCTGACATAAAACGTCCGCAGACTTATGCTCTTCAAACCTTGTTTCAGCCAAATCCCAAATTTGGTCACTAATTTTGATATAAGTGTCTCTTTTTGCCTCAATATAGTCGTTTATTTTCTGAACAAAGTTCAATTTTCACTTACCCCCATTGTCGATTTTTCACTGATGTTAAGATGTGTAGAAATGATTCTACTCCAATTTTCATGACTGTTTCATCTATATCGAACTTTTCATTATGATGGCCTGCAGCTAAAGTAGTTCCTAGAATGCTATAGGTTGCAAGTCCCCCATTTTCTTTTACTCTAGCCATCATGTAGGTTGCATCTTCTGACCCCGCAGCAAAAGAAGACGCCTTGACGATAGACTGTACGCCTGTCACATTCCCGATGCTCTCATGCATAAATTCGATTAATTCTTCACTTGAATCGCTAGTACGCGCTTCCCCAACAATGTCATATTCAACATCTACTCCATACATAGAAGCAGCGCCATTTAGTACATTTTTTGCACTTTCTAACATAAATTCATTCACTTCAGTATTGATTCCGCGAGTTTCAACCTTTAAATGAGCATGTTGTGGGATAATATTTCTTCCACTTCCAGCATGAAGTACCCCGACATTAACTCTAGATGCTCCACCACTATGACGAGGGATACTTTGTAAGCCAAGAACCGCAGAAGCAGCAGCAAGTAGAGCATTCTTACCTTCTTCTGGTTTTGCTCCAGCATGTGCAGCCTGTCCAGAAAACGTAACATCTAATTTCGTCGTTGATAAAAATCCATTAGAACCACAAACAACCTCGCCTAAAGGAATACCTGTACCAACATGTGCTGCAATAAATAGATCAACATCATCGACGACTCCTGCTTCAACCATGGATTTTGCACCACGTACGCCTTCTTCAGCTGGTTGAAAAATGAGTTTAATTTTACCCGTCAGTTCCTCTTTCATTCCTGTTAATAGCTTGGCAAGTCCAAGACCGATTGATGTATGCGCATCATGTCCACAAGAATGCATCATCCCAGAATTAACAGACTGGAATTCTTGTCTAACAGGAAAATGATCTTCTGCGTTAGATTCCTGAATATCTAGTGCGTCCATGTCAAATCGTAAACCAACAGTTGGACCTGGTTTTCCTGTATCTAATACACCAACTACGCCTGTATATCCCCCAGATAAATATGGGAGCCACTCTTCTTTTGCGCCTTGCTCTAACGCTCTTTTTTCATGCATTTCAAGTACTGATTGCGGCGGTACACCCATTCGAGCATTATGATCGACTACCTCTTTACCAATCTTAACCTCATAACCCCATTCTGATAGTTTGGAAGCAACAATGGAAGCAGTTCGAAATTCGACCCAACCAGATTCAGCAAATTTATGAAAATCGCGTCTCCATTCAACCATTGATGGATAAATCTCTTCTACCAATTGTGAAAAGTTTCTTGACATCTTGGTCACCCCTTTTAGATGTTAAATGTTTATAGGAGAAGGGTATTAATCCCTCCTCCTAAAACAAATAATCTACTAACTTTTTAATATTAGTTCATGTACATTCCTACACCTGGCCCCACTGGAATACCCAATAGACCAAATACAACTAGCATAATAATCCAGATAATTAAAAATGCGATTGTGTATGGAATCATTAATGCCATCAATGTACCAATTCCAGCTTTTTTATCATATTCATTCATAAATGCGAGGATAATCGCAATATATGGATTAAGTGGTGTCAGCATATTGGTAGATGATTCCCCAATACGATAAGCAACCTGAACAAAAGCAGGATGATAGTTTAATAGCATTAGCATTGGTACAAAGATTGGAGCTTCGAGTGCCCATAATGCCGAACCACTCGTAACAAATAAACTAAGCAATGCCGTTAAGAGCACAAAACCAATGATAACAGCTAAGCCCGAGATATTTGCATGACTTAAGAATTCTGCACAATTAACAGCAATCCATGTAGCAAGATTACTCCAGTTAAAATAGGCAATAAATTGTGCAATTGCAAATACAAGTACGATATAAGGAGCCATTTCGGTAATGGCTGAAGTCATATACTTTGGTACATCAGATGTGCTTTTTATTTTCTTCATTGTTACCCCAAAAGTTACACCGCAGACAACAAAGAAAAGAAAAATAATCGGAATGATTCCACTTAAGAATGGAGAAGGAATTAAACCTCCATCTTCATTTGTTAATGGAGAATTAGGAATATAAATCAAAGTTACAATAGCACCAATATAAATAAGTGCAGCAATCAATGTATTTCTAAGTGCCTTCTTTTCTAACGGATCTACTTCCTGCGATTCCTTGCTAACCTTGCCACCCTCATATGAACCAAGCCTTGGTTCAACGATCTTATCGTTGACAAATACCCCAACTACAGTAAGAACAAATACAGAAGCACTCATGAAAAACCAGTTATCAATAGGAGTAACTACTACATTTGGGTCTATTGTTTTTGCTACTTCTGTGGAAATTCCAGAAAGGAGTGCGTCAGTTCCAGCAACAAGAATGTTTGCCGTAAAACCAATCCCTGCCCCCGCAAATCCTGCAGCTAATCCAGCAATCGGGTGTCTACCCATAGTATGGAAGATAACAGCTGCAAGTGGTGGAATGATAACAAATGCAGCATCAGATGCAATGTTCCCCATAATTGCTACAAAAAACACAGCATAGGTAATAATCGCTTTAGGCGCTTTCATAATAGACTGTTTTATAGCACTTTCAAGCAATCCAACCTTCTGAGCTAGTCCAATCCCTAGCATCATTGTTAAAACGAGGCCTAACGGTTTAAAACCAGTAAAGTTATCCAACATTGTAGTTAATATAAACTGTAGCCCTTCACCAGAAACTAAGCTTTTAATTTCTAGCTCTTCACCAGATCCTGGATGGACAACAGTCACATCAAATAGACTAACGACCCAAGATAACAGAATCATTGATCCTGCTAAATATACGAATAACATAAATGGATGTGGTAGTTTATTACCTAACACTTCAATAAAGTTTAATATTCGCATATATCCTTTTTGATTTTGATTGTTCTGAGTTTCAACTGTTGGTTGAGCCATCACATCACCTCTTTTATTTTGGTTTATTTTCGGACACCTTTTGTCCACTTCCTAATATGGTTTCTATCATAATTGAAAAAATAAATAATTTCAATGTAAGATTCTGACTATTTTCTATAATGCCTATTTTTGCTATAGTATAATAAAAGATAAAAACAAGGAGTTAATAGATGTTTCAACTAGGAATCATCACTGCAAAAAATTCATTAACGTGGATTAGAGAGTTAGAAAACTTTTTTGAAAGGCAATGTAAGTTTACGTTTCTTCCATACGAAAACTTTGATGAAATTAAAGAAATGTATGAGAAAAACGCCCTTTTTATGGATGGCATCATCTTTAGTGGTCAGGTCCCCTATTTTTATATGAAAAAGGAATTAAAGAGCTTTGAAAAACCTACCATTTACTTTGATTTAAAAGAAAGTGATTTTTATAAAACATTATGCAAAACAATTTTAAAAGAAAAGAATTTTGATATTTCAAGAACATTAATTGATTTTATTTTTGAACAAAATAATTTTCTAGGATTAAAGGAATGGTTAGAAGAAGAAGAATTCCCCTACTTTTATAACGAAGATATTGAGTCATTTGACACAGAGACAGTATATGATGACGTGTTTCAACAGCATGTAACCTTATATGAAGCTGGCAAAATCGATTTTTCTTTTACGAGGGTTAGTAGTATATCAAAAAAATTAACTGAATACGGAATCAAGCATGTAGTCGTTTATCCTTCCTTAGAATCAATGATTAAAAAAGTGAATGATTTTATTAATCAAATCAAACTGATGCGTTTAACGGAAAATCAAGTTGTGATTGGGAATATTGCTATTTCAAAGATAACAATAAGCCCCGATACGAATCATGACCTGGAACGGAAAATGTTAATGTTGAATCAAGCCCTGCTAGAATACAATCGAAAAAATCAATATGGCTTTATTATTCAGAGGAACTTCCTAAATTTTGAAGTCATTACAAACTATAAGGCATTGAAGGACATTACAAATGAGTTTACACAATGTTCGCTTTTGTCCGATCTTAAACAAACATTACCATACGAAATAGATATTGGTTGGGGAATCGGAAATACTTTGCAAGAGGCTCGTTTCAATGCTGAACACGCCAACAAAGAAAGAAGAATGGATCGCGGGACATCCTATATTATGACCGAAGATGATCAATTAATCGGACCTCTTGGAGATGAGACATGTTTACAAATTCCAAATCAACTGAACATTCAAATTGAAAAATTTAGTAGCCAAATAGGCATTTCTGCATTACATATCCAAAAAGTAATGGCCGTTATGGAAAAACTTCAAACAACTGAACTTGTTTCTGATGATCTTGCCATTCATTTTGGGATATCTCAAAGAGCTGCAAACCGTATCTTACAAAAGCTTGAGGAAAGGGGAGTAGCAGAAGTTTCTTATAAAAAGCAGAAAAAATTAAGAGGCAGGCCAAAGAAAGTCTATCATATCGATTTCTTAGCTAAATTATCTTAATCTTTCAAAAATAAGCATTATATTTTTATTGTAAAAAATAAAAGCCGACTTCCAGAGTCGACTTTTTTATTGCGTAATCGGTAATATAATCTCTACCTTTGTTCCATTTCCTAGGTTACTATTAATGCTAATTTGTCCATTATGATCTTCAATGATTTTTTTAGACACCATTAAGCCTAGGCCGGTTCCATAATCCTTTGTTGTAAAGAATGGTTGGAACAGCTTTTCCTGTACATCCTCAGGTATTCCACTGCCCTCATCAAGAATGATAATCGATAACATGTTATTGGCAGTTTGGCTGCCATTAATCGTTAGCTTACCACCCTCTGACATGGATTCAAAGCCATTTTTGATGAGATTTAAGAATACCTGCTTCATTTGTTTTTCATCACAATCGATGTCTAAAACAGCTTCATCCATTTTCAGATCAATTACAACATTCCTCGCGTTCTCAGATTGCTCAAAGATTGAAAGGACATACTCAATAAGTTTCTTTAGATTACATTTCGTCACATTAATTTGCCTTGGTTTGCCGATAACCAGTAAATCATTAAGAATTGAATCAATCCGATCAATTTCCTGCTCCATGATCATATATTGTGCCTCATCCTCTTTATGTTTCTCCCGCTGAAGCTGGGTAAACCCTTTTAAAGATGCCAACGGATTACGAATTTCATGACCAATTGTAGTTGCCATCTGCCCGATAAAAGCAAGCTTCTCCTTATTACGGAGCTCCTCATGCGTTACCGATAGTGCTTCGATATACGAGTAGAAACGGGTTAGGAGGATATAGGCAATAAGTGCAAACATACCAATTAGCAGGATTGGTGCCATTACAATACCATTTCCTAATAATAGGCCAATCAATACATATTTCATTGTAATGGCAATTGATACTGTCAGAAAAAATCTCTTATTAATAAAGATAGGAGAGAATAGCAAAAAGACAATTTCAGCTGCATTCCCACTCTTAAAAACTTCATTACTCCCCCAATAAGTGAGTACATCATCCATTCCAGAAACCAAAAGATATGCCAGCACATAATAATATTTGATTAAATGTAGCTTACCTAATTTCATTAAATAAAAAGAGACTGGAATAAGGACAATTATTAATATATAGGCTCCATAAGCAAAATCAGTAGGAAGTCCAATCTTTTCGTTAAAAAATAAAGGGTATATAAAATAATAGAAAAAATCATATAGCACTAAAATGCTATAAAACAATATTAAATATAGACGTAAAGCCTTTTTCTCTTCATGTAAAAGAAGAGTGCTATGTTTTTGATAAGACATATCAATCCTCACTTAGTTAAATGATTATGCTTTTTTTATTATATATTATTTTCCTCACCTGAGTATATAGTCCTATATTCTCTCTTACTTTCGAATTTTTTAAATAATGAGTAGGAGAGTAGTAAAAGGAATATCAACATTTGTGCACAAAAAACGAGAGCATCCCAGAATTTTAGTGATGATACTGACTCAGTAAACCCAGGGAGAACATTTATCATAATATATACTAATTGAGGTAAATAGTAATAGCTAAACATAGAGAAGGTCAACAAAATTCCAATCAAAAAGAAAAAGGAATAGAAAACAATTATTTTATTCTTTACTGCTTTTCGTTTTCTATTTAATAATGCTGTTAAGTATTCAATTCCACTTTCCATCAAATTATAATTCCCCGTACTATTTTCAAAAACATAATAAAGATCTGTTTTCATATAAATACAGCATTGATAAATAATCCGGATGACAATATCGAAAATAATCAAACTAATAATTCCATTAATAAACCCGTGTGAGGATGCGTTAGACATTTTTAAGATTAGGGCAATAAAAAGAATGAAACTATCAAAATACAAGCCTGCTAAAAACAACAAGTTTCGGTCCTTTGAGGAGAGTTTCCACCCTTGTGTAAGGTCCGTTTCAAATACAACAAAAAACAATCGACTGCCAATTTGTAATCGTGTTGGAAGATTAAAAGAACGGATAGCCAAAATATGTCCACATTCATGAATAAAGATTAAAACAATTGAAATTCCGGCATACAAAAGAATATTAAACATCATTGTATCAAAGACAAAAAGATCCTGATAACGAGGAAAAAGATCAGTATCTTTCACAAAAAGAAAGAGATTCACTAACAAAAGTAATGGATAGAAAAAACGAGTAAACCGATTAAAGAAAATCTTCCCTAGTTTCGGTGATATCCATTTAAGGCCTAATTCTTCATGATTACGTGTCTTTTCTAGACTTACTTTTGCTCCATCTACCATTTCTACTAAATCTAACTCCAGCAATTGTTGGCCAAAATCCAGTAAATCAATCTCTTCATCTGGATATTTTTCAATAAGTAGGTGTTCAATTTCACCAAGTGATAAACCGTCGTTAATCAACTCAATTGCATCAATGCATACCACTGGCATTTCATAAAATTCATGAGTTACTAGATCTTCAATAATAAAATTCTTATTATCTGTACGTATCAATAACTCGTGTAAACATATAATAGAATCAGCAGTTAATTGCATTTTTCACACCTACCTATTTTATTCAAAATAAAAGGATGCTCCACTTTTTGTAAGCATCCTTCATTATAAATTAACCTCTTGGTCCACCTGGTACAAAT
>NZ_JCAXEW010000070.1:0-254 GCF_059759275.1 Ferdinandcohnia sp. GQ5
CCGCACTGACCGTATAGGCTTTGAACGGAAGTTCAAAATCTATGAGTGCGAAGACTGTTCGGGATGCCCATTCCGTTTATCATGTACAAAAGCCAAAGAAGGCAACAATCGAAAACTAATGGTGAATGAAAAGTGGGAACAGCAAAAAGAATATGTAAGAGCGAAGCTTTCAGAAAAGAAAACGAGTGCCATCTATCGAAAACGCAAAATCGATGTGGAACCAGTTTTTGGATTCTTGAAAGCTAATTTGCGTT
>NZ_JCAXEW010000071.1:0-254 GCF_059759275.1 Ferdinandcohnia sp. GQ5
AACGCAAATTAGCTTTCAAGAATCCAAAAACTGGTTCCACATCGATTTTGCGTTTTCGATAGAGGGCACTCGTTTTCTCTTCTGAAAGCTTCGCTCTTACGTATTCTTTTTGCTGTTCCCACTTTTCATTCACCATTAGTTTTCGATTGTTACCTTCTTTGGCTTTTGTACATGATAAGCGGAATGGGCATCCCGAACAGTCTTCGCACTCATAGATTTTGAACTTCCGTTCAAAGCCTGTACGGTCAGTGCGA
>NZ_JCAXEW010000072.1:0-232 GCF_059759275.1 Ferdinandcohnia sp. GQ5
GTGGCTATTCCGGCTCGACCTTGTCCGAAGTTCACACAACTTCAGACACTATCTTGCTTTTTCGACTCGCCCTTGTCTGAAGTTCACACAGCTTCGTACACCAACTTACTTTTTCCACTTGCCCTTGTCCGAAGTTCACGTAGCTTCGGACAGGATCTCGCTTTTTCTACTTGCCCTTGTCCGAAGTTCACACAACTTCGGACACACACTCATTTTTTCGACTCGACCTTGC
>NZ_JCAXEW010000073.1:0-225 GCF_059759275.1 Ferdinandcohnia sp. GQ5
CGGTTTCGCTGCCCTTTGTACCATCCATTGTAGCACGTGTGTAGCCCAGGTCATAAGGGGCATGATGATTTGACGTCATCCCCACCTTCCTCCGGTTTGTCACCGGCAGTCACCTTAGAGTGCCCAACTGAATGCTGGCAACTAAGATCAAGGGTTGCGCTCGTTGCGGGACTTAACCCAACATCTCACGACACGAGCTGACGACAACCATGCACCACCTGTCAC
>NZ_JCAXEW010000074.1:0-224 GCF_059759275.1 Ferdinandcohnia sp. GQ5
AACGTAAATTTATTCGCATTCGCTTCAATCTTTGTACCATCAATAAAAATAGCTTCTTGATCAATAAGTTTTTCTTCAACTAATTGGCAACGGAATTGGACGAAACATTTGCGAATTAAATCTTTCACTTCTGATTGAACACGGAATCGGTTGATTGTGCGGTAGCTTGGTTCATACCCTTGAGCTAACCACATCATACGGATACTATCTTTTAATAGGGCTTC
>NZ_JCAXEW010000075.1:0-207 GCF_059759275.1 Ferdinandcohnia sp. GQ5
AAAAAAGACCAACCATAACGGTTGATCTCTTAATTGCCTAGCGACGTCCTACTCTCACAGGGACAAAGTCCCAACTACCATTGGCGCTGAAGAACTTAACTTCCGTGTTCGGTATGGGAACGGGTGTGACCTCTTCGCTATCGCCACTAGACTATGTTGAAGGATTCATTCCTTCAAAACTAGATAACGTACGTGCATTCATCTTCG
>NZ_JCAXEW010000008.1:0-215346 GCF_059759275.1 Ferdinandcohnia sp. GQ5
AATAGTGACAGCTTTCTTTTATTTGTTCAAATCTACACTTTAAATGTTTTCGTTAAGCCTTTCACAATTGAATTAACTTGGTTCACTGCCCCTACCATTTGCCCTGCTGTATCCATCATTTTATTGATATCATAGGTCCCATCCTTTTTCTTAAATTGATTTAGGATGCCCCCAGCCCCTTTCGCCTTTATTTGATCTGAACCAGTTAAGTTAGGGGTAGGATAAGGATTTAAATAAGGTGTCTGATATCCGTATGGAGAATAACCAGGATAATTGTTCATATTATAGTGCATATAGGTTGGAGGATTGTATTGATTCCAATTCGATTGGTACCCTCCTCCGTAAAATTGCTGATAAGTAGGTTGCCCCAAATAAGGCCACGAATTACCATAAGGTCTAGCAGCATATTTGTTCCTGCGAAAATTTTGATACATGTGGAACAAACCTCCTGTGATGTTCTTTTACTATAGATTATGTAAAAGTTGGGTTAGATGTTCAAAAAAAGATACCATGATATCAAGGTATCTTTAAAGGAGGGTTTATTGTTTTGGTTTTATAGCCCTTACAAGGATGTTATCTAGTACAAATTGAACCGATTCATACATATTTTTAAAACGTTTAACTTTTGTATCTTGATAAAAACTTTGGATGGAGATATGTTGGATATTTTCATGTGTAGCATCAATCTGATTAGGATGAAGATTTTTCGGAAACTCTTTATTAATCCATGCAGTCGCCAATTCTCTCCAACTATCTGCTATTTCCATTGTAGAATCTACAAAAGGTTTTACTTCTTTATAAAAATCCACTTCATAGGATTCACTTGTTTTAACATCCTCTAATCGTTTAATGGATTGGTCACAGAGATCCTTTAAAATATTCGTCTTCGCCAATAGTTCCGTGTACATTCTCTCACCTCAACATCTATCTTACCGTTTTAATAGCTTAATGTTAAGTGATAAGAATGTTCCTTTCCGGTTTGCGGTGATTGTTCTGATTTTTGATTAAGAAATGTCTTTTGTAAGGAAATGAGATCATTTTCAAGCCCTTTAATTTGAATCAATTTCAGATCTTTCCCTTCATCAATACACAAATCTACTTCTGCCTGAATTTGCTTATCAATCGTGTTTAATGAATTAAGCAATTGATCAATATCCCCAAGAACATGCGCTTTCGTCGTAAGTTCACCCTTCAACATATCCATCCTCCTATTCGGTCTTTTTTTAGTTAATTCGATGCCGAAATTGTTCCTCCTGCACACTTGACAAAACTAGTTTTTATTCGTCAAAGAAAGTGGTATTACTCCAACAACTTTCTCTATTTTCGACAATGGTTTCCTAACATTTTTAAGAATGTTATCTTTGAAAGATGCTCACACTACGAGTAGGAGGTGAAAATCCTATGGCAAAGCAAAATAAGAAGAAAAATAATCAAGAACGTAATGAAGAGAAAGCACCTGGTTATGGAGACAAAAAACTAGAAGGACCAGATAGACCATCAACATAATATACATACAAAGGCTGACTGTCAGCCTTTGTTTTTTAATAACAGTTCTTCTAGTATGATTCCTGCTTGTACTTGCTTCTGTTTCTTTAAGAACCATTTTGTAAGGTCAAATTGGTCTCCTAACTCAACTTCCGCAAACCATTTAGCTTTTCTCTCCCCTTTATACCAATCTAATGTCTTGCCTTTGTGGTGTTGGATAATCGGATAGGTAGTTCGTAAAAATGGTGTATTACGAAATCTTCGCTCATCTATATACCTTTCATAATCATATCTAGAGCCTGTATGCTCTACAACGTTAGAAAACTGTATAAAATATTTATAATAGTCCTTATGAAATAAAAGGGATGCAAGCTTTTTACCAAGTTCAATTCTATTATCTAGTTTTGTAAATTTATGAACGGAAAATCCAAATAATCTTCCATCCAATGTTGGATAAATGACTGAACTAAAGTGCAGAAAGTCCTGAAGATTATAAAAGAAACTTTGAAAAACCTTCCTTTTTAGTAATGGATGTTCTATTACAGGCTTTTGAATGATATTCTGTTCATTAATGATTTGGGCTGTTACCAAACGACCACGATTACCAAATCGCCAAAAAAACTCCCATTCTGCCTCGACAAATTTGGATACCGAAAACATTTTTAGCATGTGAAACAAAGGCTTCCCTATTTTTTTCGAATACTCGTAAATCAAGAGTTGTGGAAATGCATCTGAAAAAATGAGCCAGTTTGCGCGTTCATATGTATTAAATAAAGTTCTTCTCTCTTTTTCAGTTAGAATTCTCGGGATCCATTCCCCTTCTAAATCGGTCATATTCCAACCAGCATTCCGTGATACTTGACTTGCTAAAAATGACCATTGTATCTCTGTATTTTTTTTATAGTAAGTTGCATAACTTTTCGTCCGTGAAATATTATCAATATTCCCTTTTGCTGTTTTTGATTGAATATCCAGAAGTATTTCTCTTTCTTCTATCGTTAAATTATGTTCCTGGTTTCTTCGAATATCTACCATCGTTTCTATTTCTAGTATATCGGTTTGTTTTTTACTCATTCTTTTCACACCTCTTACCATAGTGTGTCCATCCTAGCGTACAACACGCCCCCAAAAGTATATTTTCAGGCGAATAGTATGGTATAGTGATATGTAATCCTTCTTGGCCTCACCCTAATTGTTAACAATTTCGTTAAACTATTTCTGAGAAGTTTTTGGTATAATAGGTGTCTTAAGGGGGATGGGAGTATGGAGTTTCGTTATCCAAATGGGAAAGTATATAAGCCCCAACAAGTAAAAAACAAACCACATCTCAAGCAAAAAATATACGGGAATCGTGGAATGACACTTGAAGAAGATCTCAACGAAACAAATCAATTTTATTTGGAGCAGGAAATTGCAGTTATTCATAAAAAACCAACACCTGTACAAATCGTAAATGTCGATTATCCGAAAAGAAGTGCAGCAGTCATAAAGGAAGCCTATTTTAAACAAGCATCAACCACGGACTATAATGGTATATACAAAGGCCGATATATTGATTTTGAAGCGAAGGAAACGAAAAATAAAACCTCTTTTCCGCTTCAAAACTTTCACGAGCACCAAATAAAGCATATGTCTGATTGTTTAAAACAAAATGGGATTTGCTTTGTAATTCTTCGATTTACAACAATAGATGAAATGTATTTACTTGAGGCAAAGCACTTACTAACCTTCTGGAATCGAAAAATGGCTGATGGAAGAAAATCAATAACAAAAAAAGAAGTAGAAACCTATGGCCATCCATTATCTATTGGATTTAGGCCAAGAATTGATTATATTAAAATTATTAATCAACTCTATTTTGAATAGTAAAAAGCTAGAAATGAAACATTTTGCAATTCAAAAACGTCAATATGTATGAATGCATTTGAAAGGCAGGAAATAGTATGTCTGAAAAATATAAAACACGTGAAGAACGTCGACATGCGAATCAAAAAAAGAAGACACCAAAAAAAGCAAAGGGTTCGTTATTTAAGCGAATTATACTTATTGTCCTATTAATAGGAATAATAGGAATGGTAGCCGGGGCTACGACATTCTTCGTAATGGCAAGTGGAGCTCCACCATTAGATGAATCCTTATTAAAGGATCCACTTTCATCAAAAGTTTATGATAAGGATGGCAACAAAATTTATGAATTTGGCGCAGAAAAACGGACCTACGTCCCTCTTAATCAAATACCAGAGGATCTAAAGAATGCGGTAATAGCAGTCGAGGATGCACGTTTCTATGAGCACCACGGCTTGGATGTGATTCGTCTTGGTGGCGCCGTTGTCGCAAATATTACTGATGGTTTTGGCTCTGAAGGAGCGAGTACCATTTCACAACAGGTAATAAAGAACTCCTTCTTCGAAGAAGGGCAAAAAAAGCTTACGAGAAAAGCACAGGAGCTATGGCTTGCATTTCAATTAGAACGAAAGTACTCAAAAGATGAAATACTTGAAATGTACCTTAACAAAATCTACTACGGGGTCGGTAACACATATGGTGTATCCAAGGCTGCTGAAAAATATTTTAATAAGTCACTAGATGAACTTGAGCTGCATGAATCAGCCTTTATTGCTGGATTAGGGCAAAACCCAGGGATCTATAACCCTTTTGTTCATCCAGAAGCAGCAGAAAAGCGCCGTAATATTGTATTAAACCTAATGGTTAGGCATGAATTTATTTCGAAAGATGAAGCAGAAGCTGCTAAAAAGGTTCCGATTGAATCATCTATAGTAGAATCAAACGAACAATCATCTCCAATCGATTCTTTCATGGACCAAGTAAAAATCGAGCTTAAAGAATATGATGATATCGATGTTTATAATGCAGGTGTAAAAATCTATACAACCTTTGACCCTAAAGCACAAGAACATGTCGATTCATTATTAGCAAATGAAGATCCTGATGTTCAATTTCCAAATGAAGAGTTCCAAGCTGGAATCGCGATAGTGGATACAAAAACAGGTGAAATTAGAGCATTAGGCGGCGGAAGAAACCAAGCCGAAAATAACCGCAGAAACTTTGCACTTGAATCCGAAAACCAACCGGGTTCAACGATTAAACCTATTTTAGACTATGGCCCTGCTATTGAATATTTAAAATGGTCAACCTATCAGCAAATTAAAGATGAACCGTACACCTATTCAGATGGTGTGCCAATCAATAACTTTGACAGAAAACATATGGGACAAATATCTGCAAGAGTTGCTTTAGCCCACTCAAGGAATATCCCAGCACTTAAGGCATTCCAAGAAGTAGGCGTAACCAAAGTTACCGAATTTGCAGAACGTCTTGGAATTACATTTGATGAGAGAATTAATGAGGCATATTCAATCGGTGGGATGTCAGGCGGTATCTCTCCTCTTGAAATGGCAGGTGCTTATGCAGCATTCGGAAATCAAGGAAACTTTATCAAACCACATGCGGTTGACAAGATTGTTTTTCCGGATGGAAGAGAAGTAACTCTTGCTCCAGAGCCTGAAGAAGCAATGTCGGAAGCAACAGCGTTTATGATTACGGACATGCTAAAATCTGTAATGGATTTTGGTTCCGGAAGTAGATATGATGTTTCTGGATTACAAATTGCTGGTAAAACAGGAACAACCAACTATTCCGCAGATGATATGAAAAAATATAATATTTCATCGGGTGTCCCAGATGTATGGTTCAGCGGCTACACACCTAGCCATACGGTAGCCATTTGGACGGGATATAAAAATAATCGTGAACCTATTAAACCGGCTGAACAGAACCTAGCATTAAAATTATTTAGAAACATCATTACTAATCTTTCTGAAGGAAAAGAAGCAGAGGATTTTGTAATGCCAAAATCAGTCGTTAAAGTCGGAGTTGAAAAAGGATCAAATCCTGCAAAACTTCCAAGTGATTTTACGCCAAAAGACCAAATTGTTTATGAATATTTCATAAAAGGAACTGAACCAACGCAAGTGTCTGAGAAATATGACAAACTTAACCCACCTTCTAACCTTGATGTGCAGTATGACCAAGTAACAAATCAAATCAATCTATCTTGGGCATATACTGAAGGTGAGCTTGATGGTAATAGCTTTGAGATTGGTGTTTCAATTGACGAAGGACCTGCTAAGGTTCTTACAACGACTAAGGAATTAAGCTATACAATTCCTGATGCTATTCCAGGAGCGATCTACAAATTTACAGTTACAGCTGTAAATGATGATAATCCTAAAAAACGCAGTGATCCTGCATCAAATACCATTAATGTTCCGGAACCAGAGGAAGAAGAAATTGAAATTCCACTCCCTCCTGTAACTCCACCAGGTAATGAAAATGGTGGAAACGAAGGTGATAATGGTGGCGATGGTGAAGGTCATGGCAACGGTGAAGGCGAAGGTATTGGTGAAGGAGCGATCTTCCCACCTCTCCCACCTGGTAACGAAGACCGAGAATAAGTATAAAAAAATAACGCACTAAATGTGCGTTATTTTTTTTGCGTTTTAATTTTCATGATTGCATGAAGCTTTAGAAGTTCATGGTAAAGTTCGTTTAATTGTACAAATGAATGGTATTGATGAGGCTTTTTTAAAATAAATGATATCCGCTCCTCAAAATTAATCGGCTTATAATCAAATTCCTTGGAGTATTCAAGTATGTTTTCTGCACTCGAAAATTGCTTTTCATTTATTAAACATAAAAAGGTTAAAAAATCATCTACTGCTTCTTTCATCGGCTCAATAACCGTAGCTTTATCTCGATTTCGATAGCAGTAAGTTAGATGTTCTTTTCTTGTATCCCATTTTTCAATAATATCAGAAATACTCTTTTCATTATCCAACTTTTTCTTTCCCCTTCATGCGCTTTTTCCCTTCCCTACAAACCTCTAATAGCGGACATATTTCACATTGTGGATTTTGGGCTTTGCAATGGTATCTTCCGAAAAAAATCATTCGGTGATGGGTCACAGACCATTCTTCTTTAGGAACCTTTTTCATTAATGTTTTTTCAACTTCTAATACAGAATCTTTCCATCTACAAAATCCTAGTCGCTTACTTACTCTTTCTACATGAGTATCGACTGCAATTGCTGGAATACCAAAGGCTACTGAGACAACAACATTAGCCGTTTTTCTACCGACCCCAGGTAATTTTGTTAATTCATCACGGTCTTGTGGAAGTATGCCTCCATATTCTTCAATTAGCATCTGGCATAATTTACGAATGTTTTTTGCCTTGTTTCGAAAAAGACCAATGGAACGAATATCATTTTGAAGCTCCTCAAGAGAAACAGCTAAGTAATCCTCTGGTGTTTTGTATTTTTCAAAAAGAGAAGCTGTTACTTTATTAACTAATGCATCTGTACATTGAGCAGATAATGAAACAGCAATTACCAGTTCAAATGGATTCTTATGATTCAGCTCACAATGAGCCTCCGGGAACATCTCCCCCATTGTGTCTAGACAAAATTGAATTTGTTGTTTGTTTAGCATTTTTTATCACCTATTTTTTATCTTTAGCTCTCTAACCAATTATAAAAAGGGATTGTCCGTTTGTAATTTCCCTGTTGAGGTTGCTCAGATTGTTTTTGTTTATGTTGGTGTTGCCGGAACTTTTGAGAATGGTTCTGAGCCTGTTCAATGGTACGAATACCGTTCTTTTTCCATTCAAAGAGGATTCGATCAATATATCGGAAATTGAGCTTTCCAGACATAACTGCTTCTCGTAATGCTGCTTTTATAATGGATGGATCATGATGGTCTTGATCTAACCACATTGCTAAGGACTCACATTCAAATGGTGAGAGAGGTCGTCCAAATTCTTGTTCAAAAATACTATATAAGTCCTTTTCGTGTTGTTTTTCGATTTCTTTCTCTTCATTCATATTTTGTTGAACAAGATGTTGGAGCATTTTCTCCCATAATGGTCGTAAAGAGTATTTTTCGTAGATGATACGATTTTCATCATTTCCTTCATTTATTTCTAAATAACCACGTTGAATGAGCTGACGTAGAATTTCCATACATTTTTCTTCTGTAATTGTCATGCGATTTGAGATTTCAATTGGTGTAGGAAAGAAATTTCCACCATCCATAAAAGTTAGGATATGGAAAAGGACCATCATTTCCTCTTCATTAAGCTGTAGATGTCGATACGAGGACATTAACATTTTCGGAATTGAAATACTGCCTTGTTCGAATAAATCAACTAATTTATCCATTTTCATGTATAAACACCTCTTCATACCCTAGTATAACATGAGATTACGATTAGCAATAAGAAAGAAATATTTGGGTTGGATTTGTTCAAAAAATAAAAAAGAAACCCTCTTATTAAAGAAGGTCCCTACTATTGTTAATTATGGATATAGACGGTTTAATAAGCGTGGGAATGGGATTGTTTCACGAACATGCTCAACACCGCTAATCCATGCTACTGTTCGCTCTAAGCCTAATCCGAAGCCCGAATGTGGTACTGAACCATATTTACGTAATTCAAGGTACCATTGGTACGCTTCACTTGTTAATCCATGTTTTTCAAGCTGTTGTTTCATAAGGTCATAATCGTGAATTCTCTCTGATCCACCAATGATTTCGCCATATCCTTCAGGAGCAATTAAGTCCGCACATAACACCACATCATCACGATCAGGTGCTGGTTGCATATAAAAAGGCTTAATTCCCTTAGGATAATTCGTAATAAACACAGGTTTTTCATAGCTTTCGGCAATTGCAGTTTCATGTGGAGCACCAAAGTCATCGCCCCACTGTATGTCGTTAAAGCCTTTTTCATGTAAAAACTCAATAGCCTCATCATAAGAGATACGTGGGAATGGTGCTTGTATTTTTTCAAGTTTCGATACATCACGGCCTAATGTTTTCAGCTCTAATTGACAGTTTTTCAAGACAGATTGAACAATATGTGCAACATATTCTTCTTGTACTTTTAAGCTATCTTCATGTTCATAGAAGGCCATTTCCGGCTCAATCATCCAAAATTCGATTAAATGGCGTCTTGTTTTCGATTTTTCCGCTCGGAATGTTGGGCCGAAGGAAAATACTTTTCCTAAAGCCATCGCTGCAGCTTCCATATATAGTTGTCCACTTTGTGATAAATATGCATCTTCATCAAAGTATTTTGTTTGGAAGAGTTCAGTTGTTCCTTCAGGTGCACTTCCAGTTAATATCGGTGGATCAACTTTTGTGAAACCATTGTCATTGAAAAATTCGTAAGTTGCACGAATAATTTCATTACGGATTTTCATGACAGCATGCTGCCTCTTTGATCGAAGCCACAAGTGACGATTATCCATTAAGAATTCTGTTCCATGTTCTTTTGGCGTAATTGGGTAATCGACTGCTTCATGTATGACTTGAATATTTGTAACCGTTAGTTCATAACCAAAAGGTGATCTTTCGTCTTCCCTAACAACACCGGTTACATATAAAGATGTTTCTTGTGTGATTGATTTCGCCGTTTTAAAAACGTCCTCATCCACTTCCGCCTTTACAACGACACCTTGTATGAAGCCTGTCCCATCACGAAGTTGTAAAAAGGCAATCTTTCCACTTGATCGTTTATTCGCTAACCAAGCACCGATTGTAACCTCTTCTCCAACAAATTTATTAACTTCTGAAATAGTTGTTTTCACAATTGTCCCTCCAAAAATCAATCAAATGCGCATTGGCGTTATTATCGCCACTTATGTATAAATTCCTACTTTATTATACATATCTTGTCATAATGAAGCAAGAAATACCATGGGGATGGTTCAAGAGTGAATAAACTCCAATTGAACCATCCCCATATAAATTTTTTATTTCATCTTTTCCTCAACAAATTTACGAATACGATCAATCGCATTTTCAAGCTGTTCTAATGATGTAGCATAAGATAGACGAATGTTGTTTGGTGCACCAAAGCCAGACCCAGGTACAACAGCAACAAGTGCTTCTTCTAATAGTGCTTTTGCAAAATCATCTACATTATCATATCCTGTCAGTTCCGCACATTTTTTTGCATTCGGAAATAGATAGAAAGCCCCTTGTGGCTTTTTGCATGAAATTCCAGGAATACTTACTAACTTATCATAAATAACATCTAATCTTTGTTCAAAAGCCTGTCTCATTGTTTCTACAGGTTCTTGTGAACCTTCATAAGCAGCAATCGATGCATATTGTGCAATCGAAGTTGGATTAGAAACACTATGACTTGAAAGGTCTGTCATGCTTTTAATGATATCAACTGGACCCGCTGCATATCCAATTCTCCAACCTGTCATTGAATGTGATTTAGAAAGTCCATTGATAAGAATAGTTTTTGCTTTCACTTCTTCGCTTACCTGAGCTATTGAATAGTGAGTAGCACCAAAATACACGAGTTTTTCATATATTTCATCGGACACAATTAAGATATTATGCTCCACACATAATTCACCAATTGCTTTTAATTCCTCTTTTGAGTAAAGCATACCAGTTGGATTGCTTGGTGAATTTAATACTAAAGCAACTGTTTTATTTGTAATGGCTGCTTCCAGCTGGTCTACTGTGACTTTAAAATTATTCTCTTCTTTGCCTTCAACATACACTGGTACACCATCTGCGAGCTTTACCTGCTCGGGATAGCTAACCCAGTAAGGAGTAGGAATAATAACTTCGTCGTCTTTATTTAGAAGTACTTGGAATAAAGCATATAATACAAACTTTGCACCAGTTCCAACAATCACTTCATTTGGCTTATATTCTAATTGTTGATCTTTTAGAAGCTTTTTACAAATTGCTTGTTTTAACGAAGGCAATCCAGCAGAAGGTGTATATTTTGTATGCCCCTCTTTCATTGCTTTGATTGCAGCCTCGATTATGTGTTCAGGTGTATTAAAATCCGGTTCACCTGCACCAAGTCCAATTACATCATGTCCCGCTGCCTTCAATTCTTTTGCTTTTGCAGTAATTGCAAGTGTAGATGAAGGTGTTAATGCTGCTACTCTGTTTGCTAATTTCATGGTTTTCCCCCCACGTATTATGGTTTGATTGAATTGCGATATTTGCCAGTTTCAAAATACAATTTATGGTAGGTTAATCGATTATCACTACCTATATAAATAATTTCCCAAATCGGAATATTATCTTCAATCCCTAGTTTGACGGAACGAATTTCTTGTGGATCCCGTTCCCTTTTTAGTATAGTAATTGCTTCTTTTTCTGTGATTCCATCACGTTCAAATCGCGTTACTATTTTACCTTTTTTTTCTGGAATCCAAGCAATCACTTTTTCACCCTCATCATTTTTACCGATGACGACTTGATACGCTTTCGTTCCAAAATATGTATAACTATCATCAATTGTCTCAATTACTGTCTTCTCGAGCGCAATTTCATTTCCCTTCGATTGAGCATTATTGTATGGCTTCAATGCCGATTGATAAATGCCGATTCCTGTCCAAATTATAATAATAAGGAGAAGGACGAGTATCCATATGATCCATTTTTTCATTTTAATCAACTTCTTTACGTTCGATAAATTGTAAAAACTGCTTTATTTTGATCATCTTTATCGAGTGCCAATCCAAACATAAGATCCTCATGTTTTAAACTTCGATTTAACAAATCAACAATTTTATATAAATCAGGAGTATTTTGAATCTTAACAGTCGATAGAATTTCTATCTTACTTTCCAAGCAAGAGCTCTCCCTTCATTCATCACAAATTTTTCTACTCATACGATATCTCTCTAACGGCAACAATAGAAGTACTACAACATTACAGTTGAAGTTGTCTACACTAAGTTGCCTTACATCATTATAACAGGTGTATAACCATTCACAATATAATTTTTTAATAAAAAATTAACTCCTAATCCCATGCCTTTACCTGTCTTTGACAGGTCTTTTTTATTCTTGGTCTCCCTTTGGTTTAACACTTTTTAACGAAATGGGAAAAACTTCGTAATCGGTCTGTGTACATTTGATGGTGACACTGCCAAACTGTTTTGTATAGTAAATGTCGATCCAACTACTATTTAGTCTTTCTAACACATCTGAACTAGGAAGTGATCCTTTTTTATGAAAAATAATCGCAATTTGGGGATTTACATGATTCACAAATTTTTCTCCTGAACCCTTTGCATGGCCAAATTCCGGAACCTTTAAAATATTTGTTATGGGCAGCACTTTATTTGACAGCATTTGATGCTCTAATTCTGAATTAGCACTGGTCATAAAAAGAACCTGATGATTACCAAATCGGAATAATACATCCATACCAAGAGACTTCTCGCTTATGTGGTCTTCATGAATGACTTCAGCAGCTAGTAAAGAGCTTAGTTTATAGGTCTTTTGATTTTCCCACTTAACGATATTATTTTTGGAGTACTCTTGCTTATTATGTGCTCCCTGGATGATTTGTACATCTGAGAATTGTTGTATTAGCCAGTCTAAATTTGAAGTATATAATATGTCTTGTTTTGTAATAATAATGCCTGTTAATTTTTTCACTTCATAGACTTCAAGGTACTCCTTTAGTTCCTCTTTGGTTCCGTTCCCACCGGTATTCACTAGGAAAAACTCTCCATTTGGTATATGGATCAAACTTGCTTCACCATTTGATAGGTCTAAAAATGTAATCGCAATCTCATCTTCGGATAATTTAACATTAATTTTCTCTATATTAGTCCGCACATTTTCGCTTGTCCAGCCTGAAGTAAATAATGTTAAAAAAATGAATAAGATCAGATTAATATATTTCACAAATCAGCCTCCAAAGAATTAATATCTATAACCATTTTTCAACATATTCCATAAGCTCATGAAGAGGTTTTTGAATCAATTTCATTTGTGGAATTGATGAAACGAACTTTTTTCCATACCATGCTGTTATAATCCGACGATCTAAAATAAAGATTACCCCTTTATCTTTTTCAGATCGAATTAACCTTCCAATACCTTGTTTAAATCGAAGGATTGCTTCAGGTAAAGATAGTTCCTTAAAAGAATCTCCACCCTTTCCTTCAATTTCCTTTGTGCGAACAGCGAAAATTGGATCGTTTGGAGGAGTAAACGGCAGCCTGACGATAACAAGTGCGGTTAAATCTTCACCTGGGATATCTACACCCTCCCAAAAACTGCTTGTACCTAAAAGAATTGCCTTATCAAACGCCTGAAAATTCTTTGTTAATTTTGCCCGACTACCGCCACTTATACTCTGGGCAATTAACACAAACTCTTCAAGTTGCTGCATTCTTTTTAAATTCATATATGTTTTTTGGAGCATATCATGAGAAGTGAAAAGAACAAGCATACGTCCATTTGTTTTTTTGGCAATTTCAGCTATATGAACTGAAATCGAATCAACAAATTCATCCTGTGATACAGAATTGATTAGTGGAACAGTTGATGGAACCATCATCACTGCTTGACGTTCGTAATCAAATGGTGATGGTATTGTCAATGTAATGGGTTGAAAATCTGTCAAGCCAAGCTTCTTAATAATATAGGAAAATGAATCATCCACTGTTAATGTTGCAGAAGTCATAATCACACTTTTCTTAAAAGTAAAAAAGTGGTCAGCGAGATATTCAGAAACATCTGTGGGTTCCACAAATAAGGTTGCCGAATTTACAGGCCCCTTTGGATCGATTTCAATCCAAACCATTTGATTTTCCAAACCGTCATAAAAACTCTCGATAATAGCACATTTTTCAAATAATAAATTGAAACATAATAGATAATCATTAAATAAACCTAATTGCAATGGTGTTAGCATTGACTTATTTTGAATAATTAGCTCGTTTTGGTATTGAATCATTGTAGAAAGTTCTTTCTTTGAAATACTCAACTTTGTCAGTTGTTCCATCGCTTCTTGCCAATACTCACCTGATTCATTATTTCGATCTACTACATATTGAATCCGATTCGTTTGGTTTTCATTCGATTGTTTTGATAATGCATGACTACGTATCATCCGGAAAAATTCATTAACGGATGCTCTCATGTCCTTTAAAAGTTGGTTCACTCGTTCAAATGAGTCTGAATTGTATCCAATCCGTTCCACTATTTTTGATGATTTCTTAAGTAAATCGTTTGTTTCGAATAGACCAATCCTTGTCAGAACAGAGTGAATCATTAAGTAATGAATATGAAATCCTACCTGCCGCTTTGCAAGGGTTTCAAAATGATGGGCTTCATCCATAATCAAATAGTCGTAAGAAGGGAGAATTTCAAAGTCATAGCTCAGATCCTGTAATAACAAAGCATGATTTGTAATCAATATATCCGCTTTTTCAGCAGATTCCCTTGCTTTTTTATAAAAACTTCTTGACTCCCAGATTGTATCTTCAAATCCGTGATTTTCATATGTGCTTTTCACACGATCCCATAAAAGCTTGCCACCTGAAGGCAAATTAATTTCGTCAATGTCTCCTGTTTCGGTCTCAGTTAACCATACTAATATTTGAGCCTTAGCTAAGACCTCATCATAGTTTTCACTGTCCTCATAAAGTATTTGTTCAAACCTTCTTAATGAGAGATAATTCCCTCTTCCTTTTAATAGTGCAACTTCGAAATCAAACGAAAGGATTTCACGCAATTTCGCGACATCCCTCTCAAATAATTGTTGCTGAAGTTGAAGGGTATTTGTACTAATCATACAACGTCCCTTCTTTTTTGAGATATAAACTGCTGGAAGCAAGTATGCTAATGATTTCCCAATACCTGTACCTGCTTCGATAATTGCGTGTTGGTTTGTTTCAAGTGCATGGTGAATTGTTTGCACCATTTCTAGCTGTCCCTGTCGAAATGGAAAATCGTGAATCACTGAATGAAAAACCTCAGTATATGTATTACTTTTTGGGTTTGCTTTACCCTTTTGTTTTTTCTTTTTACGCAGAGCAAGTCCACGATAGATGTCAAATTTCGATTCACTCTTTGCGTGTTTGGATCTATCATCTATAATCTCTCGCAAAATTTCACGGATATCGCTTTTAAAATAATTGGAAAGGGTATAAAGCTTTTGAATTGTTACCAACGGCAGTTGCTCAATTTTATGTACTATTTTTAAGAGTATTTCTGCTGTTACTTCAGCATCACTATCAGCCTGATGTGGATTTTCATGTGTTAATGAAAGAGATTCTGCAAGCTGTCCAAGTTTATAGCTATCTGCCAATGGAAGCATTACTCTAGAAAGTTCAACCGTATCAATAGTAAGACATTGAAATTTCGTAAAACCGCACTGGGCTAATTCCTCCTGTAAAAAAGAATAGTCAAAAGGAACATTATGAGCAACAAAATAGGAATCCTTAAACATCGAAATAATTTCGGGTGCCACAATTGAAAAATCAGGGGCATTCGCAACAACTTCATTTGAAATACCAGTAAATTGCTCGATAAAAACTGGGATGTCTTGTTTCGGGTTTACAAAAGTTGCAAATCTTTCAATAATCTCTCCATCTTCAATGACAACAGCTGCAAACTGTATAATCTTATCACCCTTCTTTGGAGAATTCCCCGTAGTTTCCAAGTCCACAACCACAAAGCGTTTTTTCATTTAGTCCCACCTCCTAACACAAACGCCCCCAATATGGGGGCGTTGTTCTTATAAAGTTTTTTTATATTACAGTTGCAGCTGGTTCTTGAAAAAGTAATTCTTTAATTTGATTCTCTTCGTTCATTATTGCTACCCTAGGCTTATGTTCAGACAGTTTCTCTTCAGGTACAATTGCATATGAAATCACAATAATGACATCTCCCTCTTGTACAAGACGAGCAGCAGCTCCATTTAAACAAAAAACTCCGCTTCCTCTCTCACCAGGGATAATATATGTTTCAAGTCGAGCCCCATTGTTATTATTTACAATTTGAACTTTTTCATTAGCAACCATTCCGACTGCGTCTAATATATCTTCATCAATAGTAATACTACCTACATAATTTAAGTTTGCTTCTGTGACACGTGCTCTGTGTATTTTTGCATTCATCATTGTACGGAACATGATGCTCCCCCTTGAATCAAAAGATTTCAAAATGTGGTTCAAAAAGTACGGTGAAAATGACACATCGGTATACGATCTTCGACTAACTACCGACACGTCCTGTGTCGAACGTCGAAGTCACTACATCCTGTAGAAGCTCGTTGGTTTGTTTTTCCGTTCCTTGGAAAAGAAAACCCGCTTTTCCGGCGTGCGAAGCGGAATCAATATAAGAAACATTCCTTGTGCTCACGTATACACAACATACGTTCCGCTACTCAAAACTTCACCGCCTCGAACTTCTTGGTCCTTTTCATCCTCCTTTTGAACTCGTTTTTATACATCAAAAGTTATATTATCAATAAGTCTGACTTTTGTAAACTTGACAGCGATCGCAATAATGATTTTTCCAGTTAGCTCCGAAAGCTCGTCAAGCTCTGGGTAACTGTATATTTCTACATAATCGATTTCACCAGATGTATGTTTTGTAAGATGGTTCATGATTAATTCTTCAACTACCCTTGGGTTGCGTTGGCCATTCTCGATAGCTGTTTTAGCCATTTGAAGACCTTCATATAATCTCGTAGCTTCTGCCCTCTCCTTGGCAGTTAAATTTACATTACGCGAGCTTTTTGCTAGCCCATCCTCTTCTCGGACAATTTCCACCGGAACAAGCGTAATCGGGAAATTAAGATCAGTAATTAATCCATCCACCACAGCTACCTGTTGAGCATCCTTTAACCCGAAATACGCTCGGTCTGGCTGAACAATATTAAATAATTTGATTAATACTGTTGCAACTCCGTCAAAATGTCCATTTCTTTTTCTACCACATAACACATCTATTCTAGATTGAACATTTGCAGTCAGTGACATTTTGGTTGGGTACATATCTTCTGTACTTGGGTGAAATAAAATATCAACACCATTGTTTTCTGCGAGTTTGCTATCTCTTTCAAAATCACGCGGATAGGATTCAAAATCTTCATTCGGACCAAATTGAAGAGGGTTTACAAATATACTTACTGCTAATACATCATTTTCGCTTCTTGCCTTATTCATTAATGTTAAATGACCTTCATGAAGGTACCCCATTGTTGGTACAAATCCAACCTTTTTTCCTTCCAGCTTTAAGGTCTTGATATGTTGCTGCATTTCCTTGATCGATGTTACAATTTTCATGTTCATTTTCCCCCATAAAGGCTTGCAAGCTCTTCTTCTTTCATTGTGTATGAATGTTTTTCATCAGGGAATGACTTGGTTTTAACCTCAGTAATGTAATCTTGGATTCCTTGTTTAATCTGGTTATTAACTGAAGCATATTGCTTCACGAATTTTGGAACACGATCGACGCCATATGAAACCACATCATGGAAAACAAGAACTTGACCATCTGTACCATTTCCAGCCCCAATTCCAATAGTAGGAATTGAAATGCTGTTTGTAATTTCTTCACCTAATTGTCTAGGAACACATTCTAAAACTAAAGCAATCGCACCTGCTTTTTCCACTTTTTTGGCATCCTCAATTAGCTGTCTAGCACTTTCTGCATCTTTTCCTTGTACCTTATAACCACCTAAGACACCAACAGCTTGTGGGGTTAATCCTAAATGCGCTACTACAGGAATTCCTGCTTCAGTTAATGCTGAAATCGTGTAAATGACATCATTTGACCCTTCGATTTTAACTGCATGTGCCCCCGATTCTTGAATAATTCGAGCAGCATTCTTCAAGGCATCAGATCGTGAGACATGATAAGACATGAATGGCATATCCGTTACAATATAAGTATCCTTTGCACCACGTTTTACGGCCTTCGTATGATGAATCATATCATCAACCGTTACTGGAATAGTAGAATCATAGCCTAATACAACCATACCTAATGAATCACCTACAAGGATCATGTCGACCCCTGCTTCCTCTGCAAGTTTTGCAGATGGATAATCATAAGCTGTTAGCATTACAATTGGCTCTTTCTTCTGCTTCATTTTTAAAAATTCTGTTGTTTGTTTCATCATTTTTCCTCCTTTTGGCTTTTAAAGCTCGCCTTGCTTAAGGCTGTCCTCGAGTCCTTAAAAAGAGGAGATGAAAAACCGATTCGTGGACGTTTTTTATTAACTTTATTCAGTAGAGACTGCATAAAGTTAATGCCTCCGGCGGATGCCACAATTTTTCAAAGGAAATTTTTCGAGACACCATCGAAAAAAATTGGGCACAAATACGCCAAGGCGTATTTGATTACGAAGTAAAAAATCCTTCTTTCAATAAAGAGAAAGAAGGATTAAACATGAATGTTTTCGGTAAATTTCATCCCTCTGTCCCAGTCCAATGGATCAAGGCAGAATATAATTGTAAATGACATTGGTAAAACTTAAGTCACTGGTGCAGTTCCGACAGGATACCACCCATTACTTTGAATTATATAAAAGATTCAATATTATTTCTACACTTTATTTTTCAGGAATCTCAATATCCGCTGAATAGATATGGTGCAATTTTCCGGACGCATCCTCTAGAAGTAATACACCTTCGTCATTGATTCCAATTGCTTTACCTTCAATTGAACCTGAAAGTGTTCTTGCAACAATTCTCTTGCCGATACTTGTTGCATAGCTCTCCCATAATAACTTCACAGCCTTGAAGCCATGTTGTAAATATTCCTTATACAGTTTTTCAATTTTAAATAAAATTACCTGAACGAGCTTCGCGCGATCAATTTTTTCTCCTTTTTCAATTGCAAGTGAGCTTGCAATTGAATGTAAGCTTTCAGGAAAATGATTCAATTCTTGATTTACATTAATGCCAATTCCAATAATAACTGAATTAATCCGGTCTGTCTCTGCCTGAAGTTCAGTTAGAATACCAACAATCTTTTTATGATTGATTAATATGTCATTTGGCCATTTTATATCAGGCTCTAACCCTGTTACTTCTTGGATCGCTTGGACTACACCTACTGCCGCCAAAAGTGTTAATTGCGGAGCTTGTGAAGGTGGAATTTGTGGTCTTAGTATCATGCTCATCCAGATTCCTGTATGCTTTGGTGAATACCAGGACCTGTCAAGTCTTCCTCGACCAGTTGTTTGTTCTTCAGCCACGACAAGTGTGCCCTCAACTACACCATCATACGATAGCCGGTGTGCTATTTTTTGCGTTGAGGTGAGTGATTCTTCAAAATGAATATTTCTTCCAAGAAACTCGGTTTCCAGACCCAATTGAATTTCGTTGCCGCTAATTTTATCTGGTTTCGTGATTATACGATAACCAAGTTTTCTAACTGCCTCTAATTCATACCCTTCGTTTCGTAAATCTTCAATATGCTTCCAAACGGCAGTACGTGAGCACCCAAGTTGCTCACTAATTTTTTGACCAGAAATAAATTCTCCGTTAGCATTAGAGAAGACCTCTAACAATCTTTTTCTTATTTCTGATTGCACGATAGAAGCCACTCCTTTATTTTTACCTTGTTATTTACCACTTCGTTTTCAAGTATTCCATCTTCTACTTTAATATAGAGATCTGAAATCCATTTACCTGGTTTTTGATTATACCAATTTAATAAATCCTCACCCGTAATATCTAATTCTGATCGCTGCTTAATAGGCAGCTTTTCATATTCTTTTGATGGTGATGTTTCTTGTCCAAATCCAAGCACATTTAAAATTCTCTCAACTTGTTGGACACATTTCGCTCCTGAATCATATAATAGCCGATTGTTCCAACCAGTTTGAAAGACATTTTGTATACAAGCTACATTTTTTACAACTTGATCCACAACTTTATTCGGAAGCTTCCATTGCCTTAAAAACGACTTAAGATCCTCTTTAGACAACAAATAACTAACAAGTGTCCAATACTCAGATCTGTCTTGCAATTGATTCCATTTATATGCAGGGAAGTTTTTCAACCCTTGTATTTCATCTTCTAATCCTGGTATGTACTGAAATAATCTTGTCTCAATTAAAATTGGAAATGCAGCCTGACAACTCAGACCAGAAAGTAATTTTTCAAATTCGATAGTAATCCGTTCAACTGAAATTTTTTTTAATAAATATGCATTTTCCATGATCGCAGATTGAGTTTTTTCACAAAGTAAAAAGGACAACTGACTTAAAAATCGAACGGCCCTCATCATCCTTAGCGCATCTTCACGAAAACGTTCAGTCGGATTACCAACTGTTTGGATTACTTTCTTTTCTATCGCTTTCCTTCCATCAAAAGGGTCGATAATATCTCCATTAATCGTCATCGCAATCGCGTTCATTGTAAAGTCTCTTCTTTTTAAATCTTCATGTAGGGAAGTAACAAATTCCACATGTGAAGGTCGACGGTAATCCTCATAACCTTCTTCCGTTCTAAATGTTGTCACCTCAAATTGTTCACCATCGTGTAAAACGATTACGGTGCCATGAACGGCTCCGACATCAATCGTTTTTGGAAATAAATCGATGATTTGCCCTGGTAATGCCGAGGTTGCAATATCGATATCACCGATTGGACGATGAAGGAGAAAATCACGAACAGAACCACCAACAAAATAAGCTTCGTAGCCATTATTATGTAATGTTGTAAGAATTGCTTTGGCTTTTACAAAAGATTCATCCATCGTCGTGAGCCCCTATCAACGTTTATTCGAAAGTATTGAATAATATAAATCCTCATAGTTACTGACAATTCGTTCAGAATTAAACTTTTGTTGGACAGATTTAATTGCCTGATTTGACATCTTTTGATGTAACTCAATATCAGATAGCAGGTTAATTGCCTTATTTGCAATATCTTTAATATCACCTAGTTCACAAATATAGCCATCTACACCATCTTCAATGACTTCTGGAATTCCACCAACATTTGTACCGATTGTCGGAACTCCACATGCCATTGCTTCAATGAGAACGAGTCCAAAGCTTTCTTTTTCAGATAATAGTAGCTTTAAGTCACTGATTGAATACAGTTCAGCAAGGTTCTCCTGTTTTCCTAGGAGAAGGACTTTATCATCAAGGCCTAATTCATCAATTAATTTGCAGGCTGTTGTTAGCTCCGGCCCATCGCCAACTAATAACAGCTTTGATTTAACTTCTTTTTGAACGAGGTCAAATGCGCGGATAACGTCGGGTACACGTTTCACCTTACGGAAGTTGGAAACATGGATAATGACTCGCTCATCCTCTTCAATCCCATATTGACTTCGCAAATCATTCACATCTCGTTTGTAATAAATTTTCTCGTCTACAAAATTATAAATCGTCTTAATCTCTTTTTTGGGCTCGATTAACTCATACGTTTGATCCACAAGTGATTGTGAAACAGCTGTCACCGCATCAGATTGTTCAATTCCAAAGCGTATAAGTTCTGTTAAAGATGGATCATACCCGAGAACAGTAATATCTGTACCGTGAAGGGTCGTTACAATCTTTACATCACCGCCCACCATTTGCTTAGCTAAAAATGCACATGCTGCATGTGGAATCGCATAGTGCACATGAAGAAGGTCAAGATTTTCCCTCTTTGTCACTTCTGCCATTTTACTAGCTAATGCAAGGTCATACGGCGGATATTTAAAAACTGAATATTGATTGACTTCCACCTCATGAAAGTAAATATTTGTATAAATTTTGTTGAGACGAAATGGAAGACTTGAAGAAATAAAATGAATTTCATGTCCTTTTTCTGCAAGTAGCTTCCCTAACTCTGTTGCTACAATACCTGAACCGCCAACAGACGGGTAACAGGTAATCCCAATTTTCAGTTTCATTTACGAATCTCCCACTTCTTCATTAAATACACGTATGTGTATCTACTAACTTACAAATTATTTCCTTCTTGTCTATCACGGATTATTTCACGCCATGAGAAAAATCCTTGTTCAAGGCCATGAATAAGCACCTCAGCCGTTCCCATGTTTGTCGCTAAAGGTACAGAATATACATCGCATAATCTTATAAGTGCTGTTACATCTGGCTCATGTGGCTGTGCAGTAAGTGGGTCTCTAAAAAAGATTACCATGTCCATTTGATTGTTTGCGATCATCGCACCAATCTCCTGATCGCCACCTAATGGTCCGGATTGGAATCTGTGGATTTTTAACCCTGTAGCTTCAGAAACACGTGAACCTGTTGTACCTGTGGCAAACAATTCATGATCCTCTAAAATAGATTTATAAGCTGTAGAAAATTGAACAAGATCATTTTTCTTTTTATCGTGAGCAATTAATGCAATTTTCATCGTTATGTATCCCCTTATTCGATAATATTTTCCAATCCATAAACCAGTACATCGAGGTTCATTACAGTGTCAACCGATAATTTAACACCTGACATGAAAGAAGCCCGGTTGAAAGAATCATGGCGAATGGAAAGCATTTGTCCATTTCCGCCGAACAGTACCTCTTGATGTGCGACAAGTCCAGGTAAGCGGACACTATGTATACGAATTCCGTCATATTCAGCACCTCGAGCACCTTGAATGGTTTCTTTTTCATCAGGGTGTCCTTGTTTCTTTGATTCTCTAACAGTTGTTAGTAGTTCTGCCGTTTTCGCAGCTGTTCCAGATGGAGCATCGAGTTTTTGGTCATGGTGAAGCTCGATAATTTCCACATCCTGAAAATACTTGGCTGCCATTTGTGAGAATTTCATCATTAAAACTGCACCAACCGCAAAATTTGGAGCAATAATTGCACCTAATTTACGTTCCTCTGCAAGCACTGACAATCTTTCTAATTCCTCTTTTGTGAACCCTGTAGTGCCAACGACTGGCCGTACTCCATGTTCAATAGCAATCTCTGTGTGATATTTACCCGTTTCAGGTGTCGTTAAATCAATCAAAACGTCAGGGTTTGTTTCTTTAAACGCTTCCTTAATATCAGTAAAGATAGGTACGTTAACATTTGAAAATCCATCAATCTCATTTAGGGACATTCCATTGTATTTATGATCGATTACCCCTACTAAAGAAAAATTCTCAGTTTCCTGTACAAGCGTTACCGCTTCTTTTCCCATTCTGCCTCTTGGTCCAGCAATTACGATTTTAATGGTTTCCATTCTTTTATCTCCCCTATTCGTTAGTGTCAATACGAGTCCATCTATCTTTATCTCTTGTATTAAATTTATTCATAACAGTATTATGTGCGTCTTCAAGGTCAATGTTCAAGGAATTTGCAAGACAAATCAAAACAAATAACATGTCTCCTGTTTCTTCTGCCATGCTTTTTTCAGTTTCTGTATCCTTTTTAGGCTTTTCACCGTAATAGTGATTAACTTCTCTAGCAAGTTCACCCAATTCTTCTGTCAATCTTGCTAGTAATGCAAGAGGGCTGAAATATCCTTCTTTAAATTGGCTTATGTACTCATCTACTTCTTCTTGTAGCTGTTTCATTGTTTTATCTGCCATCTCTATCACCTCATGAAGTTTCTCTTCCTATGTTAGCTTAAAATATAGAGTTTTGACAAACTTTTCTTTTATATAACATGATTTGTCAGATATTTACCCATACTTTATAATAAAGTGGCAAATTATTACTATCTCGGGGGTAAATCATTTTGAAGTTAACGATCAAAAGTATCTTTTTTATATTATTAGGCTCTGCCATCTTTTCGTTTGGAATTGTACATTTCAATATGCAAAATAATCTTGCAGAAGGTGGATTTACTGGAATCACTCTTTTGCTCTATTTTCTATTTGAATTCGATCCATCTTATACGAACCTAATCTTAAATATTCCACTATTTATAATCGGGTGGAAGCTACTAGGCCGTGTTGCATTTTACTATACAATGATCGGTACTATTAGTGTTTCAATATTTTTGTGGTTATTTCAACGCTATCAGTTTGATATTCCACTTGATGGGGATTTAATGCTTGCAGCTCTATTTGCGGGTGTTTTCATTGGGGTTGGACTAGGGATTATATTCCGCTATGGAGGAACCACTGGAGGGGTAGACATTATAGCCAGGCTAGTTCGCAAATACGTGGGTTGGCCAATGGGAAGGACAATGTTTTTATTTGATGCTGTTGTTATCACGATTTCGCTTATTTTTTATCTATCTCATCGAGAGGCAATGTATACGTTACTGGCTGTGTTTATTGGGGCAAGAGTGATAGATTTTATGCAGGAAGGTGCGTATGCTGCTAAAGGTGCGATGATTATTTCAGAGCAGAACGATAAAATTGCAGAAAAGATTCTAAATGAAATGGAACGTGGTGTAACGATATTGAAGGGGATGGGGTCGTATACGAAACAAGAGAAGCATATCTTATATTGTGTTGTGGGTAGTAGAGAGGTTGGTCGCTTAAAACAGGTAATCATCTCTGTTGATCCACATGCCTTTGTTTCAGTTAGTGATGTCCATGATGTACTCGGTGAAGGTTTTACGCTAGATGAGAATAAAAAGCCAATAGAGCGATGAATTTAAAAAACCAGTTATCAAATTGATAACTGGCTTTTTATTATTCTTCTGATCGAGTCATTCCTGTATACATTAGGATTAATCTCAATAGTTCTAATACCGCTACTGCAGCTGCTGCAACGTATGTTAATGCCGCTGCATTCAAAACCTTTTTAGTTTCACGCTCTTCATCGTTTCGGATAACTCCTGCTGATACAATTTCATTCATTGCTCTCGATGAAGCATTGAATTCAACTGGTAGAGTTACAAGCTGGAATAATACTGCTGCAGCCATAAAGATAATTCCGTATAGCATTAAGCTTGGTATAGTAAAAATCATACCTGCTATAATTAAAATCCATGAAAAGTTTGAGCCAATGTTCGCTACCGGTACTAGTGCATGGCGGAAGCGAAGGAAAGCGTAGTTTTGTTGATCTTGAATTGCGTGTCCAACCTCATGGGCTGCAACTGCCGCACCCGCAATTGAATTCCCATAGTAATTGTTTGTTGATAGTCGAACGACTTTGGATCTTGGGTCATAATGGTCTGATAGTACACCAGGTGTTTCTTCGATTCTCACATCATATAGTCCATTTTGATCGAGTATTCTTCTTGCTACGTCTGCACCTGTCATTCCAGATGACGATGGGATTTGTGAATACTTCTTATATGCGCTTTTTACTTTTATTTGCGCATAAATTGGAATGATAATGATTAAAGCAAAATAAACAAAAATCATTTTTTTTCCTCCATACTTATAGTATAGTTTAATTTTAATTTGAGTAGGACCCAAAGTCAATTGACTTGCTTACAAAATTTAATCTCCTAAAAAACAAACAGCGGGTTATCTCCCACTGTTATCGCTGATCATAATCTCTTTGTTTTTGTCGCTTTTGTTTATCACCTTTATATTTTTTCCAACCAACATAAATTAATGTGAGAATAATGGCACCACCTGTTGATATCATTACCCAGATAAGTGATGGATCGGCTTCGTCCTCTTTCATGCGTTCAAATAAATTCTTCAGATCCATTTCCATTTGTTCAAGTTGCTGGATTCTTGTAGACGACTTAAGTTCTTCATTTCGGTACGTATCTAAAAATGCGATATGAGAATCAATTTTTTGAACATCCTCTGGCGTAATATCAACCGTAATACTCGGATGGATCATATCATATTTTGATAGAAAAATTGTTAGTTGATGATTAAAGTTTTCAGTATCTCCTTCTTCAACAGTTTCCTTCATTTGCCCAAAGGTCGTCATAATGGAATCTTCCATTTCAGTCCACATCGGCTGATGCTCTGATCTCATTGCATCAATTACCAAGCGGAATTGTGTAACAAGATTAATCCTTTCCTCAAAACTGAGTGAAGTTGAATTTACAGCTTCAAATGCTGAATTATGGGTCATTGTAATAATTCGAAGGTCATCCATTGAAAATGATTGTTCACGCTGATTCATTCGTAAAAATTCATTTGAAAAATGTGTTAATAATTGCTTGGCATCCTTGTATCTTTCTTGCTTCACCATTTGCAGTGCCTGATCTGAGATTTGATCGAGCTTATCCCAATTTTCTTCGTTGGAGGTGGCGTTTATGGATATAGGATTAATCATAACTATAAAGCAAATAATACATATAATTCGAAAAATTTTCATACTTGTCCCTCCTCAAACATCTAGTAAAATGTATGATAGATTGGACAAGAGTAGACCACTAATTTTACTTTATTCATCAATAGTTACGAACTTCTGGTGAATAAAGTAAAAAGCCTCCGGCAAAATACACCAAGGTGTATTTGATTAGTTTAACTCTAATTGATAACGCTCTTTTTTTATACAAAGCATATAGGTAATTAAAATTGACACCATACTTAACCAAAATGTGAAGTAGCCGATTTGAGGGATATATTGATCCAACACACTATACCTTGGCATCATGAAGAAAACATAATCAATTACATCATTATGTAAGGTCCATATAGCTGCAATTACTAAATGAACCGGCTTTATTCGATAATACGGAGCATATAATAGCCCTTGAATTGCCATTCCTAGGTGAGAAAAAATAAGCATATACCCATATATATTTAGGCCGTCCACAAAATAAGTAAGAATATTCATGACTACTGCCCAGATTCCATATTTAAAAAGGGTAACAATTGCTAACGCTTCAATAAGCGGCCAATTCTTCCTCAGTAAAAACGCGATTAACACAAAACAAAAAAACAAACTTGCTGTAGGGCTATCTGGAACAAAAATTAAAAATTTTGGAGGTGTGATGTCTAGTTGACTCTCATACCAGATATACCCATAAATCGTACCGGGTATGTTTATAAGTAAAAGAATCCAAAGCACCCAGCGCTGCCCCATTAAATATGTAATCCACTTCATCTTTGTACCAACTTTCCTATTTACTTATCTCAAGATTCTCTTAAAAACAGTCTCTTTGTCAAGTTAAAAAAGGTTATTTTAGCATAAAAAAAAGCTGACTGTAAAAGTCAGCTTTTTTTATTATTTAGAAGTTACACCTGAAATAAATTCAGCTAGCTTCTGTAATTCTTCATCAGTTCCTTCAAAGATACCTGCAGGCATTGCACCTTGACCATTTTTCGCGATGTCTGCGATTTCTTCAGGAGATAATCCGTTATCAACTAACGCCTTACCTGCTGGTCCACCTTCAAGGTTACCACCGTGACATCCGATACAACCTTTGTCTTGGTATAGTAAGTACCCTTCAGATTCCTTATCTATCTCAGCCTCTGCTACAATTTTAGCAGATTCTGCTCTTGCCTCCCAGTCTACTTGAGAAGCTGATTCCCATGTTAAGTAAGCAGTTGCAGCAAATGCTAAAAGCATCATACCTGTAGCAATTGGGCGTTTAGATGGTCTACGTTCTGGACCACGATCTAAGAATGGAGCTAGTAAAAGTGCTCCAAACGCAAGTCCCGGAATAACGAGTGTACCAATAATGTTATAATCACCTGATGCATACGTGTACTTAATCAATTGATACATGAATAAGAAATACCAGTCTGGTAATGGAATATACCCTGCCGCAGTCGGGTCAGCGACTTTTTCCAATGGTGACGGGTGTGCTGCTGTTAAGCAAAGAAAAGCTACTAAGAAAACAGAACCAACTAACCATTCTTTTAATAGGAAGTTTGGCCAGAACGCTTCTGTTTTTCCTGGATACTCAGAGTAATCCTTAGGAATATGCTTTTTATTACTAACAGGAACACGTGAGTCCCCAACAAATTTCATTCCTTTTCCGCGATGCATAATCAGTCCCCCTCCTTTTTAGAGAATTTACATTACATTCAAAAGAGTTTGTCTTGTTTTCATAATACAATCGAGCAAGCTCGAAAAATTATTAGTTCATATCAATCCATTTTCATACTACACACTTTACACTTCAAGTATGAAGTTAAATTCAATCCTACAATGGACCAGAAATACCTTGACGACGAATCATGATAAAGTGAGCAGCTAATAAACCGAATAATGCTGCTGGTAAGAAGAATACATGAATAGCAAAGAAACGTGTCAAAGTCTGTGCCCCAACAATTTCAGGGTGTCCCGCAATTAGAGTCTTTAAGTAAGGCCCTATGAGTGGAACTGATTCAACAATTTGGATTGTAACTTTTGTTGCAAATAACGCTTTCATATCCCAAGGTAATAGGTAACCTGTTAAACCAAGTGCTAACATGACAAAGAAAATTAATACTCCCACGATCCAGTTAAGCTCACGAGGTTTTTTATAAGCACCTTGGAAAAATACACGAAGGGTATGTAGGAACATCATGACGATAACCAAACTAGCTCCCCAGTGATGCATTCCGCGAACGATCTGTCCAAATGCTACTTCGTTTTGTAAGTAATAAACAGAATTCCATGCATTAATGATATCTGGTACATAGTACATCGTTAAAAACATACCAGATAATACTTGGATGACGACGATAAAGAATGTTAGTCCTCCAAAGCAATAAACAAACGCACTAAAGTGATGCGCTGGGTTTACGTGCTCAGGAACTTCATGGTCTGCAATATCTGCCCATAGAGGAGTAATATCAAGTCGTTCGTCAACCCAATCAAAAATCTTATTTAACATTGATTACTTGCCTCCTCCAGGATTTGGTTTTGCTTTTCCTAAATATAGATAACCATCTTTTACTTCACTGTCAAATACATCTAATGGGCCCATTGGTGGTGTACCTGGCACGTTGATACCATCCTTTTCATATAAACCATAATGACAAGGACAGAAGAAACGGTCTGGGTTAGCTGGATCTTCACCCCAAGAAACCGCACACCCCAAGTGCTTACATACCGGTGACAATGCAATAATGTCGCCGTTATCTTTCTTATAAACCCATGCTGAATTTGGAACCTCTGATTCATACCATCCATCAACTTGATTAATTTTAAAATCAAATTTTTGAGGTTCAGTTGTAATCTTATCAACACTTACCACTTGTACCATGTCGTGTTCAGCTTCCGGCTGAAGTAATGGGTCAATTGCAAAGCGAACCATTGGCATTAACATCCCAGCTGCCATGAATCCACCTACACCTGTTAGAGTATAGTTTAGAAATTGACGTCTTGAAACCCGTTGTTTATTCTCGCTCATTTTTTTCCCCCCTCTATGCTAAGCTAAGTCCACTCCGGACATAATTGTACACATTTAAAACTAGGACATTCTCATGATATATCAATATTTGGTACAGGTCAATAATAGGATTTACCGAAACAATGGCAACTATGTGACTTTCTTAGGAAAAGTAAGGAATTTTTCAATATTATTGCTAAATAATGTTGAATTATTTTTGCCAGATGTTTGTAAATAATGTGACCAGTTGTTTCATTTGATCTTGAAGCATTGTTTGCTTATATTTTTCTTCAACATATTCAAGTGGTAAAGTAGGAAGCCAAATTAGGGATCCATTTAAATCGGATTCTACCTGTTTCCAGCTGCTATCAGACGTGATAAATATCGTATGCTTCATACCACTACTATTTAGATCGCTTGTCCATTGATTTAATCGAGCCTTTGCCATTTCAAGTTCTTCACCATTTGAATACGTGAACGCAGGAAATAAGATAATTCTTCCTTTAAATTGACGTTCCACTTCATTTGAAAGAATGGTAATAAACTCCCCCATTGAAACAGTGTTCTTTAAGTTTCCTTCAAGCGAGACAGGAATGAGTGGAATGACAGCTGTATCAACATATTCCTTTGCTTGAATATAGACATCCATATCCTTGGTTACCCATTTCATTATGTATGCTTCCTTTCTCAATTACGTTATGAAGTAATGGTAAACTCCTAAACTACCATACCATATTCTGGACAAATAAAAAAGACTGACACACTTTGTCAGCCCAAATGTTACACAACCCTCTATAATTGTTTTAGTTGTTCAGTTAGCCTTTTAAACTCTGTCTTATCCTGTTTGTCAAGTGCCTCATCAATCCTCTTTAACAGATGTTCTTTTTGAAACATATGAATGGATTCCTCAAGAAATTTTTTCGCCAGTTCTTTATCCTGTTCGTTCACTTGAAGATGTTTCGGCATATATGGATTCTCTTCAAGTACAGCCACATAATTCGGAGAATGGAAGGAGGATCTGAAATTTAATTGAATATAAATTTCTTCTTCCCTATTTAGTCGAATATCATGAAATGACTTTTCAGCATCCGTGGTCATGACATTTTCCTTATAAAAACGGAAGGGTACATCATCAACACAATGAGTCGACATAATGATTCCTCGAGGGCAGTATTGGGCTTGCTCGACAAAGTGGACATTTTTCATGAGTTGGTCATGGCTCATTAAATAATTTAAAATCCAAACACACTCTCTTCTCTTTAGCTGATAATTATTCAGAAACCAGCGAATGAAGTCTTTTTTCTCGTTGACAGATACAGGGGTAGTCATCGCATGCTTCCCTCCTCTGCTAGTATGGAGTAATTTTAATGTTATACTTCAACATTGACATCAAAATATCCTTCAAAAGGATGGTAAAAACAATAGAACTTTAAGCTTATTCCAGTTCGGATATTAATTCTTCAACCTCGTACTTCATTGGGTCAAGCTTAAGAAGTTCCTTAAATACTTCGATTGCCTCTTCCCGTTTTCCGTCCTCCAATAAAAAATATCCAAACTCTTCTAAAAACTCTGGAGTTTCTTTAAAAGAAGTATATGCATGACGGTAATGGTTTAATGCATCCGAATATTGTTCTAGTTTATTTTTTGCAAACCCGAGGTCCCACTCAAATTGTTCATCATATTCGCCATAACTCATGACATTATCGAGGCATTCCACAACATCCTCGAATCTTTCTTCGCGCAAGAGGAACTTTGAAAGTTGTAAAGTTGCTTCCACATATCCTGGATCAATTCCAACTGCAGCACGTAGGTACTTCTCTGTATTTTCTTTATCGCCAAGCAGCATAGATATTTTTCCTGCATAAAATGTAAGTTCTTTATTTAATGACTCCACTTCAAGGCCCTCTATGAGAATCTGAAAGCTTTCCGTGAAGCTCCCTTCTTCTTCATATGCTTTAGCAAGGTATAAATAAAGTGAACCATAGTCCGGGTCTAGCTCTTTTAGTCTAGAAAGAATCTGGATAGCCTTTTTATAGTATTTTGCCTGAAAAGCAGTAACGCCGAAACCAAATAAAGTATTACTGTCTTCTTGCTTTTTTATTGCTTCTTCATAATACGGAAGAGCTTCTTCAAACTTGCCTGTTGTACTATAGCTTTCCGCGATTCTTGCGTTAACATTTACACCAGCAATTTCGTCATTATTCTGTAAAACCTTCACATAATAAGGAATACTTTTGTTGTATTCGCCGTGAGTTAAATACAATTCAGCTAATGCAAAATCAATGATAGGCTCATCGTCTGATTTTTCCTTAGCTAACAATAGCTTTTGCTCACTCACTTCGTGTAAACCCTGCATTTGAAACAAGTCAGCCTGCAAAACAAGGGATTCCAAGTATACTGGATCATCTTCTGAAATTTGCTCGAGAATTTCAATTGATTCCTCTTCCATATCTAAATCAATCATGATTTCCGCTAAAAATACAAAGAGCTCACCTTCATCAGGATATCTTGCGATTAGTTCCTCAACGATTTCTTTGGCTTCTTCAACAAAACCCCATTTATAGTAACTTTGTGCAATAGTGTATTTATCATCATCATTTGAGTACTCTCTTAGCTTCTTTAAAGCTTTGAGGCCTTCTTCAACATTACCATCTTCAACTAACTGAATTGCATTCTCTAATTTATTCATGAAATCATTAACTCCTCTTACCTATCTCTCTTTCACCAATACATCTGTATCATACGAAGATGCAAAGAAGCCAGGTTTTTTTACTATACATTCATTACCATAGCCGGAACGAAAGTATACATTTGCATCTACTTTTGTAAAATTACCTTTATGCATGGTGAGTGTGGGTATAAGATTATGATAATCGAGAGTTGGCTTTTCATCAACTGAATAGCCTATTGAATCATGCTCATATAAATTATAATCAAGTTCTCCACCTACACGTATATCCCCTTTATCTGGGTAAATTCCAACTTTTTTTAACATATCAAAGGACAATGGTTCATTCTCAGTCGGACAATCCGGAATTGTTGGAATTCGATTTTCTTCAGTAATAACCCTCCAGATCTCTTCCTTTCGATTACTATTAAAAATCGTCTTCTCTTTCAAATTCCATTCAGGGATGATTGGAATTTGAAAGGAGTGGTACGATTCCCTAATCCATCCCCATGGTACCTTGTATAGATCGTCCGCTTTTTCAATAGTGACAATGATGACTGGAATTTTTTTTCGCCTGCAGGCTACAATGATAGATGGCGTTAAAGCTTCAAGGGGAATACGAATCCCTAAATAATAATCAATTGGACTATTCAACAGGAAATGCCTAGTATTCTTTAGAGAATTGGCCAGTTCGCGCTCGCTCTTTACGTCACTTATGACTAGTAATGTTGTACAACCTTTTCTTAAGTATTTTTCTGTCACTTCCATTTTAAAGGATTGAAATGAAAGCCCTTTCGAAAAGGAGTAGTTAATCATAACATGACCGGGTGTTAATAAGTATTGTGATAAATTTGTCTTCATGAAAGAGAGTCTTTTGAGGTTTTCATTCATATAATCAACGCGTTGATTTTTTATAAGAATTGAGCATGTTATAACCCTATTGTCTTTTAAAACATTCGCTTTTTCTAATATATATGGCATCAAACCTCCCCCTTCGCAAAACTTAGTCTTAAGACAAGCTATGCAAAAAGTGATGGATGTATGTTAATTTTAGTTCTTAATAAAACAGAAAACCCATGGAAATTTAGTTTTCCACGGGTTTTCATGCTTAACCTTCCTTTATTAATAAATCAAGATGTTCAAAAAAGCTTGGATACGAAACTTTAATGGAAGCATAATCTTCAAGAGTCACATCATCGCCCGCAATACATGCTGCAACAGCTAACATCATGCCAATTCTGTGGTCTCCATGACTATGAACTTGTCCACCCGTTAATTGTTTCTTCTCACCTGAAATAATCATTCCATCGTCTGTTGGTTCAATTGAAGCTCCAAGTTTGGAAAGTTCGCCGACAACTGTATCAATTCGGTTGGTTTCCTTTACCTTAAGCTCCTCGGCATCTTTAATAATTGTATTACCTTCAGCCTGTGTTGCCAAAAGCGCAATGACTGGTATCTCATCAATTAATCGTGGAATCAGGTCACCAGCTATTTCAATCCCTCTTAATTCAGATGTTTGAATTGTTAAATCAGCAATAGGTTCGTTATTTTCCACTCTCTCATTCTCGATTTCTAGACGCGCTCCCATTTTAATAAGCACATCTATTATTCCTGTCCTGGTTGGATTCATTCCAACATTTTTCAATGTAATTCGACTGTTAGGTACAATTGCCCCTGCAACCAGGAAAAATGCTGCAGACGAAATATCCCCAGGAACCTGAATAATTGTCCCTTTAAGCTTCTGTCCGCCTTTTACTTTAACAGTCAGACCTTCTTCTTCAACTTCGCAGCCATAGGCACGCAGCATACGTTCAGTATGGTCTCTTGATTTATGCGGCTCTGTAACAGATGTAGTCCCTTTTGCATTTAAACCCGCTAGAAGGATTGAGGATTTTACTTGTGCACTTGCAACAGGAGAAACATACTCAATTCCCTGTAATTCGCCACCTCGAATTGAGAGTGGAGTAAAATTCCCATCTTCTCTTCCATCAATTTTTGCTCCCATTTGCCTTAATGGTGCTGTTACCCGTTTCATTGGCCTTTTTGCAATTGACTCGTCCCCAATCACACATGTATGAATTGGTATACCGGAAAGAAGTCCGACCATTAGTCTTGTAGTTGTTCCAGAATTTCCTGTATCTAGTACTACATCTGGTTCACGTAACCCTTCAAAACCTACTCCTTCAATTTCTACATGGTCCTTATCCTGAGTAATTTTCACACCAAGTTTTTGAAAACAACTAATAGTACTTAAGCAGTCTTCCCCAAGTAAAAAATTATCCACAATTGTTTTCCCTTCTGCAATTGCCCCAAGCATAATAGAGCGATGGGAGATGGATTTATCACCGGGAATATTAATTGAACCATTAAGACCTTTAATATTTGTACGCAGTTTTATTGAATCCATATTACCACTCCTAATCAAATACCCCTCTGTATATTTTAAAAGCTATCCATTAAATGTTTCATAACTTGTCTTGCTTTCGATACATAACTTAGCTTTGGCACGATCCTCGTCACTTTGGAAGCTGATACGTAAAACACCGTAGATTTCTTCTCTTGTCTCAATAATTCTGATATTCGTGATACTAATTCTTTCTTGGGCAAGAAGACCTGTGATTTCCGAAACGACACCAGGATAATCCGGAATATCAACATATAAATCATAGAATGAAGGTATTGCACCTTTTGTACGAGTAGGAAGTCCATCGCGAAAGTTTTTGGCATCCATAAAATAATTATAAATATCATCGCCATTTCCACTTGCCACAAACTTTCGGATTTGTTCCATCTCATCAATCCAATTTTCAAACAAATCTAGTAATACATTTCGATTATGTAATAAAATATCACGCCACATGGACGGATTACTAGATGCGATTCTAGTAATATCTCGAAAACCCCCTGCTGCTAATGGTCGAACCAGTTCATTTTTCTGATCATATTTTAGAGCTTGATGTACAAGGCTGGCTGCAACAATATGTGGAAAATGACTGATTACACCCGCAACGCGGTCATGCTCCTCAGGACTCATAATAACAAAATTCGCTTTTGTTCCCTTTAATAATGCTTGAAGTTGCTCTACCCCAAGTTTACTAGAAGGCGATTCGTTGTGTGGTGTAAAAATATAAAAAGCATTCTCGAACAAATGTTCCTTCGCAGCAACCACACCACTTTTATGAGAACCAGCCATTGGATGGCCGCCGATAAAAGTTACACCAATTTCCCCAAATATGGAATCTGCTGTCTGAACAATTTCCTGTTTTGTACTCCCCACATCAGAAACGATCACTTCTTCTTTTAGCTCATATGAGCTGAGCTCATGAATAATGTCAATCGTCTGTTTTACTGGAACCGAAATAAAAATATAATCACATGTGTGTACAACATCCTCTAAATTAAATACAACTTCATCAATCACTTGTAACGTTTTTGCTAACAGTGATGATTCTGTATTGCTATCAAAACCATAAATTGTAGCATAAGGATGTTCCTTCTTTATTGCAAGAGCAATAGAACCCCCAATTAAACCAAGTCCAATTACTAATATATTTTTTCCCATCTCATCACCACCGATTATAGAAACACTAATGGGGGTTACATTGAACCCCCACAGTTTTACTTCTCTTGATTTGCTAGCATCTCTGAAAGTATCGCTATAAGTTCACTGTTTTGTTCCTCAGTGCCAACAGTAATTCGAAGGCTAGTTGGAAAGCCCAAAGCATTTCCTGAGCGAACAATGAAGCCTCGCTCCAATAAATAGCGAAACACATCATCACCAGGTTGCTTAAAATCAATCAAAATAAAATTACCAAACGATGGATAATAAGATAATTGATTTTCCTCACAGAAACTATAATACTGTTGCAAGCCTTGCTTATTTTTCTCAACATAGGAAGCGATGAAGTCTTGATCCTCTATTGCAGCGGCCGCTGCTATTTGAGCTACTCGGTTTGAATTGAACGGCTGACGGACAGGCTCAATTTTATTGATGAAATCACTATTTCCAATTGCATAGCCAACGCGTAGTCCACCAAGGCCATAAGCCTTTGAAAAAGTCCTTAAAACAAGTAGATTGGGATAATCATTTAGAAGCGCAACTGTATTTGGATAATCTATTTCATTTGCTGCAAATTCATAATAAGCTTCATCCATTACAATTAGGACATCCTTTGGAACTTCCTTCAAGAAATGATGAAGTTTTTCTGAGTTCACATACACTCCTGATGGGTTGTTTGGAGAGCAAACCCAGACAATTTCAGTATTCGCGTCGATTTGCTTGAGCATTCCATTAAGATCATGATGACCATCAATTAACTCAACCTCACGTACTTCTGCCCCTTCAATAATGGCATTATGCTTGTACTGCGAAAAGGACGGATTGGCCATAACTGTATTTTTGCCAGGTGCAAGCAATGCAGCTGAAATAATGTGAATGACATCGTCAGACCCATTTCCAAAAAGAAGTTGTGAACCATCAACACCTAAGTGCTTTGCAAGCTTTTCCCTTAGCTCCGTTGCATAGCCATCAGGGTAAATCGCAAATGAGTCCAAACTGTTTTTAACTGCTTCTTTTACTTTTGCTGAGCATCCATAAGGATTTTCATTTGAAGCTAATTTCACAATCTTTTCTAAACCGTATTCTCTTTTTACCTCTTCAATTGGTTTTCCTGGTTGATATGGTTTTAAATCTAATAACTGTTCCTTGATATTCATCTGAAGCTACACCTCTTATCATATTCAAATGCGCTCTTGGCGTATTTTGCGCCAGATTTTTAGGCCCACAGGAAGTGGGTCATGAAGACGTTGCCACAGGATGTGGCGTTCTTAGTCTTTGATCTAGGATCGAAAAATTTCCTTTGAAAAATCGTGGCATCCGCCGGAGGCTTTAACTTTATTCAGTCTTCTGCTGAATAAAGTTAATGGGATGCAATACATCATCTACAAAAATTTTAAAATGGGATAAGGCGGTAGCTCTTGTTTCTTCATTCACTAATTCTGGTAGATACTCTTCAATCTTTTGGATAAGGGCACTTCCCATGATCACCCCATCACAATGATCTTTAAGTGCTTCTACTTGAGAAGAATTAGAAATACCAAACCCAACTGCTACAGGAATATTGCTATAGCGTTTTACCTCTTGTAAAAATGAGTATACCTCATTATTAAGCGAATTTCGAACACCTGTTACACCAAGGGATGAAACACAATATAAAAATCCTTGTGCATTTGTAGCGATCTTTTCAATTCGACTTGAAGAAGTTGGCGCAACTAAAGAGATAAATTTTAACCCTTCACTTTCACATTTTCTTCTGAGGTCTTCACTTTCTTCAAAAGGAAGGTCGGGAACAAGTAGTCCGTCAATACCATTTTGTTGCGCTAAAGCAAAAAAGCTTTCTTCTCCTAATTGTAGCACAGGATTGTAATAGGTAAAGATAATTACTGGAATTTTTAGACCTTTTTTTCTCATAACCGAAACAAGTTTCATTGAGTTTTCTAATGTAACACCATTTTTAAGTGCACGCCCAGATGCTCTTTGAATAACAGGACCATCTGCTAATGGATCTGAATATGGTATCCCTAATTCTATGATTGAAGCACCAGACTCCTGTAATGTAAGTGCAATTTCAACTGTCACATCGGGATGAGGATCCCCTGCCACGATAAATGGGATAAATAATTTTTCAGCCTTGGGTAACCGGTTCGTAAAGGTTGTGTTCATTTTTAGCTCCCCTTTCTTCTAAATATGTCATTAGTGAGTGAACATCTTTGTCTCCTCGTCCGGATAAACAAACTAAGATCGATTCTTCTGGTGACATTTCTTTTGCCAACTGGATTGCTTTGGCCATTGCATGTGCGGATTCAATAGCTGGGATAATTCCTTCAACACGAGTAAGTAATTGCAATGCATCGAGAGCTTCTTGATCGGTTACACTTTCATATTTCACTCTTCCACTGCTTGCAAGATATGCATGTTCAGGGCCAACACCAGGGTAATCCAACCCAGCAGATATAGAATATGGTTCTGTAATTTGACCGTTCTCGTCTTGAAGAAGGTACGTTAGCGACCCGTGAATGATACCTTTTGTTCCTTTCGTAATTGTGGCTGCATGTAACATTGTATCGACACCTTTTCCAGCTGCTTCAGCACCGACCAAACGCACATCATCATTTAGAAACGGATAGAACATCCCGATCGCATTACTTCCGCCACCTACACAGGCAACGACTGTTGAAGGCAATTGATTTTCGCGTTTTAAAAACTGTTCTCTTGCTTCGTCACCGATAATTCGTTGGAAATCACGGACCATTTTTGGATAAGGATGTGGACCTACTACTGAGCCAATCATATAGTAGTGATCATCACAATTTTGTACCCAATAACGGATTGCTTCATTCGTTGCATCCTTTAATGTTTGATTCCCACTTGTGGCTGGAATGACCTCAGCACCTAAAAGTCTCATTCGAAACACATTTAGCTTTTGCCTTTCAATATCCTCTACACCCATAAAAACCTTACATTCTAATCCAAATTTAGCGGCTACTGTAGCAGCTGCTACACCATGTTGGCCAGCTCCTGTTTCAGCTATTATTTTTTTCTTCCCCATTCTTTTTGCTAATAGCGCTTGACCAATCGCATTGTTGATTTTGTGTGCGCCAGTATGATTTAAATCCTCACGCTTTAAATAGATTTTCGCCCCACCTAGTTCTTTCGTTAACTGATCAGCATATGTAAGTGCTGTAGGTCGACCTGAATATTCTTTTAAAATACGAATATATTCGTTACGAAATTCTTCATCTTGAAATGCCTCGTCTAATGCCCTTTCGATTTCTTCTAATGGCATCATTAATGTTTCAGGTACAAATTTTCCACCAAAGTCTCCGAATCTACCATTTTCATTTGGTACGTTCTTCAAATTTATCCACCCATTTCTCAATAGTTTGTATGATAGTTTGATCTTTCTTACCTGCATATTCAATCCCGCTCGAGATATCAAACCCGTCGATCTTATAGGTTAGTAGGCTTTCAATATTTTCAGGGCCTATTCCACCTGCGATGAAACAAGGAACCCTTTGTCGACTTGCTTCTTGTTGATAGATAGGAATTGACTGCCAATCAAATGAGATACCAGAGCCACCCCAAACATTTGCAATCTTTGTATCAACAACATAACCATCGGCTACATCAGCAAACTCCTCCATCGTTCTAAGAGCTTGTTCATCATGATGGATTACCTTCCATACATTAATCCCTGTCTTCTTTTTTAGTTGTTTAATAAAATCAACTGACTCTGAACCATGACATTGGATAACGGATAAAGGTACATTTTCCAATACAGTCTCTATCTCTTCCAAGTCTGCATTAACAAAGATCCCAACGGTTTGTTTATCCTGCAGATCAATTTCTTGTAACCATTGTTCCACTTCAATAGGATTTACTTTTCGCTTACTGGATGCGAAAATAAAGCCGATAAAATCGGCATTGCTTTTAGCAACCACTTGTAAGTCCTCAAATGATTTATTTCCACAATATTTAATAAGCGGACGTTGCATGAGGGACCTCTCCAAACATTTGCTTAATCCCAATTCCTGGGGACTCTGCTCGCATAAATGCTTCTCCGATAAGTGCTGCCTTTGCTCCATATTTCATAATGGACTTAATATCCTGTGGAGTGTGGATTCCACTTTCACTGACAATAAGACTATCTACTGGAGCATCTTTTGCGATTTCCTCTGTGTGTGTAATCGAAGTTTCAAATACTTTCAAATTCCGATTATTAATACCAAGGATTTTAGGTGTAAAAATGCTACAAACCTGCTCTAGCGTTTCCCTAGAATGGACTTCAACAAGACACTCTAAGCCTTTTTCATATGCCTCACAATAGTATTCATGTAATTGATTGGGCTCCAGTGCTTCGCCAATTAATAAAATAGCATCTGCACCGATTTTTTCACTTTGTTTTATCTGCTTTGCATCAACGATAAAATCCTTTCGAAGAACAGGAATATTTACATTTTTCTTAATATCCATTAAATATTCAATTGAACCCTGAAAAAATGGTTCATCTGTTAATACTGAAATAGCATCCGCTTTTGCTGCTTCATATTCTGTTCCAATCTTGACTGGATGAAAATCTTCTCGGATCACGCCCTTTGAAGGTGATGCTTTTTTCACCTCAGCAATGATACCAAGGGATCGATTAGGATTAGAGAGTGCTTCATATAGAGAAATTCGTTTAACAGCACTGTCAATCTCAGGATATTTAATGTTTTTAACTTCTATTTTTTTCTGTTCAAGAATTTTGTTTAGCAAAATACTCCACCTCACGATTTCTTAGCTGTTCAAATTGGTTCCTTGCTATTCCCATTACAAGAGCCTCTCTTGCCATTTCAACACCTTCACGAATACTGTTCGCTTTTCCTGAGATGTAAATAGCTGCACCAGCATTTAATAAAACAATATTCGTTGCACTTTGATTGGCTCTTCCATACAAAACATCCCGCAGAAGGTTTGCGCTCTCAACCACGGAAGATACTTGAATGTCCTTCATATTTCCACGGGGAAGGTCGACATCTTCAGGTGAGAGAACAAATCTTGTAATCTCTCCGTCTTTAAGTTCCACAATATCTGTTTCAGTTGTAATACTGCATTCATCAAGTCCATCACGTCCTGAAACAAATAAAATATGCTCAGAACCGAGTTTCTGAAGGGCATATGCCATTTTTTCAGCGTACTCTGTTGAGTACACACCTAGCACTTGCCTTTTACATCTGGCTGGGTTTGCCATCGGCCCTAATAGGTTAAAAATTGTTCGAAATCCAATTTCCTGTCTTGGAGTGACGGCATGCTTCATCGCAGCATGATAGATAGGTGCAAATAAAAAGCTCATATTTCGTTTATTTAATGCATCTTTCGCTTCTTCTTTGGTTGATTGAATCTCAACACCTAAATATTCTAAAACATCCGCACTACCACTTTTTGATGACACTGCTCGATTTCCGTGCTTTGCAACTTTTATTCCTATGGAAGATACAATAATTGCAGCTGCAGTTGAAATATTAAATGTAGAAGCACCATCCCCACCTGTCCCACAAGTGTCTATTACTTGATCACTTTCATAATCGAGCTGCATCATATGCTCCCTCATCGCTCTTGCAAAGCCAGTAATTTCATCGACTGTTTCGCCACGAAAACGAAGGATTGAAAGTAAACTCGCAATTTGGCTTGCAGTTGCATCACCAGACATAATCACGTCCATCACTCGATAGCTTTCTTCTTCTGTTAATACCTCGCCAGTAATACATTTATTTAAAAGTTGTTTAAACATGAATATCCTCCTTATCGAATGCTTCTTCTGCTAATTGGATTGTTTGAATTAAGGCACTTGCTTTATTTACAGTTTCCATCCATTCGTGTTCTGGAACTGAATCGGCAACGATTCCTGCTCCCGCCTGAACGTAAGCAATACCATCTTTTATAATCGCCGTCCGAATTGTAATACAGGAATCTATATTTCCATCAAAGCCTATATAAGCAATTGTGCCAGCATATAAGTTTCGAGCCATAGGTTCCAGCTCTGAGATAATTTGCATTGCTCGAATTTTAGGTGCTCCAGATACAGTACCTGCTGGGAAAGCTGCTTGTAACGCATCTAATGGATCAATTTTCTCATCTAATTCACCTGTGACCTTTGAGATAATGTGCATCACATGTGAAAATCGACCAATTTCCATTAATACAGGAGTTTTAACAGAACCAAATGTAGATACCCTGCCAATATCATTACGTGCTAAATCGACTAGCATATAATGCTCTGCCATCTCTTTTTCATCCTGAAGCAATTCCGATGCAAGTGCTTCATCTTCTTCTTTCGTCTTCCCTCTACGTCTTGTACCTGCAATTGGATGAATCTCAAGATGTTTATTATGAACTTTGATTAAACGCTCTGGTGAGCTTCCTACGATTTCAATATCATTAATCTTGATATAAAACAAATATGGTGAGGGGTTTACCATTCGTAAGATTCGGTATAGCTGAAATCCACTTACTGAGACCGGAATTTCAAAGCGTTGTGATAAAACCGCCTGAAAAATATCTCCATCCGTGATATAGTCCTTTATTTTAACAACAGCATCTAGAAAATCCTGTTTTTCGAAGTTCGTTTTTATATCTCTTACATTCGGTATTTCATGTAATTTTGGTAGTAATAACATTTCACTTTGTTCTTTGTTTTGAACAATACGGGACAAATACATGTTGATTTTTGAGCGAGCATGTTCGAAAACAGCTTTTTGAATCCGCTCATCTTCACCACCATTTAATCGAACAAAATGAACGACAATTAACTCGCGTGAATGATGGTCTAACGCTAAAATCGTTTCACAAAAGAAAAATTGATAGCGTTCCATGTTTAAATCATTGTTTGAGTGCTCATCTACCTTTTCAAAAGTAGAAATTGCATCATACCCAATATACCCAACTGCCCCTCCATAAAAGGGGATTTCGATATCCAGCGGCTTTAAGGCAAGGTAATCCTTAATCCAGTTGAATGCATCCTTCATCGTTGGTTTCTTCACTAAGCTTTGCTGGTTTTCATTTTTCACGTAATAGTGACCTTTATTTTCATCCATAAACAGGAATGGCTTTAAGCCAATAAATGAATACCTAGACCACTCGGATTCGTGATCCTTACTTTCAAGCAGAAAAGATGCTTCATTTTCTAGGTTTTGAAAAATTTGAATGGGTGTCAACGTATCCACTAAGAAACGTTTGACAATCGGAATTGTCCGATATTGTTTTGCATCGGACGCAAACGAGGAAAAATCATACGTATTCATTCAGCTCACTCCTCCATAAAATATGGAGAATGAGGATTTAGGAGGTATTTGAAGATTGGAATCGCTTTTTTATAAAAAAAACGATAAAAATAAACAACCCAAAGACACATTGGTATCTTTGGGTAGAAGTAACATAACTAAACTCTGCTAACCTCGGCTAAACTCTCTCATTCTCATCTACCCTAAACTCAACTCTAAACTTCTCAGAAAACTTACTAAACTCTAACTTTATCAAATATTGTAACTAAACTTATCATATACATCTTCAATTTGTCAATGTATAGTTTTATTTACCTTGTACGGTTGAAAGGTCTGGTCTTAAGACAATCGCTCCATTTTGGTATACATGATTGATTTCTTCTTGTTTTGCAGTTGTATTCACAGTCATTAATATGCGTATACACAATGGCAATGAACCCGGTACAGGGATTTCTCTCATACTCATTACTGGAACAAATGTCCATCCATCAATTTGTCTTGCCGCTGCAGCAGGAAAAGCTGCATCAATATCATCGGTGACTGAAAATACAATTTGTGCCACATCTGCAGCTTCAATGTGGTTTTCAATGATCATGTCACGCAGTAGCTGTTCAGTAGCTGTTAATATTTCTTGTCTATTATTTTCTTTTATAGTGGTGGCGCCACGTATTCCCCTTATCATTTACACTCCTCCTTTTTGCATAAGACATCTTATCTTAAATAAAATCCTTTAAGAAACGGAGTAGATGCTCATCTTCTATATCTTGAATAACAGTTTCCCCAATATTTTTTAACAAGACCATTTTTACTTTTCCTGAGGTAGCTTTTTTATCATGCTTCATTCGTTCAAGTAATTTATCAACTTCTAAATGTTCAGGAATGCTGGTTGGGAACCCAAATAAGCTAAACCATTCCTTTATTTTTTCAGATGATAGATTACTATTAAAGATTTTTTCGCTTACCTTTAATGCAAAAATCATCCCAATTGCAACGCCATCTCCATGGGTAATCTTTCCATAACCAGATTCAGCTTCAATAGCATGACCTAAGGTATGCCCAAAGTTTAAGATGGCACGCAGTCCTTTTTCTTGTTCGTCCTCCGAAACAACTTTTGCCTTTACGGCTACACCTTTTAATACAGCGTATTGAAGCTTTTCACCCTTTAAATCGTCTAAAGATGTAATGTTTTCAGTTAACCACTCATAAAACTCCGGATCCCAAATTAATCCATGCTTAATGACCTCTGCAAAGCCTGAACGAAGCTCGATTTTTGGCAATGTTTTCATTAAATCAATATCATATAATACCGCATTCGGTTGATGAAAAGCACCAATCATATTTTTTCCTAGTTCATGATTAATGGCAACCTTCCCTCCAACTGCACTGTCATGTGCAAGCAATGTAGTTGGAATTTGGATAAATGGGATGCCACGCATGAATGTTGCCGCGACAAAACCTGCTAAATCGCCAACGACACCTCCTCCTAATGCAAGAATTACCGATGAACGGTCTAACCCATTTTCCAACGCAAAAGTCTGACATTGATAATACATTTCAAATGATTTTGCACTTTCGCCAGCGGGAATAACAAACGATAACGGCTCGTCGAATTGGGCATGAAGGATATCTTTTACTTCCTCTAAATATAGTGAAGCAACCGATTCATCACTTATAACAAGTACCTTTGATACCGATTTACAGGTATCCTTTATAACTTGTGGCAAAAGATTGATAATATCAGTTCCAATGTACATTGGATAGGATTTCGATTTTGTTGCTATGGTTAACTGGTCCATTAGAATTCCCTCGAATACTCACGCATTTTCGCTACATTTTCTTGAATTAAATCGATTCTATCTTGTCCGAATTGTTCAACAATTGCGTTTGCAACTTCCCACGCCACAACTGCCTCAGCGACTACGGATGCGGCAGGTACTGCACAGCTATCAGACCGTTCAATACTTGCTTCAAATACTTCTTTTGTTTCAATATCAACGCTTTTTAATGGCTTATAAAGAGTTGGAATTGGCTTCATTACACCTCGTACTACAATAGGCATACCGTTTGTCATACCGCCTTCAAAGCCGCCCAAATTATTGGTTCTTCGCTTATATCCAGCTTCTTTATCCCAAATGATCTCATCATGAACCTGACTTCCAGGAATTCTAGCTGCCTCAAATCCAATACCAAACTCAACACCTTTAAAGGCATTGATACTTACCATTGCTGCCGCAATTTTCGAATCCAGTTTACGGTCATAATGAACATAGCTTCCTACGCCTGCAGGTACACCTTCAACGATGACTTCAACAATCCCACCGATGGAGTCACCATTTTTCTTTGCTTCATCAATGGCATTCATCATTTGAACGCCCGCTTCCTCATCCATACATCTAACTGAAGATTCTTCGGTCTTTGTTTTCAATTCTTCTAGGGTTGAATAGGTAATATTCTTCGCACGTACTCCCCCAATTTCTAATACATGGCCAGCAACCTGAATCCCTAGAGATGCCAAGAATTTTTTAGCTACTGCTCCAGCTGCAACTCGTACTGTCGTTTCACGAGCTGAAGATCTTTCAAGAACATTTCTCATATCGCGATGTCCGTATTTGATTGCTCCATTGAGGTCTGCATGTCCAGGGCGTGGACGTGTAATTTTACGCTTAATATCTTCTGCCTCATCATCAGTAATAGGTTCGATACCCATAATTTTCGTCCAGTGTTTCCAGTCATTGTTTTCAACGACTAATGCAATTGGAGAACCTAATGTTTTACCGTGCCTAATGCCACTTGCAATTTTCACTTGGTCCTTTTCAATTTGCATTCTTCTGCCTCGTCCGTGTCCTTTTTGACGTCTAGCAAGTTCAAAGTTTATATCTTCTGCAGTAAGTTCAAGACCAGCAGGTACACCTTCAAGTATGGTTGTAAGCTGTGGCCCATGTGATTCACCAGCTGTTAAGTATCTCATGTGTGTTTCCCCCTTATATGTAATCGTGAAAAAGAATTTCACTTTCGTAATTTAAAGCGATTATGTACCAATATATCATAATCTCTATAATTCCGGATAGATTTTTTCAAAAATTTCTATGATTTATATACATTATGATAAAGAAAAAGAATTCACCCAGAGGCAAATTCGATTACTATATCGTAGCAAACATTATTAGATTTGTCATTTTTCTGACGCTTTATTTTACATGCTTTATTTTTTTCGATAAAAAAATGTATCTTCGGTTTCTAAATGATATGAACCAGGATTAAAAATTTGTTCAGTACTTCCAACAAACAATATCCCGTCACTTTTCAATGCATTACTAAACTTCTTGTATACCATATCTTTAGCCTCTTCTGTAAAATAAATCAAGACATTACGACAGACGATTAGATCAAAATCAGCATCGAATGAGTCTGATAGCAAATTTTGCTTTCTAAAGGTCACCGACTTTTTAATCTCAGAATTAATATGATAGAAAGTATCCTTTTGCGTGAAAAAATGATTTTTCATATGATTTGGGAGCTCCTGAAGTGCACGCTCAGAGTACACACCAAGCTTTGCTCTTGCTAGTATATTTTCATCAATATCTGTAGCTAGAATCGATACTTTGTGTAAAGGTAAAAACTTCGAAAGTATCATTGCTAGGGTGTAAGGCTCCTCACCTGCAGAACACGCGGCACTCCATACTTTAAGATTTCGATTTTTTTCTATAAGTTTTGGGAGAATCTTTCTCTCTAGTATTTCCCATCTTTTTGCATTTCGATAAAATTCCGATACATTTATTGTCATACGATCCAAAAATTCGTGAAATAGTTCATTGTCCTTTTCAATACCCTTATAGTAATCAACAAAACTCGTAAATCCTCTTTTTTCATATAACGATGTAAGTCTTCTTAGCATTTGAGCTTCCTTATATAAACGCAAATCGATACCTGTTTTTCTTTTTATTTGGTGGGTAAAAGTGATGTAATCTGTGTTCATAGCGATCTCCTAAAAACTATACATAGTTTTGGTGTTGATAATGAAAGGTTCCTTAAGAAAAACCAGCCCTATTAGAGCTGGTTTTTGATGGATTAATAAATCCAGTTATTAATAAGCTTTTCGTATGCCGCTACTTCTTCTTCTTTGAAGAAAAGTGCGATTTCACGCTCAGCACTTGCCGGTGAATCAGAACCGTGAATTACATTCTTTCCAACAGTTAATCCAAAATCACCACGAATTGTTCCTGGAAGGGCATCCTTCGGATTTGTTGCACCCATCATTTGACGTGCAGTTGCAATTACATTCTCACCTTGCCAGACCATTGCAAATACAGGACCAGAAGTGATGAAATCTACAAGCTCTCCAAAGAATGGACGCTCTTTGTGCTCACCATAATGTTCTCCAGCAAGTTCTTCAGAAATTACCATTAGTTTTGCCCCTACTAATTGAAAGCCCTTTCTTTCGAAGCGTGATACAATCTCACCTATTAATTGACGTTGGACTCCATCAGGTTTAACCATTAAAAACGTTTTTTCCATAATTCTCTCCACCCCACCAAAATATGTATAATAGTCATTTTTTAGCGACCAATCAAAATAGTAACACTATTTCGATTGGTTTGCAACTGTATTCATTAAATACACTTTTGCGTTTAAGCGCTCAGTTTTTTAATGACAACACGAGGTAAGTTACAAAGAGGCCAAGTAACTTTAAAATTTTCTTTTTCCGATATATTTTGCAATATTATATAGTGTATTTCTAGCACGACCAGAAGGTAATTCCTCTAATACCTTATACGCTTTATCTAAATAACGGTTACTTATAGCCTCAGATTGTTTGATTGCATTTGATTGTTTAATCAACGTGATTAATGGTTTAATTTCGTCAGATGTTGTATGTTCTGAAACTTGAGTAATAAGGTCTTTAAGTTTCGCATCATTCATCGCATAAAGAACTGGCAATGTAATATTCCCTTGCATCAAGTCACTACCAGCAGGTTTGCCTAGTTGTTGATCAGTGCCTGTAAAATCAAGAATATCATCTGTAATTTGAAAGGCCATTCCAACATAATAGCCAAATAAATAAAGTTTTTTATGAATATCAGAAGGAACACCCGCCGCAACTGCTCCTAGTTGGCAGCTACTTGCGATTAATAGGGCCGTTTTCCGTTTTATACGACGCAAATAACATCGTAAGTCTTGATCAAACCGGTATTTATCTTTAATTTGCTCAATCTCACCTAAACACACCTCGACGATTGTATGAGCAAGAAGTTTATGTAATAAAGGATTATCAAGTTTCGTGATGATCTCTAGAGAACTTCCTAGTATATAATCTCCTGCATACATTGCAATTTTATTGTCCCATTTGGCTTTAATGGTAGGCTTGCCACGACGTAGGTCCGCGTCATCAATCACATCATCATGGACAAGCGATGCTGTATGAATAAGCTCAAGTGTTACGGCTACGTTTTTAATCACATTAATATCATACTTACCGAATTTGCCACCTAATAGGACAAAAACAGGTCGTAATCGTTTTCCACCTGATTGCAATAAATGCAATCCAGCTTGCTGAAGAACAGGATGCTCCCCTTTGATGGAAGCCTCCAGTTCCTTTTCTATAATAGCTAAATCTGTATTCAAATACGAATACATCAAAGATAATTTCATGAGTTTCACCTTAGTTTACAAAAATATGACGCGAAAATATTATTTCTTATACCCTAAATGCATAGCAGCTACACCCAAAGTGTACGGTTTAACTTCAATGTCCTTTAAGCCTGCTTCTCGGAACATATTTGCTAGTTCTTTCATGCCTGGAAAATCACGTGCAGATTCTTGTAACCATGAATATTCCTGATAGCTTTTCGCAAAAAGTTTTCCGAAAACTGGCATAATAAAACGAAAATAGAAAAAGTATAATTGACGAAATCCAATCATTGTTGGTTGTGAAGTTTCTAAACAAACAACCTTGCCACCAGGTTTTACTACCCTTTGCATTTCTTTTAAAACGGTCATATAGTCTGGTACATTTCTTAAACCAAAGCCAATTGTTACATAGTCAAAGGAATTATCCTCAAACGGCAGTTCCATCGCGTTTCCATGTACCAATTTAACCTGATCTAATTGCAGATTAACAACCTTCTCTTGGCCAATTTTTAACATATTTTTACTGAAATCTAGACCAACTACTTTCCCATTAGGACCCACTGCTTCTGCAAGCGCAATCGTCCAATCTGCAGTTCCACAACATAGATCTAATGCGGATGAGCCTTTTTGGACATCCATTCTTTTCATTGTATCCTTACGCCAGGCTTTATGTTGTTGGAAGCTAATCACGGAATTCATTTGGTCATAATTTTTATATATTTTTTCAAACACATGGTGTACACGCTGTTCTTTAGATTGCTCCATAATTACCCTTCTTCCACAATCTTATTCATTGATATTGAAGCACCTTCAAATCGTAACTCATTAATTCGATTTAATAAGATACTGTTCATTTTTGGGTTCTTTGCTAAAATCTGATCCAGCTTATTTGTTACAACAGAAAGCTGCCTGTTAAAAACGATCATTACTTGTGTCTCATGATCATGTTTTTCATGCTGAAAAACGATTTTCTTTAGCGTCTTGAAGAGAATTGAATTCCCGTTTTCCAGATACTGTTCGCGTTCGCGCAGTAGTCTTTTTAATAATAAAAAATTCAAAATGAGTTCTTCCCATTTTATTATTTGAAAGCTTTTTATAATTTTTTGAAAAATGGCCGACTCCACAGTAGTTACACAATTAAAAAGCTTGTCTATATTTTCATTGTCCATTTGGTACAAATAAATTTTTGCTTCATTTACTTCTTTAATTCCTTCTGCAAGTACTCGAATGAAGTTTATATCGGAGACCTGAGCCAGAAGTTTATAATATAATCCGCTAAAATAATCTCCCGCCAATACAGCCAACTGTTGACTGCGCATGCGTTCATCTGAATAGGATAATCGATTGGGGACTGATTCATGGGTATCCAATGCCTGTTGAACAAGCATAGTTGTTACTATATAGTTTTCCAATTGCTCTTTTGGCAAAAGTAAATCCTCGCATATCGAATTCAATAATAAAATCTTATCTTCATCTATGCTAGGTGTTTCCATATATCTTTGAAGGTATGAATGTCTTGTTTTAACCTCAATACGCTCCTTAAGATTGGCAACTATTTCCTTGATGTCATGCAAATCAATCACCCTTGTTTCCCCAATTTAAATAATAGATTTTCTATTTTGAAGGTCTTTATATTAGTCTCTTTAAAACAACGTTAATTATAACATATATCCCATAGTTTTTCCCTTAGTTTTATGCAATCCAAAAGAAAAAGCAGGAATAACCTGCTTTATTTTTTGGAATCAGATTCAGTTTCTCCATGGCTAGTTTGAATAATTGCATGGCCACGAACCTTAATTGCTGAAGTATGTTCAGTAAATTGGGCAATCATTACTTCGCCTCTATCTAATTTCTCCGAATGATGGAAGCGTGTATCAGATCCTCTCGTTAAACCGATTACATTGACTCCATCTTCCACTGCTTTAATTACAATAAATTCTGAGTTTGAATTATTACTCATCCTTCTTCACTCCTATGAATGCTATGTAAAGGAAATTTTTTCAACTCATTCCACATTTAATGGAAAATGAGTGAAATCCACATTATTTTTACTATCTCGTAATTCATTACGTATGTCAATTCTTAATTAAAGATAATACCTCACTTCGCGCAGCTGGGTCTTTTTGTAATATTCCACGAACAGCAGAAGTTACTGTTTTTGCTCCTGGTTTTTTTACTCCCCGCATTGTCATACACATATGTTCTGCTTCAATTACTACCATTACCCCATGAGGATGTAAGGTTTCAACAATAGAGTCTGCAATTGTTGAGGTAATTCTCTCTTGCAATTGAGGTCTTTTAGCGACTGCTTCTACGGCTCGTGCAAGCTTACTTAAGCCAGTTACTTTACCACCTTTAGGAATGTAGGCAACATGTGCGTGACCATAAAACGGGACAAGATGGTGCTCACACATTGAGTAAAATGGGATGTCTTTGACAAGCACTAACTCTTCATGTTCCTCACCGAAAATGGTCTGAAAATATTCTTTCGGGTCATCTTGTAGACCAGAGAATACCTCCGCATACATTTTAGAAACTCTTTTTGGCGTATCGACTAGTCCTTCTCTCTCTGGATCTTCACCGATTGCTTCTAAAATCATGGTTACTGCCTGCTCTATTTTTTTATAGTCAATGGAAGTCATTTTAGCCAACCCCTCTTCATTTTACATTACATACTACTAGTCAATTGATTCTAGCATAATTATGTACAGAAAACAAAAATAAAAAGAGCCGTAAGAAACGACTCTTTTTTGTAATTCAATTTTATATCTTTCACATAGTTTCTATGTAAAATTATTTTACTGCATCCTTAAGCGCCTTTCCTGGTTTAAATGCAGGAACCTTGCTAGCAGCAATTTCGATTTCTTCACCAGTTTGAGGATTACGACCTTTACGTGCAGCACGCTCACGCACCTCAAAGTTACCAAATCCGATTAACTGAACTTTGTCTCCACCTTTAAGGGCTTCAAGAATTGAATCAAAAACTGCATCAACAGCTTTTGTAGCATCCTTCTTAGATAGTTCAGCACTTTCAGCCACCGCATTAACTAAATCTGTTTTGTTCATGACATTCACCTCCTCCCAAATATGCTATTCATTCAATATGAGTGATTATTCATTGTTCTGCGAGTCTTGTGTCATCAAGTGTCTTCAACGTTAGTCTGATACTAACATGCCTTATAATAAACGATTATTAGACATAATTCAATATATTTCAACAGAAATTTTACCTTTTTATGTATTTTTCACCAATTCGGCTCTATTTTTTTGTAAAAAGCTTATCATATAAGTGTTTCGTAAGCAAATCCTCCTCTTTATTGCATAAAAAAAGACTCCCTTGTGAGGAGCCATTATCCTATAATATGATAGCAATTAATCCGCCCGAACCTTCGTTAATGATTCTTTCAAGAGTTTCTTTAAGCTTGTAGCGCGCATTTTCAGGCATTAATGATAATTTCGCTTGAATACCTTCGCGTACAATGGAGCTTAATGATCTTCCAAATATGTCTGAATTCCAGATAGAAAGTGGATCATCTTCAAAGTCTTGCATTAAATATCGGACCAATTCTTCACTTTGTTTTTCTGTACCTATAATCGGAGCAAATTCAGATTCTACATCAACCTTAATCATGTGAATAGAAGGCGCAACAGCCTTTAAGCGAACCCCAAATCGGGAACCTTGTCGAATAATTTCAGGCTCATCAAGACTCATGTCAGATAACGCTGGTGCTGCAATTCCATAACCCGTTTGTTTCACCATTTTTAGTGCATCTGCCACTTGATCATACTCTGCTTTTGCATGTGCAAAGTCCTGCATTAACTGTAAGAGATGATCTTTTCCGCGGATTTCAACACCCACCACTTCTTTAAGGATTTGATCATATAGATCATCTGGAGCATATAAATCAATTTCAGCTACACCCTGCCCCATTTCGATACCAGCCAAGCTTGCTTGGTCAATAAAGTCATATTCACTAAATTGCCCTACAACTCGATCAACATCTCGTAACCGCTTGATATCCTGAACAGTATCCTTCACAGCATCTTGATAGCTTTCCCTTAACCAATGATCTTCTCTTAAGACCATTACCCAGCTAGGTAGATTAACATTTACCTCTAATACCGGGAACTCATAAAGTGCTTCGCGTAGAACATTGAAAACATCTGCTTCACGCATACTTTCAACACTCATCGCTAAAACTGGAATATCGTACTTTTCATTTAACTCTTGACGAAGCGCATCTGTCTCTGGGTGATGAGGATGAACTGTGTTAATAACCATAATAAATGGTTTTCCTACCTCTTTAAGTTCCTCAATAACCCTCTCTTCTGCTTCAATATAATCTCTTCTAGGAATCTCCCCAATTGAGCCGTCTGTTGTTACTACTACCCCAATTGTAGAATGCTCCTGAATTACTTTTCTCGTGCCAATTTCAGCTGCTTCATGAAAAGGAATCGGCTCTTCATACCAAGGAGTGTTTATCATACGAGGCCCATTTTCATCCTCATAGCCCTTTGCACCCGGAACCGTGTATCCCACACAATCCACAAGGCGAATGTTAACATTAAGTCCTTCTTCAACATGTACAGAAACAGCTTGGTTTGGAACAAATTTTGGTTCTGTTGTCATAATTGTTCTTCCTGCAGCACTTTGTGGCAGCTCATCCTGTGCACGTGCCTTATCTGCCTCACTACCGATATTTGGTAAAACTACTAATTCCATGAACTTCTTTATGAAAGTGGATTTGCCAGTTCTAACTGCACCAACGACTCCTAAATATATATCGCCACCGGTGCGCTCAGCGATATCTTTAAAAATATCTACCTTTTCCAAGTGTGATCCCTCCCGATTTTACAATTCTTGGGATAATTATATCCGTTTACTACATATTCTAGGACATTATATTTGTATGACGTTGTCCTAATTAAATATGACTATTTCTAGAAAAAAATTCCCCCCATAATATGTAGCAGCAAAGTTGAGTTCAAAAAGATGAATGAAAACTACACTAGTAAGCTATTTTTCTTACACTTTTTGAACATAATTTACAAAATAAAAACCCTTCTCTTAGAGTTTATGTCTAAAAGAAGGGTTCATGACTTATTTATTTAAAAATATTGGTTCATTATTATCATCAATCGTAGTGGGGTGGGAATTTACAGGAACAAACATTGAATGTTCAACTAAAATATCCCGAATATCATCACCTGATTGGTAGGTATGCTCATGTTTTGTTAAATACTCATATAAATCCATACGATAGTCTACAATAATCTCATTTGTGTTTGTTATCAAGAGTGGTAAGTTTTTCCCTGAAAAAGGACTTACCACAAACGGTTCTTCTTTCAATCCTAGCTTGCTATAATCCAAAGTAAATATACCTGTTTGAAGTTGTTCTTTAAATGGTGCATACCCATTTGATGAACGATACATTTCTACTCGTAAATTTAGTTCACTAATTTCTTCTGAAATTCGTACATCTAGAAGTTTAACAGTTGGATTTGTTTCTACATTTACTAAAACATATAAATAAACTCCACCAGTTTCATATGCATTACCAGGAGGTTCAGCTATGTACTTGGGTGAAAGCCGAGTAAAATCAATCGGATATTTTTGATATAAAGGAGTCTCCATGTCTCTTGTTTTGATTGGTAAGAGCCCACCATTATCCTCTTTGAATTTGTCAACTGCTTTCTGAACATCCGCAACCTGGTCTTCATATGGAATTTGGTTTTCAGTAAGCTTTTCTTTTGGATACAAGCATCCCGTAAGTAATGATAAAGAAAAAACAATTACCATCAGTTGTAACGTAACTTTCATAATAATACCATCCTTAAGTTTGTATCTTTATTCACTAACAGGTCCGCTGAACACGACAAAGAAGATAATGATTCCTGCTAGAATCATAAAAATATATGCTATCGTGGCTACTAATCCTTTTAAGAAGCCCTTCAATTTAAAACGGCTAAGATAAATGGATATTACTGCGATAAACATAAATGCAATACCCGCAAATGATATCCACATTTTTAGTAATCCTGGTGTCACCTTTTTCACTCCCTTGTCCAACATCTAGGTGTATTCAAAAAGGAGGATGAAAAGGACCTCGCCGGCTAAAAACGCCACGTCCTATGGCGCGCCGCCGGCACTAGCACATCCTGTGCGTCGAAAGTTCAAGGCGGCGAAGCTTTGAGCACCGGAACGTATGTAATTTAATACGTGAGGGTCTTAAACAGCAAGCCAACAAAGAAATTCGAATGTCATTTTCACCGGACTTTTTGAACATCCTCTTAACATTCCGTCAAATATTATATCATAATACGCATCTATAAACTAAGACAATGTTGTTAATTGTGAACATGAAACCTTTTTTCGAAATAAAACAAAAAAACTGAAGTAAAGAGGGGCGTCTTTACCTCAGCAAAACTTGAACAACTAAATATTCCCTTTATCCAATCGCTCAACCCACACAGTATACTACGCTGCATTTTATGCGAAAAAGGCATGAAATGTATCGTCTAATGCCTATTTTTAGCAAGAAAAGTGCAAACGTTTTACTCAGTAGAAAATCCTTGCTATGCGAAATTATTGGAAAATCCCGCTAATATGGTATTCTCCTTGACATACTATGCACGCTAAAAGCGGTAGGTGTGCTAAATATTGCCACATTTAACCTTTTTCTTCTAAATAGTTGAAAAGATCAGCCATTTCGTTTGTCCTTCCTCTGGACATGAGTTTATCTACAGCCTCTTTAGGTGACTGATCATTGAAAAGAACATCATATAAAGCAAATGTAATCGGCATGGAAACATCCATTTTTTTGGCTAACTGGTAGGCAGCTTTCGTTGTCCTAACACCTTCGACCACCATTCCCATATTATCTAGAACTTCCTGAAGACTTTGACCTTTTCCAAGCAAATTTCCTGCACGCCAGTTCCGTGAGTGTACACTTGTACAAGTGACGATTAAATCTCCAATCCCAGTTAATCCAGCGAATGTTAGGGGATTTGCCCCCATTTTGCTGCCCAAACGTGAAATTTCGGCTAAACCGCGTGTAATTAACGCAGCTTTGGCATTATCACCATAACCAAGTCCGTCCGTAATACCTGCAGCCAATGCAATAATATTTTTTAACGCCCCACCAATTTCTACACCCACAATATCAGGGTTAGTGTAGACACGGAAATGCTGATTAATAAATAAGTCTTGCACATATTCAGCACTTTCCATATTTTTGGATGACACTGTAACAGTTGTTGGATGGCGAAGTACCACTTCCTCGGCATGACTTGGCCCAGAAAGTACAACAACATCTTTCAGTAAGTTTGAAGGCATTTCATCCTCAATCAATTCAGAAATCCGCTTTAATGTATCCGGTTCAATCCCTTTACTAACATGAATAATCGTTAAAGGGATTGAAATGAACTGAGTTATTTTCTGAAGTACTTCACGAATTGCTTTCGTCGGAACTGCAAGTACAACTGTTTTGACGTCCTCTAAGGATTTGTCTAAATCCGAATACCCAATAATGGTTTCTGGAAGCTCAATTGAGGGCACGTATTTTGAATTTGTATGTTTCGAATTGATTTCATCCGCTTGTTCCTTACGATGTGACCAAAGCCTCACTTCATGATCATTGTCTGCAAGAACGAGTGCTAGTGCAGTACCCCAACTGCCAGCTCCAACAACCGTTATTTTCTCCATTACTTCCTCCCCTTTCTATTTTCGAGCTCTCGCGATTATTTTAATTGGCGTACCTTCAAAGCCAAAAGCATCTCTGATTCGATTCTCTAAGAAACGTTCATAAGAAAAATGCATCAATTCAGGTTCATTTACAAATACAACAAAAGTCGGTGGCTTAACAGCAACCTGTGCGACATAATAGATTTTTAATCGTTTTCCCTTGTCCGTTGGTGTCGGATTCATTGCAACAGCATCCATGATGACATCATTTAACACATTCGTTTGGACACGCATTGTATGATTATCACTGGCCATATCAATCATCGGTAACAACGTATGGACTCTTCTTTTTGTTTTTGCAGATAAAAATACAATCGGTGCGTAATCAAGAAATAGGAAATGATCACGTACTTTTTGTTCAAATTCCTTCATGGTTTTATCATCTTTTTCGATGGCATCCCATTTATTAACAACAATCACCACTGCTCTACCCGCTTCATGAGCATAACCGGCTATTTTTTTATCTTGTTCAATAATACCTTCCTCAGCATTTAAGACGACAAGGACGACGTCAGAGCGTTCAATTGCTTTCAGCGCTCTTAATACACTGTACTTCTCAGTGCTTTCATAGACTTTTCCTTTTTTCCTCATACCAGCTGTATCGATGATGACATATTCCTTACCATCAACAGTGTATTTTGTATCTATAGCGTCCCTAGTGGTTCCCGCTATGTCACTTACAATTACTCTTTCCTCGCCTAACAAAGAATTAACAAGAGATGACTTCCCTACATTAGGTCGACCAATTAGAGAGAACTTAATGACGTCTTCATCATATTCTTCATCTGCACCCTTTGGAAAATGCCTTACAACTTCATCTAGTAAATCTCCAAGGCCAATTCCGTGGGAGCCTGAGATTGGTACAGGTTCACCAAATCCCAATGCATAAAAGTCATAAATATCTGCTCTCATTTCGGGATTGTCCACTTTATTAACAGCTAAAACAACTGGCGTTTTGGAGCGATATAATATTTTAGCAACCTCTTCGTCCGCACTTGTCACGCCTTCGCGACCGCTTGTCATAAAAATAATTACATCTGCTTCATCGATAGCGATTTCAGCTTGATGTCTAATTTGAGCAAGAAAAGGTTCATCACCAATATCAATACCACCGGTATCAATAATACTAAAATCTTGATTCAACCACTCACCTGAACTATAGATTCGATCCCTTGTCACTCCAGGTACATCTTCTACGATTGAAACTCTTTCTCCTACTATACGATTAAAAATTGTTGATTTCCCAACGTTAGGACGACCAACAATAGCTACTACTGGTTTTGCCACATGCGTTCTTCCCTTCTCAACTATCTATTACTACATATATCACATAAAATATGATTAATATCAACGTTATGTATAAAATAAACCCTTCTACGTTAGAAGGGTCATGCTTTTACATTCTATCAAAAATAAATGGTAACAACAATCAATTGTTTAGTGTTTTACGATTATGTATAAATTCTCACTGATTTCGTGAGCAATTCCATCTAAGATTGCTTCCAAATTTGCAGCTACTGTCTCCATTTCCTCTTTTGTAGGACATGAAAATACAGGTGTTCCCCCTGAAACGTTAACCTTAGATGTATCCATCTTAATCGCTGCTAAAACAAATTTTTCGATATTCATTTAAGTGGACGCCCCTTTTCGTTTGCGTTCCTCTCTGTTGGCATTCGGATTGCATTTTCTAATGTTGGTACACGACCTATTATTTCAATTGCTTTCTCAACATCTTTTTCCTGTGGCAAAACAAAAACTCCGACACGTCCATCATTCAAATCTCGCTTTGCCAAAGGGGTGAGAGCAGGGGTCCCCGAATCTCTGAATATCCCCAAAGCGGTAGATACATCATGTAAAATGGCTTGTCTTTGCCCTAAATTTGCAATGGTAGCTCTTGCATTAAACGTTTTAGGCTTTAAAATAAACCCCATCCCATATTCTAATATTTCTTCCTGTCTCGCAGGAAGTCCAATATTCATAATGTATATATTATCAACATACAAGCCTGCATCCTTAAAATACGGCTTAACAAACTCGATATCAACAATATCTTTAAGTCTACTACCAGCCATTAGCTTTTTGCAAATTAACAGACAAATGATACCCACAAGTATTCCAGCCCACATATTAATTGCTAAATAGGCAAAAGTAGATAAAAAGGAAGTAAAAATAACTAAGTAATTTCGACTTTCAAAGGCCACCGCGATTCCTTCAATATATGTCTTTCCTCTTGGAACAAGTTCATACGAATCAAGTTCAGTAAGCGTGTTTCGCTCCATATTTCGCACATCCCGAAATTGCGAAGCCGCAATCGTTAAAAAGGTGATTGCGGTAAAATCCTCTTCCATAATTGAAGGTACTGCAACGGTTCCTAATCCTGCAGCAATAAATCCTAAAGCAATATGAATGATTTTACCATGTAAATAAGTTGGATACTGACGATAATCTGTACGCAGCATGTAAAGGCGTACAGCAACTCCAAAAATGACCCCAAATAAAATTGGGTATGTATATTCATTCATGCTAGCCGTGTTTCTCCTTTGTGTTTTTTTGGACCAGAACATCCACATGATGAAGAAGATGTTCTAAGGATGACCAAACAAAAATAAAACAAAAACTAATTGCAATAACATCTAAAAAGACAAATGAACCAATTTCATAAGAAAAATTGACATTATTTATTATAATTCCATAAAGAATATCCCCCTGAATGGCACCAACTAAAAGCCCAACCAGTCGTAAACGGAAATCCTTTAATAACATTAATGTTACGTATATTAATGCAGCACCAAGCATCAAATTACGATTAAAAAAAAGCCAAACAGGATCATATAATTCGAACATTAAGAAACTACAATATGCTAATGAAATGGTAAGTATACAAATCAGCATATAAAATACTTGTCTTTTCGGTCGTTTTGAGATTTCCTTTATGCAAAAAAACAAAATTGGAATGATACTGTTATTTATTTTAATATCACCTACTTCAACGTAGTATGGTGATAATATGATAGTTACTAGAAACAAAATTGATAGGTAAAGCCTTTCATTGTTTTTCTTCATCAAAAAAGTACTACTCACCCATGCCATCCAAGTAATCCAATAAAATAAGACACCATCCATATCTCCACCTCCCATTATTTCCATTATGGCTAGAAATTATGAATTTTAACCTTATACGAATACCAAAATTCCTTTTATGAAACAATAAAATGGAATCAGTAATAGCCATTACCCCTATATACAATTCCCCAAAAAAGGATAGTTATGTAGGAAGAAAGAGGTGGAAATGAAGTGGGAAAAGATAGACAGGAAAGAAAGCATAAAGAGGCGCGATTAACGGAATCTGACCGTGATCAATCTCTTGATTATCCCGGAGCAACGAGATTGGATACTCCTGATGAAGCTAGGGAAATGAACCGTATGAATCCAAAATAAAAAGCTCTCACCCATATGGGTGAGAGCTTTTTTCGATAAAGATTACTTTAATTTATTTAATTGGTCACCAATTACTTCTCCAAGTTGAAAACCAGTTGTTTCTTCTTGTTGTTGGTATTTGCTGTAGTCTTCTTCAACGTTTTCTTCTAATTCTTTCATGCTTAATGAAATACGTTTCTCAGATTGATTTAGTTCAAGAATCTTCACTTTTACTTCTTGGCCTTCTTTTAATACTTCATGAGGAGTACCGATATGCTTAGAAGAAATTTGTGAAATATGAACTAGCCCTTCAACTCCAGGCAACACTTCAACAAACGCACCAAAGGATACAAGTCTTCTTACTGTTCCTTCAACTACGTCACCGATCGATAATTTTTCAGTGATGCTCTCCCATGGTCCAGGTAATGTTTCCTTCAACGATAACGAAATTCTTTCGTTATCACGATCAACAGATAATACCTTAACCTTGATTACTTGACCCTCTGAAACAACATCGGAAGGCTTTGATACATGCTCATGCGAAAGCTGAGAAATGTGTACAAGTCCATCAATACCACCGATATCAACAAATGCGCCGAAATCAGTCAATCGTTGAACAGTACCTTCAAGAACAGCCCCAACTTGTAAAGAGTCTAAAACCTGTTGTTTTTTGTTTTTTTGCTCTTCTTCAACTACAGCACGATGTGATAAAATTACTCTATTTTTCTCACGGTCAAGCTCAACAACTTTAACAGTTAATGATTTGTCCTTGTAATCAGAGAAATCCTCAACATAATAATTTTCAACTAAAGATGCTGGAATAAATCCTCTTACACCTAGGTCAACAACAAGTCCACCTTTTACAACATCTTTTACAATCGCTTCGAATACTTCACCTGAATTATACTTTTGCTCTAAATCATCCCACGCTTTAGAAGCAAGTACAGCTTTTTTGGATAAAATTAAAGCTTCTTCCTCTACTTTTGTAACTGAAAGCTCTAATTCTTCTCCTTCTGAAACAACATCACTAGCTTTTTCAACATGTAGGCTAGATAGCTCACTGATTGGGATAATTCCATCTAACTTACTGTTCTCAACTGACACAAAAACTTGTTTCTCTTCAACCTTTGTAATCTTGCCAGTGATAACATCACCGACTTGTAACTCTTTGTACTCAACTTGGTTCATGTCCTCTGCCATTCCAATTACCTCCTTAAAAGTCAAACACGAAAAACAATGTATGTATAAATAATATTATCAAATGCGCCTTGGCGTATTTGCGCCCGATTTTTTTCGAGCAAGCTCGAAAAATTTCCCTTGAAAAATCGTGGCATCCGCCGGAGGCTAACTTTATTAAGTAGAGGTATACCTCTACTTAATAAAGTTAAAAATATTCTTTTAATTAACTTCTAATAAATAGAGATATTTGTCAAGTATAAACTCTTAATCTATTGATATTTTTCCTGTAATTCTCTTATAGAATCCATAATTTTATTAGTTACTTCTTCAGGTGATGCTTTTTCAATTCTAAACTTTTCCATCTCAACTGGCTCACCGTATACCACTCTTAATTTCCCAAACAGTTTATAAGGTCCCAAAATTGCACACGGAACAACTACACAATCTGTTCGTAGTGCAAAAAAGCCGACTCCCGTTAAACCTTTTCCAAGCTTTCCATCCCTACTCCTTGTTCCTTCAGGGAAGATACCTAACACATTGCCTTCTTTTAGCACTTTTAATGCTGTTCTTAATGCTTCACGATCACTCATTCCACGCTTTACAGGGAAGGCATTTATTTTTGGTAAAATCGCACCTAATACAGGTACGTTAAACAGTTCCTCTTTTGCCATAAAATGTATATGTCTTGGAGATGTTACTCCAACTACAGGTGGGTCTAAATTGTCGATATGATTCGAACAAATCAAGACTCCACCTTCCTTTGGTATATTCTCCTTACCTATAACTTCAATACGGTAAAGAGGTTTGATGATTGCTCCAACTAATCCTCTTGCAAAGGGGTAAAGATTCATACCAATCAAATCCTTTCCTTCACAATATCCATAATCTTCACAACAACCTCTTCGATGCCTAACGATGTAGTATCAATTTCGATTGCATCTTCTGCCTTACGTAGTGGAGCAACCTCTCGTTCTGAATCTAATTTGTCCCTTTGGGCAATTTCCAACTTTAATTGCTCTAAATCCGACTGATATCCTTTTGAAAGGTTTTCTTGGTGTCGACGTTCTGCTCTTTCATCAACAGAAGCAAGAAGGAATATTTTCACTTCTGCATTTGGTAGTACATGAGTCCCAATGTCCCTTCCATCCATCACTACTCCACCGGACTTTGCAAAGCTTTGTTGACGTCTTACCATATCTTCCCTAACCTTACGATGCTTAGATACAATTGAAACTGAATTTGTTACATCATGATCACGAATTTTTTCGGTTACATCATTGTTATCAATAAAAACAAGCTGACCATTTTCGCTAGGTCTTAATTCTATATTTGCGTTTTGAAGAGCATCAAGAACCTGTTCTTCATTTTCTAGATCTAAGGATAATTGCAATGCTTTATAGGTTAATGCACGGTACATTGCACCTGTATCAACATATATGTAAGATAATTCTTTTGCAATAATTTTTGCAACAGTACTTTTTCCAGCAGCCGCTGGTCCGTCTATTGCTATTGAAATCTTCTTGTCCATAAACTAAGTATGCCTCCTGTTTGTAACGCTCTAAAAAGGTCTTTACCTCGATAAACAAATAAGCTTTTTCTCTAAGGCTTATTATATTTATTCATTAGAACAGTATTCCTACTTACGAAAAAATGCAGGGAATCCCTGCATTTATATTTTAATTGTTATTTAATAATGTTTCAATGGTTTTAGTCGTGTCTGATTTGTCGACACCTTCATATTCAATCATTCTCGTGATATACGGAGTCAACGGGCTATATAAAATAATAGCCTGTGCAACAAGCAGAAAGATAAATTGAATAATAGCAAGCTTGATTAAAATACGTTCAAAATTTTTCATTCCATACCAGCCCTAAACCAAGTTTTACTACTAGTATGCTAATGTAATTCTTTTTTTATTCTATAAAAGCTGCTATTCTTTTAATTCGCTAGAATGTATGCCTTTTTTCTTTAACAATAATTGTCTTTGAAAACAAAACTTAATTAACAGTTGTCGAGCAGACTCTGTAACGTCCACAAATGTTATTGATGCTTTTGTTCTTTCTCCATTTTTCCCCTCAACAATACGGATTACTTTACTCTTAAAGGATATATATTGATATTCGTCAGAAAGAGTCGGGAAGACAAAATATGTGATTATATCTACTCCAGGATTAAGGCTTTTCGAAGAAGGTAGAATGATCGAGGCACCACCAGCACTAATATCATGTGTAATTGTAACAAATGGCGGAAACTCCCCGTTCATGCTGTGGATTGCGACATCTACCGGTGTTTCTATACGTACATATTCTCGTCTTTGAATCTTAAACATATGATCGTCACCTGGGAAGGAAAGAACAATCATAGGGATATTTTGTTTAACTCTGCCAAGCACTGAAGTATCAAAAAAATAAGCCGAAGTACTGTCTGCGGCTACAAAAGCCTTTAACATTGTTCCATTTATTAAATAAACTGTTTTCCCTGTTTTCGTATTAACAGGATAGTCAATATAGATCTTTTGTTCTTTTGTTTCAACAACCCTGCATCTATATTTTTCACCATTTGGATTTGTGGTTGGTTCAAGGTTTATCATATCCCCAATTTTCAACACGGACGTTCACTCTTTCTAAAACATTCTGTATATTAATTAAACCACGAATAAACTGAAAAGTACAAGTACCTTGTTCTACCCCGACAAGCATATGAAAAGGCGGCGAGAAGGGATGCCTTTTATCCTTGTTTGACGGATTGGCTTATGACCTCGAGGTGCTAGGTGCTTGTGCTAGCCAGTAAAAAAAGGAAAGCAAATTTGCTTTCCTTTTTTGAACACTATGATTTGTTTATCCCTTTATAGACTGGCTCAGCATTCTTAAGCTTTTCTACCTTTTCCTCAAATCCATTTTCAGCATTAATAAAGATTCGGTACGTATCATTATTTATTGTTCCTAAGAACTCATAGCAAAGGACATCTTGGTCTAGATCATTTGTTATGATCGCTAGACGATCTTCCATGATTTCAAGATTCGGGTTAATATGTTTCTTTGCTTCTTCTTTTGAAATTTTGGGTTTACCAGCTGTTTTTATCTTGCCAGCCATTAAATAATCTCTTGCTGTAAAACCGATAATGTTTCCATCATCAAGTGCTACTTTCATTTTAATGGAATCTGAATATACTCTGACTCCATTAATAGATGATACGAAATTAAATACACCTATGTTATCATATTGAGCACTTTCAAATAGCTCTAAGTTTTCAAATTTATTGTCTTTTAAAAATTTCTGAGCCCGGTTATATGCATCATTAAGACTGATTGCACTTTTTGCAACTTCACGGTTACGAATGACCCAAATTGGAGTTCCACCCTTTTTCGTAATATCCATGAACGTATTTACTTTTGATTTTGGATCATTAATTTCTAGACTATAAAACCCGTTTTGTGACCCCTCACCATTTTCGGTAACTTTCATTTCAATGTTCCCTTTTAACCCAAGGAACTTTTTTGCGAGTTCTTTTGCTTGTTGTTCATTTATTTCTGGGCCTTCTAAATTAGGAAATTTATTACCATCTTTCTTCGTAGTTGTAAGCGTGACACCAAACTCACTCTCAGAATAAGCAGCTACATTTTTTTCAACAGTTTTAAGACCATCAATGATGGTGTTATCAGCCTGTTTGTCACCTGAAGCTAGCGCTAATTCAACGTCCATCCAGCGAAGGTTATTCTCCATTACTAGATGTTGAACAGTCCTTAGTTCCTTTTGGATATCCTCTGAATTTTTATAGAGCTGTTGAAGCGTATTGTATTCCTTATCAGACAAAGGCTCTTTTGATAGGTCACGTACTGCTGTACGGTAACTAAAATCCCCGATATTACTTAGAAACTCTTCCGTTTTATTAAAAGGCATAAGAGACAATGGTAACTGTCCTACATCTGAATGTGCCTCGGACGTAAGTCTCCACACATCTGCAAGTGTTGGAGATAATGAACTTTGAGAATTCATTGCAAGTGTTGTTCCAATTTTGTCATGTAAAAGGTCTATATGATAGGTTAAATTATGAAACGCTCGTTGGTAGTTATTTTCTGCTTGTATTAGAATGGCATTTTTCTCTTGGTGCTCTTTATAGCCCCAATAGCCTGTTCCAATAACCCCTATAGTAAGTACTGTAATTAATATTCCTCTTAGCAATTGTCTCACCTTCCATTCTAATTACAGAATATGTGCTTTCCAATTCTCTTAATTTGTGGTCTACCCCAAATCCACTTACTTGTCGCTGTAGCTGGATTAAAGTAATAGGTCGCACCACCTGTAGGATCCCAACCATTTATCGCATCAATTACTGCTTTTTTTGCCTGTTCATTCGGCGTCAACCAAATTTGTCCATCCGCTACCGCTGTAAACGCAAGTGGTTCAAAAATAACACCAGATACTGTATCAGGAAAGGTCGGGCTATCCAGACGATTTAAAATTACTGCTGCAATTGCTACTTGTCCAACATAGGGCTCTCCACGAGCTTCTCCATAAACAGCATTCGCAAGGAGCTGAATATCATTTTGCGAAAATCCACCCGGCATATTTACTGCTGTAGGTCCTTGGGATTGAACCTCTTCCTGTTGTTGCACCTTTGCTTGTTGTTTTGCTGGTTGTTTCGCCGGTTGTTTCGGTTGAGCTTTAGGCTGTTGAGGCTGTCCAGCTTGTCCCTGCTTACTTTGTGGTTGTTTCGGCTGAGCTTGAGGCTGCTGTTGTGCTGGCGCTTTTGCCTTTGGTTGCGGTGCTTTGCCCTGGCCCGCCTGTGGGTTCTTTTGCTCCACTATAAATTGTTTTTCTATATCAGTACGCCTTGTTTCTGCCGCTGTTTTTGCTTTTTGGATACTCGCTTCAGATGGGGCGGATTGGATGCTCCATGGAACGCCTCCATAGTGAGTAAACTGATTCCCTTTACGCAAATTATCATATACAAATTGCTTATTATATTTTGTAAAGCGGTTTATCATGGCTTTCGTTTTGTCACCAACGAGCCCATCCACCTCTTCTAGCCCGAAAGCCTTTTGGAAGTTACGAACTGCCCAATACGTACTCCATCCATATACTCCATCAATCGTTCCGTGGTAATAACCGTTATACTGAAGTCTTGATTGCAATTCAATTACATCGTCACCTGTTGCACCTCGTTGAATAATCTGTTCTGAAAAAGCATGAACATTATAGTTAGTCCCACCAATGAACACACTGACAAACATGATAAGGACGATGGGGAACATCAAATATCTTTTGAAGCTCATGATCAATTACCTCCCTAACCATTTTCTATATATACTTACAAGTATTTTCTGTAGAGATTGGTATTTTATTCAGATTTTATATTTGATTAAAAATGAACATAAAAAAACCTGTCTAAGCGACAGGTTGTCTATAACCAAATACGCCTTGGCATATTTGCGCCAGATCTTTTCGAGCAAGTTCGAGCAACTTCCATTGAAAAATCGTGGCATCCGCCAGAGGCTATAAATTTATTCAGCAAAAGGGCTGACTTTTTATAAATTTATGGTTTTGCTATTTTTACTTTTCGTAATCCGAACCACCATAAAAACAACATAAATGGGATCATCATATAAATCCATTTTTTTAATGATAAAAGTATGTAATCGTATATCCCATGTAAGAGAAATGGAAATAAGAAGGATATCAAAATCCATTTTCTTTTTTCACTAGGAGTAAATTTAGCTTTTCCAAGATAAAACCCCATAATCACACCAAACAGAGCGTGACTTGATACTGGTAAAAGGGCTCGACCTACAGCTAAATGAACCCCATTCGCTAATAGGTAAAGAATATTTTCTAAAGTTGCAAATCCTAACGACAGCGCCGCACCATAGACTATTCCGTCATATTGTTCATCAAATTCAATATGCTGGTAAACGGTATAAAAAAGGATAAACCATTTAAAAAACTCTTCTAATAAAGCTACTTTTAAGAACGCCTGTGAAAAGCTGTGATTAAATACCTCTTCAACCCCTAAGACATATTGGATAAACATGATAGGAAATACCAATAAAGCGCCAAAAATGAAGATTCGAAAAACCATTAAAATGGGTTCTGCTTCATACTTATCTTTTAAATAAAAATAACTTAATAACGCAAGTCCAGGTGCTAGTCCTGCGGTTATGACCGCCACCATATAATTCCTCTTCTCCCTAATAATCAATTAATGTTTGAGTAACAGATACTTTTATCGTAACATGTAAATTGGTAAATGAAAATATGAACTATCCTGTTTATGGATAATTTTCCTATATAGAATTGAGGGAGTAACATTGAAAAAAATACTGATTATACACACAGGCGGAACAATCGCAATGACGGAGGACAAAAACACCGGTGCTGTACAGCAAAATCAACAAAACCCATTGCTACTTCAGACTGATGCATTGTCATCCATTGCTGATGTTAAGGTAGAGGATTTATTTCAATTGCCTTCTCCACATATTACTGAAAAGATTATGTTGAAACTAAAAGAAAAAATTGAAAAAAGTATCAAGGAAGATAGGATTGAGGGTGTGGTTATTACACATGGAACTGACACACTAGAGGAAACGGCTTATTTCCTTGATTTGACCGTTCAATCCGATATACCAATTGTTGTTACCGGAGCCATGAGATCAAGCAATGAAATTGGAGCAGATGGTCCTTACAATTTGATCTCAGCCGTACGGGTAGCAGCTTCCGATAGTGCAGTTGGGAAAGGAGTTCTAGTTGTCCTAAATGATGAAATACATTCAGCAAAGAACGTAACAAAAACTCATACAAGTAATATTGCTACATTCCAAAGCCCACAGTATGGTCCATTAGGAATTGTGAGTAAACGAGAGATAACATTTCACCATGTACCAACTGTTCGAGAAACATATGATATAGAAAATATCACAAAAAATGTTATCTTACTAAAAGCATACGCGGGGATGGACGGGTCAATCATTCAAGCCATTCGCTCGTTACATCCAGATGGCTTAGTTATAGAAGCTCTCGGACAAGGTAATCTTCCTCCAACAATGGTACCAGAGTTAAAGAAGCTTATGGATAGCGGAATCCCTATTGTCTTAGTTTCCCGCTGTTTTAATGGGTATGTACAGGAGGTATACAACTATGAAGGCGGCGGACGCCAATTAAAAGATTTTGGTGTAATTTTCTCAAATGGTTTAAATGGCCAAAAGGCAAGACTCAAGCTTCTAGTCACTTTAGAAATCACAAATGATCATGATGAACTCCAAGAAATGTTTTACAAATAAGAAAAGGGCGCCAGTATGGTCGCTGGTGTATCCGAAGTCCAGCTATCTTCAGACTTGCGGTGGCTAATTCAACAGGGGTGTCCGAAGTTTACGCATCTTCAGACTTGAGTTGGCTAATTCAACGCAGGGGTGTCCGAAGTTTAAGCATCTTCAGACTTGCGGTGGCCAAATTAACGCGATTGTGTCCGAAGTTTAGGTTTCTTCAGACTAACGGTGGCTTATTCAGCGAGATTGTGTCCGAAGTTCAGGTAGCTTCAGACTTGCGGTGGGTAAATCAGCGCGGGAGTGTCCGAAGTTTAGGTAGCTTCAGACTTGCGGTGGCTAAATTAACGCGATTGTGTCCGAAGTTTAGGCTTCTTCAGACAAACGGTGGCTTATTCAGCGAGATTGTGTCCGAAGTTCAGGTAGCTTCAGACTTGCGGTGGCTAAATTAACGCGATTGTGTCCGAAGTTTAGGCAGCTTCAGACTAGCCGTGGCTAAATTAACGCGATTGTGTCCGAAGTTTAAGCATCTTCAGAATTGCGGTGGCTTATTCAGCGAGATTGTGTCCGAAGTTCAGGTAGCTTCAGACTTGCGGTGGGTAAATCAGCGCAAGGTTGTCCGAAGTTTAAGCATCTTCAGACTAACGGTGGCTTATTCAGCGAGATTGTGTCCGAAGTTCAGGTAGCTTCAGACTAGCGGGGGGTAAATCAGCGCGGGGGTGTCCGAAGTTTAGGCATCTTCAGACTTGCGCTGGCTTATTCAGCGAGATTGTGTCCGAAGTTTAGGCTTCTTCAGACTAACGTTGGGTAAATCAGCGCAAGGTTGTCCGAAGTTTAAGCATCTTCAGACTTGCGCTGGCTTATTCACAACAGGTGTGGCCGAAGTTTAGGTAGCTTCAGACTTGCGCTGGCTAAATTAACGCGATTGTTTCCGAAGTTTAGGCTTCTTCAGACAAACGTTGGGTAAATCAGCGCAGGGGTGTCCGAAGTTTACGCATCTTCAGACTTGAGTTGGCTAATTCAACGCAGGGGTGTCCGAAGTTCAGGTAGCTTCAGACTTGCGGTGGCTAAATTAACGCGATTGTTTCCGAAGTTTAGGCTTCTTCAGACTAGCTCTGGCTAATTATCCACGGGGGTGCCCGAAGTTTAGTCATCTTCAGACTTGCCGTGGCTAAATTAACGCGATTATGTCCGAAGTTTAGGCATCTTCAGACTAGCATTGGCTAAACTATCACGAATATGTCCGAAGTTTAGGTTTCTTCAGACACACATTACCTAAATCGCCAAGGATTTGGCTGAAGTTTAGGTTTCTTCAGACTAGCGCTGGCTAATTCACCACGGGGGTGTCTGAAGTTCAGTAAATTCCTTTATATAGTAGGTTTACGTATTCAACAACACGCTGTTGGATCTCCAACAGCGTGTTAAAGTATATTTGAGGCAATTTTCAAGCATTTTAAGTGGCACATTTTGTTAAAACGGAACCAGATAACATCATACCTTTTTTCGCACACATGCTCACAGTATTACCTGCATCCCCACACCAAAATTACGAACTTCACCCAAAGATAATTTAAAAGCGTGAACTCGTATATGAATTCACGCTAAAAATGTATTGTATTTTATTGTTTTGTCCTAATTCGTAACCTTGTCGCCCCTAATTTCTTTCTACTATTGTTTTTGCAATTAAGTCTCCATGGAAACGTCCATTTTCGATGAATATTTCATTGGCATTATTACCTGCTGCAATGACACCGGAAATGAAAATTCCCTCCACATTTGTTTCCATCGAATCTGGGTTAAACAAAGGTCTGCCAGTTTCTTTATCAATTTCAACGTTCATTTTTTGCAGAAAACTGTGATCCGGATGGTAACCAGTCATTGCAAATACATAATCATTCTTAACTGTTTTTTTCTCATTCAAAACCTCATAAATAACGGCATCTGGGGTAATTTCAACGACATCTGAATTAAACTCCATGGTAATAATTCCATTTCGTACTAAGGCTTCAAATTCTGGTAAGATCCAAGGTTTAATGCTTGGAGAATATTCGGAACCACGATATAAGACTGTTACTCTTGCATCCGCATTTGCAAGTTCTAATGCTGCGTCCACGCTCGAGTTTTTTCCACCGATAACAACGACATCCTTATCAAAATATGGGTGCGGTTCTTTAAAATAATGAAACACCTTAGCTAGATCCTCACCTGGAACATTCATATAGTTTGGATTGTCATAATATCCAGTCGCTATAATGACGTATTTTGTTTGATATTTACCCTTTGAACTAGTGATCAGGAACTCTCCATTTTCTTGCTTCTGGACTTCTGCCACTTTTTCAAACGCATTGACTCTTATTTTCTTTCGTTTCGCTACTTCACGATAATAGGCCAAGGCCTGGTTTCTTTTTGGCTTTCGACCTTCAATAATAAATGGTACATCTCCAATTTCTAATTTCTCACTTGAACTAAAAAAAGTTTGATGTGTTGGATAATGGTATATTGCATTTACAATATTCCCCTTTTCAATCACTAATGGATCGATTCCAATATTTTGCAAGGCAATTGCTGCTGCCAGTCCACAAGGACCCCCACCAACTATGACGACTTCTTCCAATTGCATGTTTGTCACTCCTACTAGTCAAAAAAAAATCTCCTACCAGAATGATAGGAGTTTTTCCTTGTCTTTGCAAATAAAATGAATCAAATTCTGTGCAATTCCTGTGCAGTCTTTTAAGCCCGTCTCAAAATAGTTGTTAAATCCAGCCTCTGAAGCGAGAAGCTTCCGCCATTTTTCTTACCCCTACCATGTAGGCTGCAAGTCTCATGTCAACACGTCTATTCTGAGCAGTTGTATAAATGTTTTCAAAGGATTTGACCATTACTTTTTCAAGTTTTTCTTCCACTTCTTCTTCTGACCAGTAATAGCCTTGGTTATTTTGAACCCATTCAAAATAAGAAACGGTAACACCACCAGCACTTGCTAAAACATCAGGTACTAGCAGAATTCCTCTTTCAGTTAAAATTTGTGTTGCTTCAAGTGTAGTAGGTCCGTTTGCAGCTTCTACTACTATGCTCGCCTTTATATTATGGGCATTCTCTTCAGTAATCTGGTTTTCGATTGCAGCCGGAACAAGAATATCACAATCAAGCTCCAACAATTCCTTGTTGGTGATTGTATCATTAAATAACTTTGTAACAGTTCCGAAACTGTCTCGACGGTCTAATAGATAATCAATATCTAAACCATTTGGATCATATAAACCACCATATGCATCTGAAATACCAATTACCTTAGCACCGGCATCATGCATAAATTTTGATAAAAAGCTTCCTGCATTTCCGAAACCTTGTACAACAACGCGGGCACCTTCCAAATCAATGCCACGCTTTTTCGCCGCTTCACGAATACAAATTGTAACTCCTTTTGCAGTTGCAGACTCACGACCATGTGATCCACCTAACACAAGCGGTTTACCTGTAATAAATCCTGGTGAGTTAAATTCGTCTATGCGACTATACTCGTCCATCATCCAGGCCATGATTTGTGAATTGGTAAATACATCCGGCGCTGGAATATCCTTTGTAGGACCTACGATTTGACTGATTGCACGAACATATCCACGACTTAATCGTTCAAGCTCGCGGAATGACATATCTCTAGGATCACAAATGATTCCACCTTTTCCTCCACCATATGGTAAGTCAACGATACCACATTTCAAACTCATCCAAATCGAAAGCGCTTTAACTTCCTTTTCTGTAACATTAGGATGAAATCGAATCCCACCTTTTGTAGGGCCTACTGCATCGTTATGCTGTGCACGATAGCCTGTGAAAATCTTAACAGATCCATCATCCATTCTTACAGGAATTTTTACGGTCATCATTCGAATCGGCTCTTTTAATAGTTCATAAACTTCCTCAGGGTACCCTAATTTTTCTAATGCCTTATGTATAACTGTTTGTGTAGATTTGAGGACATCCATCTTTTCTTCATTATTCTGCCCTGAAATGTCCTTTTTGTTTTCGGCTACCATTTGTAAACCTCCCAAGATTTTTCCAATTCCATTAGAGGATGTTCAAAAAGCGCGGTGAACATGGCGAATCAAATTTCTCTTATTGTCCACCTTTCCAGTCACTAGTATACACCTTCCATATGTTTATGCAAGATGAAAAATGAAGAATCTTCATTTTTCTTTCAAAATTGTAAATGAGTTTACAATTTGAGATTTTATAGCTAACCATAAAAGAAAAACCCCTAATCTAGGTTAGAGGTCTTCCCTATTTTTTTATAAAATACTTGTAAATTTCTTTCATTGCATTTTCTTTAAAAAGTATTTTCCCATATTCATGTACCCGATATTTTGTAATAGTTGCAGGATTGCCAAACTCAGCTAAAATAGCAATGACGTTCTCAGTTTGGAGTGTCAAATTATCTTCAAGCAGTAAATAAAAATATCCTTTAAATGAATATAATCTTCCACCATCTATTGATAAACTTTTTAATCTGGTTGAAAGTTGGATTACATCTTCAAATGAGTGAAACTCATAAAATATGTCTTTACTTTCATCAAGCGTAACCTGCATTTCAATATAATCTTCATCCATAAATTCTTCGTCTTCAAGGTCACCTACTGAATTAGTAACGATGATCACCATACCTTGAGCTTGTAAAGAATACACTTCTACAGCAATAGGACCATCGGCTTCAAAGCCTAATTCGATACTTGCTTCTTCGATCATATCTCGGAATAATTGGTGGACCTTAAGCGAATCCGACAAAAGATCATCTTTAGTGAGGCCACGATCAACCAGATCATCGAATGTTAGAAAAATCTTGATTTTATTATAAGTTAAGCGTTCGAGACGCATTAAAAACCCTCCCTCACCATCACACCTACAGCAACCGTTTCTTTATTTTATGAAAGAATATAAATTATGTTCTAGGAATTAGCGTTGTTAGGACTTTTTTTGTAACGTCTATTCACTTTGTGATGATTGTAGGATAAGTAAATGTGTTTCAGGTGGTGCACCGAGCCTGAGTGGAACACCGGATGTTCCATATCCATTACTTACGAAAATGGTCGTTTCATTTTTGTGTTCTACCCCGCCTTTAGGATAAAGTCCAAATTTCCAAAACCGGATTTGTCCACCATGGGTGTGTCCAGATAATAGAAGACTTATCCCTTGTTCAGGTTGAAGTTCACTTTTAATTTCCGGATTATGGCTAACCAAAATTTTAAAATCCAAGTCATCCCCTGCGTCTAGAAGAGCAAGGTCCAAACGACTTCTGCCTTCCCTCAAATCATCTATTCCTAAAAGAGCGAGCTTTTCTCCCTCACCCGTTTCAAAAAACATAGCTGTGTTATCAAGAATTTTAATTCCCATACTTAAAAGAAGAGAATCGAGTTCATGGTAATCAACTTCATAGTCGTTATTTCCCCATACAAAGTAAGTCGGCCCAACCATTTTTATTAATTGAAGGTTTTTCTCCACTCTTTCAAACGGTACTCCCTTTTCAGTTAAATCTCCTCCAATTATAACAATGTCTGCTTTCCCTTTTACCTCATTGATTATATTTTCTGAAACCTCTCTTCTGTGAATATCTGAAATGAAGAATATGGTAATCTTTCCAAAGCTTTTTGGAAAGTTCGTAAATGTAAGTGTATTCGTTATAACACGGTCCTTTCTTGCTTCACGCCACATATAGAAAAGGAGTATTATTCCAATTAAAAGTATACCGTAAAAAAATAGTATGGTCACGATTTTGCCCTACCTATCTAACAGCTTTTTACTTTAATTCATTCGGAGTTTGAACTTTGTCTGTATAAAGGTAAATCTACAGTAATGATACCATAAATAATGGAAAAGGCTATCAATAAAAAGGTTTGCCAAGGCCCAAATATAAATAAAATGAAATAGCCTCCTACTAAAGTTACAGGGTAGATTAATTGCATAAATGAAAAACGATTACCTTTAACCATGTGATAAAAGTTTTCAATGACACCCTTAATTAACACTGAATGAGCTAAAAACCCAATAAAAAAACAAATCATTAAGATGACAAACAGGAACGGGTTTATGATAAAACTTGTCAACAATTGTGGTATTTCAATGATGGAAGTTCCTGATGTTAAAAAGATGATCATAAACCCGCAAAAAAATCCAATCACTTCATATAAAAATTTATACATACCCCCATCTCCTTCATATTAAGATTATGAAGAGAGCATGGAATAGATACAAATTTTCCTATTCCATGTTTAAAATAATTTCCTAGTCATTTTTTTATTTCTCCAGCCATAAAGTAAACTGATATCGTTTTGTATTTCGACATCAAGGAGGTTGTTTCATGTTTACTACTAGGAAGGTCTATTACCCCTATATAAGCCCTTTTGACCCTTGCAAACCAATCACATGTAAAACCTACGTTACCCCTCCAAATCTATATATACCATTTCAACCAGCAAACCTACCACAATTCTCACCCAGGGAAGCATTATTTGCGGGTACGCTTTGGAAAGCCTTTTACGATCCGTATTTTGGGCCATATGAACCGAAAAGGGAGGCTGAGAGTCAATGAATCCTAAACAGATGCCCCCAGAGTATTATGCGTTATTAGAGGATTTACAGGCATTGGATTTTGTCTTAGTAGAACTCACCTTGTATCTAGATACCCATCCAAATGATTTTGAAGCGATCCAACAATTTAATACTGTTTCTCAGCAACGAAGAAAGATTGCAAAGGTTTATGAAGAAAGGTTTGGGCCATTAACTCAGTTTGGACGTTATAGCTATTCCAAATATCCCTGGAACTGGGACGACGAACCTTGGCCATGGCAGGTTTAACAAAATAATCTTTTGTTTAACAAGGGGAGGATTAACGTATGTGGATATATGAAAAAAAGCTACAGTATCCTGTCAAAGTAAGTACGTGTAACCCAGCTTTAGCTAAATTATTGATTGAACAATATGGCGGTGCTGACGGTGAGCTAGCCGCTGCATTACGTTATTTAAATCAACGTTACACCATACCAGGTAAAGTGATTGGATTGTTGAATGATATTGGAACTGAAGAGTTTGCTCATTTAGAAATGATTGCGACAATGGTGTATAAACTTACAAAAGACGCAACCCCAGATCAGTTAAAAGCAGCTGGTCTTGCACCACACTACGTGAACCATGATTCCGCACTATTTTACAATAATGCTGCAGGCGTACCATTTACAGCATCATATATCCAAGCAAAAGGAGACCCAATTGCTGATTTATATGAAGATATTGCAGCTGAAGAAAAAGCAAGAGCCACCTATCAATGGATTATTAATATGAGTGATGATCCGGATTTAAATGATAGTCTTCGATTCCTTCGAGAACGTGAAATCATACATGCTCAACGATTTAGAGAAGCGGTTGAAATTCTTAAAGATGAAAGAGACAAAAAGAATTTTTTCTAAATGAGTAAATAGCTGAATGCTAAATTCAGCTATTTACTTTCATGATATAAATTCACATCATATTCTTTTTTCATCATTTCAAAAACCCTCTGGCGCTCACGCCATTGTACCGGTTCTTTCCACAAGTCCTTACTCTTATCAACAATTTCACATCGAATTGCATGATATTTATCTTCAGCTTCATCTTTCTTTTTATCAACATAGCGAATTCCACCATAAAGTCCACCGATGATAAATACAAACATAAAATATATGGAACCGTCGAGAAATATACTAATCATCAATTCGGTTGAATGGCTATAAGGAAGGACTATGGTTTTATACACATATACTAAAAAAACCGACGATAAAAAAAGTGCAATAAGCTTCATATAATAGGCTCTTGCCTTTAATTTTTCAAATTTTCTCTTTTTCTCAACCGAATGTTGAAGCATTTGCTTTGTTACATCATCCGTATATTCATTTAATTCCTTAATTTTTTCTTCTATTTTCAATCCCCCCAAACCATATACTTCTAGAATGACCTATTATAAAATATGTGCTTGTACATCTGGATATGTCTGCACAAAAAAAATAACGCGAAAACCTCGCGTTATTCAATCGTTTATTTTAATTGGAATTTCTAAGACTTGACCTTCAATAACGGTTTCACCATTTAAATTATTCCATCTTTTTATTAACTCTTCACCAGAGCGACTATTATAATATTTCATCGATATCCGGAATAATGTTTCATCGGCTTTTACAGTATGATATTTCACATTATAACGGTCCTTAGGTTGTTCTTGAACCGGTTGCTTTACCTCGTCTGTATTTGATTTATTTGCTTCAACCTTTTGAACCGCTTCTTCTTTAGTTTCCTCTTGGTTGTTGACTTCTGATTGTTTTGCTTCGTTTGGTTCAACCGTTTTTTGTTCTTGTTCAGCTGGTTCTTGTTCTGTCTCTATTTCTTCAGTTGGTGTTTCTTCCTCATCATTTTCAGGATTACGAAAGGTATCTTCTTTATCTTCATAGCTGATACTTTCAAAATTTGCACTCTTTTTTAGCGGACTTGCCTCCAGTTTTTCAGGATTCGTATTAAATTTATAGCTGAGTATTGCAATAGGAAGTAAAATAAATAATAGAGCTAATAAACGAATAATCGGATATTTAATCTTAAATTTTGTTTTCTTTTTCTTTTTATTATGAATTTCACTTCGAGATGGTAAAGTCGAAGTTCTTCTTCGTTTATTAACTGACGTTTCTTCTCCTTCAGGATGCTTCATGACGATACCCCCTTTTTTTGATCACGCAAATAATCTTTTCTAAGCTTTACTGCTAAAATAAAATCAATCCAAAAATGAGCATAAACGGTAATCCAAAGATTTGCATAGACCTCATAGATATATCCTAATAGAAAGCTTAAAAGAACTACAGATGTCAATAGAACCCACTTATGTAAATAACGGACATGTAATAAAGCAAATATCATACTAGCTATAACCAGTCCAAAATGGGTTTGAATGACACCTCTAAATAAAATCTCTTCTGCAAAGGAAATCAATAGGCATAAAATAAAAATATGTGGAATACTTCTTGTTTGAAAGATTCTCTCATTAATACCGCCATCATCGTACATTGCCTCCGGAAGCCATTTTACAAGCAAAAAATCTATAATTACAACAAATAATGCAAATCCAGAACCAACAAGGAGAATATTCCAATCCTTCCAATTCCAAAGTTCCATAAATGATGACCAATGATCAAATAGGAAAAACCCAAGCACTAGAGACAAAATTAAAAGAATTGCTTGTGTTAGATAAAGGTGAAAAACTATTTCTTTATCTGGTAAGTTTTTGATAATATCAGCTTGGCGCCTACTCATAATTTTCACCCATTTCTATGGAAGATACGATGCAATTCTTGTCTCCAAGATGGTAGCTCCCACCCACTTACTTCTTTACCGCTTCGTTTGTACAGTTCTAAGTCAATTCCGCATAAATCACAGCAAGATGATGGTCTCTCTTTTAGGCTTTCATCGAAGTAAGATAAAATAGCTTCCCTTCGACATCCCTGAGTCTCTAACCATCTCTCCATCAGTTTAAGTTTGCTGTACTTGTATGAATATCGTTTATTTGCAGCTTCCTCTATAATTTCAACTTTCTGCTGAGTGTTGAGTTCGTACTCCATACCATCATCTATTTCCAGGTAAAATTGAATAAATCGCCATTGAACTTCAGACACACCGAATGTTGAATAAAAATAGTCTTCAACCGATTTTGTATTTGTAAATTTCCCTTTTGATTGTATCTCATTATTAATGTATTCGATTATTTGATGAGTTTGTTCTTTCGTTGGAAACTCATATTTAAGTAAGACTTCAGGTATTTCTCTGTCAAGTTCACTATGAAGTAGTATTGCAATACTTGATTTTCCGTCCCTGCCAGCACGCCCCATTTCCTGTAAATATGCCTCTACTTGTGAAGGGTAATGGAAGTGAATGACAAATCGGATATCAGACTTATTCACACCCATCCCAAATGCATTTGTGCAACAAATAATGGATAGTTGATTATTTAAAAATTGCTCCTGGATCAACATTCTTTTTTCCTGTTCCATTCCACCATGATAATAAGCAACTCGGTCAAAGCCTTCATCTTTTAAAAATTGGGCAATATTTTCGGCCCATAGTCGACTTGAAAAATAAATAATTCCTGGCCCTTGCAAATCTTTTAGATAATTCAAGAGCAAATCTTTCTTTTCCTCTATCGAATTAACCTTTTTCACCATTATTGCAATATTTGGTCGATCGATCGAGTGGATGTGCATTTTCGGGTCATTCAATTGTAATGTCCTGCTAATATCCCCTAGAACCTCTTTTGTAGCTGTAGCGGTTAACGCTAAACAAGGTGGGGAACCGATTTCACGGCGAATCTCGCCCAATCGGGAATAGTCTGGACGAAAATCATGTCCCCATTGCGAGATACAATGTGCTTCATCCACCACAAACATAGAAAAACGAATTTCTTTTAATCGATTTAATATAAATTTTGACTGGAGAATTTCTGGGGAGGCAAAAATATATTTATAGTTGTGCAAACTCGAAATAACCTTACGTTTTCTTTCGATCGATAAAAAACTGTTAAGGGCAATTACCCTTTTTTCACCCATTTTTCTTATTTGAAGAACCTGATCTTCCATAAGTGCAACAAGTGGTGAAATGATAAGTACACTACCATCGAGAATTTGAGCAGGAAGCTGATAACACAGTGATTTTCCTCCACCAGTTGGTAAGAGGGCCATGACGTCATGTTCAGCTAAAATATCTTCTATAATTTCCTTTTGCCCTTCTCGGAACGTAGAATGATTAAATTTTTCTTTTAAAACTAAATTAAGATCCATGTTTACCACCAAATCTTGCAAGGACTAGCCTAATTTCAAAATACGAGATGTCATTTGACAATTTTTCCTTTAAAGGTCGTAATTGCTTTACATTTAATGTCTTATATACAGATAAAATCTGCTGCTGATGCTCGTGAGTAACGAAACGGTCAATTGAAAAATCAGGTTTTTGATGTGTAACTTCTACAATATGATCTTCAATTGTATTCCGTTTTAGATTTCGAATGATTCCAATTTCATCGATTGTTTTACCCTGTAATAGCAATTGATACGTTTTCTTTGTTGAAACTGTTAGCAATACTTCCTCTTGATGATTAGCCTCGATCATAGAACCTAGAAGAGGGAAACTGTGCCTATTCATTTCAAGATGATGAATGATTGTATGTAAGGTATGTAAAAAGAGAACCTGGCACCATATTTCATCCTCACCTAGTAAAGAACTAATCTGATCGATAGTATAGCCAATTCTCGCTGAACTGGTCAGCCTCATGACAAAAATAGTTGATTCAAGCTCTGTGACCATTTCAAGGACCGACAAAACCTCATTGTAAATGGCTTCTGATAATGTAAATCGAGTATGTCCATACTTAATTAAGAATCCTTTTACCCAGTCAACAATTGAATCCTCTTGTTGGATAGGAGTATACTGTTTTTTCCCATTTACTAAATTCGACAATACCTGCGTTAACAATGAAAGCCTACGCCATAGTAAGATGGATTGTTCATTGTGCTTCCAGCCATTTAAATGGGGAGGAATCGGTTTGTTTTCAAATTCCTTTTTTAATACACGTTCACCAAGAGATGTAATGGTAAATTTATTACTTGAAGCTGTTATTTCTTCAATTAGAGCATGTTCACGAAGGATTTGTATTTCCTTCTCAACCTGTTCCCTTCCGATCGGCCTTAGAATACCGAATAAAGGAGTGAGACCAAATAAATTCGCATCCCCAATCGTTTGGGAGGATTTTTTACCGTTCAACAAGTGATGAATCCCATAAACAGTGCGTTCACCATCTAGTTTATGCAAACTATACAAGATTAAGATTGAACGATAAGTAATGTTCACGGTTTCTCCCCCCCCTTTAAACGACGAAATAGATGGAAAATTGTCGAACGAATGTTACTATTATTTTATCAAATAATAACGAAAAGTGGGATGTTTTCGTGTGGAATTATGAACATGCTTGTCAAACGTGAAAAACCCCTTTAGAATAAGCAATCTCACTATATATTTTTATTGAAAAGTTTTGTGAACAGCTATACAATGAGTATGAGGAAGCTGTTTCCATGCTATGAGGAAGTAGGATGGGGAACTACTATAAATATACATTTTATACATGTAACGATTTTTTGGGAGGTAAAGTAAACATGGCAAAGTATACCATTGTTGACAAAGAAACTTGTATCGCATGTGGTGCATGTGGTGCAGCTGCACCTGACATCTACGATTACGATGATGACGGAATCGCATTTGTAACACTTGATGATAACCAAGGAATTGTAGAAATTCCAGAAATATTAGAGGAAGACATGATCGATGCTTTTGAAGGTTGCCCAACGGATTCCATTAAGGTAGCCGACGAGCCATTCGACGGTGATCCACTAAAATTTGAATAGTCCTTATATTAAAAGAAGAACCCTTTCGTTTTAGGGTTCTTTTTTTAAAATGGTAAAAAGCAGGCAATGCCTGCTTTTTGTCGTTCGTTTATCCGAGTGGAACTTCAATGCGTTCCCCTTTTTCAAATGTCATTAAGGTTTTGTAGCCTACACTCTTAGCTAGTTCAATTGCTTGATCAAAATCTGCTCCTACATCCTGTGGTCGATGTGCGTCTGATGACAAGACGATAGGAATGTTTTTGTTAAAGCACATTTGCAGTAGTCGAGGATCTGGATAAAGCTTTCCAATAGGCTTTCGTAATCCAGCTGTACTAATTTCAACGCATGTTTTTGAGTTTGCTAATGCGGTAGTTGCACGATCAAATTGATGCAGGAGAAACTCCTCATCTTCAGGAATATATTTAAAAATCTTGACTAGATCAATATGGCCGATAATATCAAATAGGTTTGATTCTGCCAATGTAATCACCTGATCATAATACTTTGTATATGTATCATGTAGATCCCTTTTATCCCATTCTTCACGGAACTCCGCAAGGTCAATTCCAAAATCGCCAACCCAATGAATGGAGCCAATTACATAATCAAAATCATAAGAAGAAATGAATTTTTCCATTTCTGCATGCTTTCCAGGTGTATAATCCATTTCAATTGACATCTTTACATCAATATTATTTTTCCAGGCAAGCTTAAATAAATCTACATAATCCTTCATGTCATAATATCTTCTTGCATCAACCCAAGGATTACTCAGAATATCTTTTGTCTGATAAAAATGATATGCGTGTTCAGAAATCCCAAAATGGTCAATTTTTTTTGCCTTTGCTTCGTCAATAAACTTCATTAAATAGTCTAATTCAAGCGTTCCAAGCTCTAAATGATTGTGATAATCAGTTCGCATAACGAATCCCCCCAAAGTTTTTCTTATTATACATGAACTTGTCACTATAGGGGAATAGAAAAGCTCAAAATTATTTAGGATTTTTCGACAATTAAAATTTGATTTGGAAAAATTAAATCATCTGTTAACTGATTTAACATTTTGATTTCTTCAACTGATAAACCTACCCTATTCGCAATTACTGATAATGAATCCCCAGCCCTCACTGTATAGGTTTCAAGCTTTTTTGAAACTTCAACGCCCTCTTTTTCCAATTCCATTAATGTAGGAACTAGAATTTGTTCATCGGTTAGCATATAAAGAGGGTCAATCGCATTATTTCTAGAAGCATTCCATTCTCCATTATGTACTTCAAAATGTAAATGTGGACCTGTTGAATTGCCCGTACTACCGATATGACCAATTAATTGACCTTTTACGACCTTTTCTCCTTCTTGAACATTTCGCTTACTTAAATGTGCATACACTGTCTCATATCCATTAGGATGCTCAATAAAAACGACATGCCCATATGAACCCTTGTAATATGATTTTTTCACGATTCCTTCCTCAACCGTATATATGTGATCACCAAGTGGAGCAGCGATATCTAAACCCTTGTGATTCCCCTGTCTCGTTCCGAATGTATCAGTGATTCTCCCTATGACTGGCCATGCCCATTCCTCTGTTGCGGTGTTACTAGGTAGTTCATGTGCGATGACATTACGTCCTCCCATAAAGAGTAATCCTGTACAAACTGCTAAAATAGCAACAATTGCAAATCGTTTACCAAACATTTTGATCCTCCTCAAAATATTGAACAAAGATACTATGAAAATGTGAACCCGTTATGTTTAGATTCAAGGACACCCCCTATCTAACATTTTCTCTATTTACTAAGCAAATAAGGGACACCCTTACATTATTTGAAAAATTTTCTTAAATTATGTAAATAAAGTAATACTTTTCATAACCAAGAAGGTCATACTGCCTAGTTACACCCTATAAAAATCATATATTTAAAGCAAAAAAAAGAGACAACTTAGTGTCTCTTATTGCAATTGAATTAGATTTGGTGCGAGTGGTACAGGTACCTGTTCCCCTATTCTCACATCACCAATTTGGTCAATATTTCCGTAAAAAGTAACAGTCTCAAAATTAAACTCTTTAGCGGTTAGCATAATTGCATCTAGCATAAGGATATAATTATCTGTATTCTCTAAGTCCGAGTCATCACTAAAATGAATTTCTAAATTAGAACCATCTGCTTTAATTTGTTTAATTTCAGATATAATTGGTGGATGTAGGTTATAATCGCCTTGTTTAGCCTCCACTTTCATAGCTTCCAGTGCTTGTTCAATCGTATTAAAATCCTCATAAGTTAAAGCTAATATTTTGCGGTCTGAACTATCATTTATATAATACAGGTATGCCTTTTTGGTATCTTTTTCAACATCAATATAATTCTCAATGATACCTGTTTGCCCGATAGTAATTCCTTGTTGATTATTTTGGAAAAGTTCAACATGTTGATAGTCTTCTAACAAATAACGGAACGAACTAATTGTATGTGAAAATTCTGCAGCTTCAGCAGTAGCAAAAGACTCAGTATTAATTGAGTTATTTACGTCCACCCTTACAGCTTTTGAATTGTCTTTCGTTACAACTTCTGAAAAATCCTCAAAATATGAATTTGATATTTCGTCAATGCCCCATTCCTTGTTTTTACGAATAACTTCATTTACTCTTGGAACTGTCTTTTGCCATTGTTCAACAACATTTTCCCCGTTAGAATCGACGATTACCGAAACGACAGAAGGAAACATTACACCGCCCAAATACACACCATATGTTAGAAGGACTTCATTTTCCCCTACAGTTTTTACAGCGTAACTATTGCTTGGCTGTCCCTCAAATGAATATATTCCAGCCTCTTCATCTTGTTGTGGTTCCTCTTCTTTTTGCAATGTGCTAAATGATTCGTCCTTTGATGATGCTTCTCTATTCTCTGAATCCATAGTAATATTTGTATTTTCTCTTGCCATTTGTGCTGAGTCGAAGCTTGAACTGTTCATATTATTAATGAAAGAAGGAGCTAAGATGAATAATAGAAGCGCTGCTGCTGCAGATGCAAGGGTAGGGACAAGCCACATTTTTCTCTTTTTCTTATTCATTTTAAGGGTTATATTTTGATAAATCTCTTGTGGCTTCCGTTTGTCTTTTACACCTGGCATTTGCGTAAGCATCTGCTCGAGTTGTTCATCACTCCACTTTGATTTTTTCATCATCTATCCCCTCCTTTACGCCTGATTCCTCCATATACTTCTTTAATACCTTTAGACCTCTGTGCTGAGTTGTCTTGACTTTACTCTCCGTCCACCCTAAAGCTTCAGCAGTCTCTGCAATCGAAAGTGATTGGATATATCGTAATATCAGTACCATACGCTGATCTGTTGTACAGTTTTCCAAGCAACGGTACATCATTTGAACCTGTTCATTTTGCAATGCTATTTCTTCCGGAAGTGGTGCAAAATCTTTTACCTCTTGACGACTCCAATCAAAGGAATCCATTATTCGCTGTTTCCACCCTTTTTGTTTCCGGAACGAATCAATCGCGACATGTCTTGCAATTGAAAACAACCATGTTTTTTCACTACTTTTTCCTTCGAATCTATCATATGATTTTAAAACTCTTATATAAACTTCCTGAACGAGATCTTCAGCTTGTTCACGATTTTTTACCATATAAAATAAGAAGGAGAAGACATCGTGATGATACTTTTCATATAGTTCCTCAAACAAGGAATCCATTTGCAAATCCTCCCGTTCATTTCATTAGTCGAATGTTTTAAAAAAAAGTTACACTCCCAATATAGTATGAATTAATAAAAAAAGGAAGAATATTTTGGTAATATTCTTCCTTACTTTGCAATTGTTACATTTTTTAAAAATAGTAATCTCAAGATTGGATATAGTATGAGAAAAAATACTCCGTTTCCAATTGCATGACTCATATCAAATGGTAATCCAGCTAAGTAATAGGCAAAGAACTTACCCGAGAATAAATAAAGAGGAATTGAGATGACAAAGCCATATAAGAAACCACAGAATACTGCATATATGGCTAATAATATGACAGGAATTCGATCTCGATACCTTCGTAATGCACCGCTGATTAACCCAATTATCCCCCATGCTATGATTTGGCCAATAGTCCATAAACCCATTCCCATTACAAGATTCGTTAATATAGAACCAAAAACAGCAACAATCACACCATAGATGGGACCCAAAAATAAGCTAGTTATCACGATAATCGCTGTCATAGGCTGAACATTCGGAAGGAATGTAAATGTAATACGACCTACAACGGACAATGCGATTAGCATCGATAAGAGCGTTAAGTTTTTTACGGATAAATTCATTATTCCCACTTATGGAGATCGAATTCGATCTTATCTTCAGGCTCTAATTTGTATTCATTAGCTCCTACCATAGCTTCTTCACCATTAACAGAATAAAACCATGATGTCTTTTCTTCTTCACTTCCTGCAACGCCATTAATGCTGGCAACAAAAGCACCATCGAATTGTGTTTCGACGTCAAAGTTTGCTTCCATGATGTCCATAACTGTAACTTCTTTTCCTGATTCAATTTTAATTTCTTTTTCTACAATGATTTCTTCACCATTGTTTTTGGATATAACGACTGTAACAATCTCTGCTGCTTCTTCTTTATCTACAGTTTCAGCTTTGTTGTTGGAAGATTCATTTGTAGATGGGGCATTGCTGCATCCAAATAAAATTCCCAATGATAGTAAAGAAACTAATAGTTTTTTCATGTTTCTAGCTCCCCTTTTGTTAAAATATGTGTATGAATAAGTGTGTTATACACCTAACATCGAATCAAATGAGCCTTGGCGTATTTGCGCCCGATTTTAAGGCCCGCAGGAAGTGGGTCATAAAGACGTTGCCACAGGATGTGGCGTTCTTAGTCTTTGATCTTACAGATCGAAAATTTCCTTTGAAAAATCGTGTTATCCGCCGGAGGCATTATTTTATTTCGCAGAAGTGTCTTGCTTCTGCGGAATAAAATAATAAAAGCTCACCCTTGGGGTGAGCTTTGAAGATATTACAGAAAAACAACAAAAAAGCATGGTGTTTAAACGCAAATTCCCGCACCCCGGAGAATTAAAAAAGGAATGAATTAGGCAGGTCTACTGACTTAAGCTTCTTCCTACTTTGAGTCCTTCCCATATGTTGAACAGCATTTGCCATCCAGTCATACAGTGGTTTTTCTCATTTCGTCCACTTTTACAGTTGCGGGGGCAGTTCTGGATTTACACCAGATTCCCTTTTAAGTCTTAGAGAGAATAAAGAAATATCTACATTCTCTGACACCTAAGATTCAATAAATATTTAATTTTCTATTTAACAATCCCTATATTACAAGAAGAGTTTTTATTTTACAAGGAAATTGTTTCTTATGGAACAAGAATCTTCGCCACGTTCTTTCAAATTATTCACTTTTTCGAGGGATTACGAATGTAAATGTCGTTCCTTCACCAAGCTTACTATGGACTGATATATTCCCGTTGTGTGCACTAACAATGTTTTTTACAATCGCAAGCCCTAAACCAGTACCAGATTTCCCTCTTGTTCTAGCCTTGTCCGCTTTATAGAAACGTTCAAATACAAAAGGTAAATCTTCTTCTGGAATACCAGAACCTGTATCTTTAATATCAACTTTTATTGAGGTTTCTTGACCAGTAACATGTACTTCAACCTGACCATTTTCATCGGTATGTCTAATCGCATTATCAATTAAGTTTGTAAAAACTTGCTCAATGCGATCAGAGTCTATATAAATTTCACCAATTTCGTCTACCTTTTTTGCAGTTAGAGTTATTTGATTATCCTTAGCTAAACCTTGAAATTTCCGAATCACACGATTAATAAGGGTATCGAAATCAACTTTTTCTTTATTTAAGGTAATATTCCCTGATTGCATTCTAGCTAAATCTAATAATTCGTTGACAAGTCGACCCATTCTTAATGACTCATCATAGATGACTTTGGTAATTTCCTTTCGCTCCTCCTCGGAGCTCGCTATGTCATCCATAATTGCTTCACTATAGCCCTGGAGCATTGCGATCGGAGTTCGCAGTTCGTGAGAAACATTTGCAATAAAATCTTCACGTAGCTTGTCCAAACGTCTTTCCTCCGTCATATCGCGAAGTACTGCAACGGCACCCCTTATATACGTCTGATTGTAAAGCGGACTCATTAAAATAACCCATGTTCTACCTTGAAGACTAATTTCAATAAATTGCTCCTTTTCAAATGTAACGGAACGTTGAAATAAATCCTTGACCTCTGGTGGAAGCTCCTGACCAACGTCCTGATACATACCTTGTTGGTAATACCAAGCTTGCAAAAAGCGTTCTGCAGGAGGGTTTGTTACCAATATCGTGCCATCACGATTTAAAGTGATAACTCCGTCCGCCATACTATTTAATATGCTTGCAAGTTGCTCTTTCTCCTGATTAAGGGCATTTATGTTATATTTCAACTGCCTCCCCATTTGGTTTAGTGCCATTCCTAAAGCGCCAATTTCGTCATGAGTTAGTATAGGAACCTTTGTATCAAATTTCCCTTTAGCTACTTCAGTAGCGGCTTCCCGCATTTTCCGTAACGGAGCTGTAATACGAGTTAATAGGAAGAAGGCAAAAACTGTGGTTAGGACAATTCCGATACCAGCAGCCAATATTATGAATTGAGTTGTATCCCTGGTAGTCTTTTGAACTACATCTAAGGATTGATAGAGAAAAACTGCACCCATCTGATCATTTTCGATGTGAAGTGGGGCACCAACCACAAATAGTTCTTGTCTTTGCTCTTGTGAAGTTTTTTCATTCTCTGTTAGTTTTATCTTTTTGCTTGCGTTTTGATCGTTTGTAATAACACGTTTAAGATCTGGGTCTTCTGTAATAACTGTAACGGGAATGTTGGGTACAGCCGCTCGATCTGGAGATACCCATAACGTGTTTTCGTCTGCTGCTATAATAACCTTTGTTTCATCATTCACAAGCTCCCACGCAAGGGTCCTAGCTACATTTTTATCCTCATGCTGCTCCATAATAACAGCAATATTAGCAGCAAGTTGAGTTAAACTTCTTTCAGCTTCTTGGATATGGTAATTCTCAAAATACTCCATGAAGAGTATTGTTAAAACAAATAACACAAAGGAAAACAGTAAAAGAATGGTTGCCCATAGTTTTCCTACTACACTTCTCCAAAATTTCATTCTTGGCCGACCTCAAATTTATAACCTACGCCCCATACAGTTACTATCATTTTTGCTGCATCCTGAGACACTTTATTTAACTTTTCACGCAAGCGTTTCACATGTGTATCTACAGTACGCAAATCACCAAAGAATTCGTAATGCCATACTTCTTTTAATAGTTGTTCACGGTCAAATACTTTGTCAGGTGATTTTGCTAAAAAGCATAAGAGTTCGTATTCCTTCGGTGTTAAGCCTACTTCCTTGCCATCTGCAAGCACACGGTGTGCATCATTATCAATTGTTAGATGAGGAAACACGATTACATCTTTAGCAGTTGTTTCAGTTTGAAGATAGGTTGTAAGTGAGGCCCTTCTTAGCAAAGCTTTTACTCGAAGAACAACTTCTCTTGGACTAAATGGCTTCACTATATAATCATCAGTACCGACTTCAAAGCCTTGCACGCGGTTTACTTCTTCTCCTTTTGCAGTAAGCATAATAATTGGAGTTGATTTTTTCTCACGCAAATCGCGGCATACCTCAATTCCGTCTTTTTCTGGCATCATGAGGTCTAATAGAATAAGGTCATAATCATTTTTCAAAGCCTTTTCTAAGGCAATATTTCCATTCTCCGCTTCTTCAATTACATAATTTTCTCTTTCTAAATACATTTTAAGTAAACGACGAATTCTTTCTTCATCATCGACAACTAAAATTTTCGCTTCATTTTCCATTTTCTTATTCCTCCATTTTCTTTCCGAAAGAATATTTCTCTACAACACTATCGTACATAAAAATTTCATAATTTGCTATAACATATATCACACTAGTTTATCCAATGAGAGAAAAGTCGATAATTCGCCACAATAAATGTTAGATAAAAAACCTTCATCACATGATGAAGGCTTCTTTTCTTATGCGTATGAGTGTAATCCAGCGATAACTAAATTTACAAATATAGTATTAAACATAATAATGAAGAATCCAACGACCGCAAGCCATGCAGATTTTTTACCATGCCAGCCTTTTGAAAGCCTCAAGTGTAAAAATGCTGCATAGAAGAGCCAAGTAATAAGTGCCCATACTTCTTTGGGATCCCAGCCCCAGAAGCGAGTCCATGCAATTTGCGCCCAAATCATTGCAAAAATTAACGCGCCTAACGTGAAAACTGGAAACCCAATTGCTACTGAACGGTAACCAATTTCATCCGTTAAGTCTAGGTTTAATTTTCTTGTTAAAGGCTGTAGAGCTGCACCTACTCGTTTACGTAAAATCAAACGAAGTAATCCATATAGTATAGATCCTGAAATTATTGACCAAAGTAATGTATTTACTTTTCTAGCACTTAATAAGGCAGGTAATTCAATCCCGCTAGAAAACTTGCCATCTGTTAGTAATTCGCCTTCATTAGGTACTACCAAAGCAGGTAATTTATATACCATCTCAGCTTCAACGCCGTCTTTATCGACCCATGAAAACACAGATTCATATTTCATAGCTCCAAATGCAGTTGAAATGGCTACAAATCCAACAACAACAACTAATGTATACATAACAAATTCTAACCAGAATGTTTCCTTGCTTTTAACAGACTGATCTACACCTTTTAAAAGATAAAGGATTCCTGCGACAAAACTTATTGAAAGAATTGCTTGCCCTAATGCCGCTGTTGTAACGTGAATGTGGAGCCAGTCACTTTGTAAAGCTGGAATTAATGGAGAGATTTCTCTTGAAAACATACTTCCATAAGCAATAACTAATAATGCAATCGGTAAAGTAAACAGTCCTAAAATACTTGTTTTATATATAAAGTAAATAATGATAAACGCTAGGACTAGCATCATACCGAAAAATGTAATAAATTCAAATAGGTTACTTACTGGTGCATGTCCTGCTGCAATCCATCTTGTAAAAAAATAGCCTAACTGTGCAGCAAATCCAATGATTGTAATAGAAATTCCGACATGGGACCAGCGGTTAAATCCATTTGAACTTTTTTTATCTCGAATCGCTCCACCAAATACAAATGTTGCCACAAGATAGAGAATAAAAGCAGCATATAGTAAATTTGAACTTAATTCAGCCATTTTTATCCCTCCTTACTTTCCTTATTTTTCGCATCAACTTGATCGATAGGTTCGGCGATTCCGGTATCGGCCAAAACATAACGAATTTCATTTTTCAAACCAAACCAGTTTTTATTTGTATGTCCTGCAACAATAACTTCATTATTTTTTCGCTGAATCCAGATCCGACGATGATGCCAGTATGATCCTTGAATAACACCAATCATAAAGATTGCACCACCCACAGCAAGTAACCATAAAGTAAAGTCTCTTCTAACTGTTAATCCAGATACATTCTTCATATCAATACCAGAAAAAGCCATTTTATACTTATTCTCACCCACAGGTTCGATATTTTGCTGAATAGCTACGAAACTGATTTCACCTTCTGGTTTATCCGGAGCATACATTTTAAATACGAATGCTGGGTTATTTGGAATCTTTGTTTTTGTGGCAGGCTCCCCTTCATCATTAAAATAGAAATCAGGGAAATAGCTTGCTAACTCGATTGAATATCCATTACCTAAATCATATTTATCTTGCGGATCTGTTAAGTTAATTGTAATTGAACCAAATTCCTGGTTCGTCTCTTTATCTACCATTGTAAAGGACATCGTGCTAAATTCATTTAATTTATAATCAACTTGGTAGACTGCATAATGGTCATGCTTTAATGGTTCATTTACTCGAATTTCATGAGATTTAACTTCTTTTAATTCTGGTTCCACCCCAGGAATAATTTCATCTGTTCGTTCGAATAAAGTAACATCTGTTTGATAGTTTTTAACTACCATTGCATTTCCGGCAAGTTCAATCGCTTCATCAAATACTTCTTTTTCTTTGCCCTTCTCGTAAACTTCTACAAGAAATCGTTCACTCTTTAAGTAATATTTCCCATCTGTTCCTGGAACACTTGCTGTTTCTCCCTCACGAAGCCAGAGTACTTCATCAATGTACATTCCAGGTACAAAACGGAGCATTGCACCAATAAGAAAAAGAATAAGTCCACAATGGTTTACATATGGCCCCCATCGAGAAAAACGACCCTTTTCGGCTAAAATATTCCCATTTTCTTCACGGACAGAATAATGTTTCTTCCTTAATTTATCCTTAACATTTTCAAAGTCCTTATCAATATTTTCAACAGTGTTTTTTCCATATACACGTTGTCTTTTTAGGAAGCTTTCATGACGTGTAACCCCCTGTTTTTTTAATGCTTTATACAGTGGTACTACACGGTCTATGCTACAAATAATTAAGGAAATACCAAGCATTGCAATTAGAATCATATACCACCAAGAACCATAAAGGTTGTGGAAACCTAACTGATAATATAATCTTCCAGTGATACCATACTCTTGTTCATAGAAATCTGCTGGATTCATCGCAGGAGGTATGTATAATTCTTGCGGATAAATTGTCCCTAATGCAGAAGCAATTAGAAGCACAACGATGATCCAAATCCCCACTTTTACAGAGGAAAAGAAATTCCATATTTTATCAACGATTGTTTTATTATAAGTTTGAGAGCGCCTTGCACTACCCTCATACCTCATATCAAGCAATGGCTTTTTCTCTTTTTCACCCTGTTTTTCTTCTTCGTTTTGGACAGGTTTACCACAAGCCTCACAAAAAATTGTACCATGTGGATTTACATGCCCACATTCGCATTTAACGTTTTCCATAAAAATAACTCCCTATGGCTTAATTTGCTCCATATAATCTCGTACCATCTTATTTGTCATCTCGCCCGTGATTATTTTCACAACTTCTCCATCTTTATCAATTAATAAAGTTGTTGGCAAGGGGTCAATTCCATAGGCATTTAACAACTGGTTTCCTTTATCGATTACAACAGGAAATGATAAGTCATACTTTTCAATAAAATTATTAACACTAAACTTCGGCTCACCAACATTGATTGCGATGACTTCAATACCTTGATTCTTATATTCCTGATAATGTGTATCAATATATGGGAATTCACGTTGACACGGTTCACACCAAGTACCCCAGAAGTTTAAGAACACACCTTTTTCCCCTCTATACTCCGACAAATGGTGTTCTTTCCCGTTCAAATCTGTTACGACAAAATCTGGTGCCTTATCCCCTACTGCAACTTTTTCCTTACTAGTAAAGAAATTGATATACAATGTATAAACGAGTGCAGCGCCGAGAAGTAATAATATGACGGTCCGCATAACTAATCGTCGCCTTTTCTTGTCCATTGAAATCTCCCTTTATGTTTGTTTTGATGTGTACTTCCTTTGCCATTATAGCACTTATTAATATAGCAACATTGCATACATTTTGAAGGTTATGTGACAATTGAGAACCATTATCGCCAATCAACGTTGCGCTAAATTTCATGAGATTTAAGAGAAAGCTAATTTTCCAAAAAAATTCATGTAATTTAGTCATGCTTTGTCTTATAAAATAGGCGAGTAAAGCTTCTTTGACCTGAACAAATCCATTCCCTACAAACGATTATTTTTCGTACTTGCTAAAGCTCTTAATTGTTTAACTTCATGTGGAAGCAGTTCTCTGAACTCACCAGTAGTTAAGCCGTTTAGTGTAAGGAAGCCAAACTTTTCTCTCTTAAGCTTCATTACTTGATGTCCAATCGCCTCAAACATTCTTTTAACCTGTCTGTTTCTTCCTTCATGAATGCTAATTTCGACAATTGAAGTTTGTTTACGCTTATCCATTGAAATAAGCTTCACTCTAGCAGGAGCCGTCTTACCATCTTCTAGCTTTATTCCTCTTTCTAATTGACGAAGCTTTTCTTTTGCTGGAATACCCTTAAGTTTCGCCACATAAACCTTCTCAATCTCATACTTAGGATGCATTAAAAGATTTGCAAACTCACCGTCATTCGTTAGTAAAAGCAATCCGGACGTATCATAATCGAGTCTTCCAACTGGATAAATACGTTCTTTTGTCTCTGGGAAAAAGTCCGTTACAACTTTTCTACCCTTATCATCACTTACACTAGATATCACAGAACGCGGTTTATAAAATAAAAAATAAACAGGCTCTTCTCTTTCAAGTGGAATGCCGCTTACCTCAATTTTATCGTTTGAGCCTACTTTAATCCCTAGCTCCTTTACAACCTTACCATTCACCTTAACATGTCCGGCAGCAATAAGTTCCTCAGCTTTTCTTCTTGATGCTACACCTGCATGTGCTATTACTTTCTGTAAACGTTCCATCTATGCTCACCCCTTAAACATCTTACTTGTTTCTTTGTGTTTTCACAAGATAAAAACATTCTCTAGTATGCCCAACCCAGAAGTTTCCTAAAAAAAAGAAAAACACGCTATTTTTACGTGTTTTTTAAGAACCAAATATTAAAGTAACTGCTATGATACTTACAATTATTCCTAATAAATCAGCTAGTAGACCAACTTTCAGCGCATCTCCCATTTTTTTAATTCCAACTGCTCCGAAATAGACTGTTAATACATAAAGGGTAGTATCCGTACTTCCTTGCATAATTGATGCAAGTCTACCAATAAAAGAATCCGGACCATATGTAGCAATAAGATCCGTTGTCATACCTAAAGCAGCTGTACCAGACATTGTCCTTATTAAAGCTAGTGGAGCAATTTCTGCTGGGAAGCCAACGAATTCTAGTGCAGGGCGAATTAAATTAATGAAAAAGTCCATTGCGCCTGAAGCTCTAAATATCGAAATTGCAACTAACATTCCAACTAAATACGGGATAATAGAAAAGGCAATTTTTATTCCTTCCTTACCACCCTCTACAAAAGTTTCATAGGTAGGGATTCTTTTTGCAGTTCCGTACAATAGTATGAATCCAATTATGCCAGGTATAAGCCAGAGTGACAAGGTGTTTATCATATTCATTTTTCAACGCCACCCTTCTTCACTCTTCGGTAATAAAAATAACGATCAATCAATATGGCACCTATAGCAGAAATAATAGTTACAACAAGAGTAGGCCCTACTATTTCAGTTGGATTTTCAGAATTATAGGTCATTCTAATTGCAATAACTGTTGTAGGTATGAGGGTTACACTCGCTGTATTAATTGCTAGAAAAGTTATCATTGAGCGGCTTGCTGACGTTTTTCCGCCATTTAGCTCCTTCAACTGCTCCATCGCTTTAATTCCCATGGGTGTTGCGGCATTGCCGAGTCCAAACATATTAGCAATCATATTTGAAAGCATATACCCCATTGCTGGATGTTGGACAGGAACCTCTGGGAATATTCGACTAACGAGAGGGCGGAATAATTTTGAAAGTTTTTCTAATAACCCTGCCTCTTGTGCAATTCTCATAAGTCCTAACCAAAAAACCAGGACACTAATTAGACCGATGCAAATAGTAACTGCTTCGGATGCTCCCTTAAAGATCGCTTCGTTTACCTCACTAATTGTTCCATTCACAATCGCAAAGATAATACCGATAATTGTCATCGCAACCCAAATGATATTAACCATGTCATCTAACCCCTAAAATTACTAGAAAAATACTTTTCAGTGTTTCCCAGAATGTTTCCTTGGACCTTTTCACATTGCCGTTATCAAAATAGATAGGCATCTCTTCAATTGTCTCATCACCAAGGTTCACCGTAATAGTCCCTACAATATCAGGAACTGTTTCTGGTTTACGCCACTCTTTTTCAGGTTCTAACAATGAAATATCGAGTTTAACATTTTTTCTCTCTTCCTCACTAAGAGGGTACATAAAGTCATGATCCACAAATACTTTCCCTTTATAAAAACGATTATCTGTTTGAACATCGCCTTCTTTGATGAGCTTCACTAAATCATACGTTTCAAAAGCTCTGTTAAACATATTCATGTGATCATTCCAGTCATCAGATGCATTAATCGTTACCGCTATTAAATCAATACCATCCTTTGTTGCAGTTGATACCAAGGTCCGTTTTGCACGCTTGGTATAGCCTGTTTTTCCACCTGTGCTATACGGGTAAAGCTTCGTAAGTAACTTGTTTTTATTTCTCCAAACACGATCCCATTTCTCAGTAGGATTAGGTGCACGGTGTACCTTTGTACCGGCAATCTCCCGATATTTTTCGTTCATCATCGCATATCTTGTTAATATGGCCATATCATAAGCAGATGAATAGTGATTCTCGTGGTCATCCAAGCCATGAGGATTTGCAAACTCTGTATTTTGCATACCAATTTCAGCAGCTTTTTGGTTCATCATAAAAACAAAGCCTTCCAAGCTACCACCCACATGCTCGGCGATAGCAACTGCAGAGTCATTTCCAGATCGTAACATCAATCCATAAACTAGATCCTCAAGCTTTATTTGTTCGTTTGGCTTTAAATATAATGAGGAGCCTTCTGTTCGTACAGCTTTATTACTCACCTTTACCATCTCGTCAAGTTTCCCTGATTCAATGGCTAAAATAGCTGTCATGATTTTTGTAATACTTGCGATTCTCATACGTTGATGAGCATTTTTTTCAAACAATATTCTACCAGACTCTTGCTCTATTAAGATCGCACCTTTTGCACTAACAGAAAGCGCGCTCGTTTTTTGAGGAACTAAGCCTAAGAGAACCATAACAGTGATGGTAAGTATAAAAATTCTTCTGCGAATTAATGTCATTCGATCCCCGTCCCTTTTGCTGTTTTGTAAAAGTGTATGCAGAACATGTCCAACTATATGAATAAAATATGTAAAACTAGAAAAACGGAGGGCACCTGGAGTTAGATAGTAAAATAGACACAAAAAAACTGACCAGCACAGGGTCAGCTTAGCAAATAAGTAACTAATACTGTTTCCATTGAAGTTTTGAAGCTTCCTTAAACCGATGTTCAACTTGATTCCAGTTGACGATATTCCACCAATTTTTCACATAATCTGCACGAACGTTTTTATATTGTAGATAATAAGCGTGCTCCCAAACGTCTAATACGAGTAAAGGAATCGTATCCCATTGTGTCATGAACTGATGACGTTCTGCTTGAAGGATTTCTAAGCGTCCTGCCCTTGGCGACCATACTAGAATCGCCCAACCGACTCCTTCGACCTTATTCGCAGCTTCACTGAAATGTCTCTTAAACACCTCAAAACTCCCAAAATCCCTATTAATCTGCCGAAGCAATTCTCGCCCTGGCATTCCTCCACCTTTTGGCTTCATCACTTCCCAAAATATCGTATGCAAATAGTGACCAGAACCATTAAAAGCAGCTTCTCTTTCCCAATGTTTTAATAAATCGTAATCACCTGTGTCGCGTGCTTTTTCCATCATTTTCTCCGCCTTATTTAAACCATCAACATAGCTTTTATGGTGTTTATCATGATGCAGTCTCATGATCTCTTTTGAAATATATGGCTCGAGCGCATCATAGTCATATGGGAGAGGTGGTAATGTATGTTGACCAATACCTACCCTTCTTACCTCTCCAAGCTCATCTTTTGACTGGTCGGTAAATCTTAATCCAGCATTATAAAGTTTCTCCACTTGCTCCTGCAACTCAAGCAAACTAGTAGGTGTTAAATTCTCTTCTATTGAATCTAAGAAAGATGAAAAATTTGATAAACAAGATTGCAGGTCTTCATTCCGTTCATTATCGAATTGACCTTTCAGCTTCAAAAACCATTGTTTCACTTCTTCTACATACTTTTCAGGGGTGCTCATCTTAATCCTCCCTAGGGTTTAATCGTCACTATCGTATGCGTGTAACCCAATTTCGTGACTTTAAGGGAGAAAATGTCTGTTTATGATTCACCACTTTTATCGTTTCTACATACAGATACATATAGAAATCAAGACAAACGCCTAATCAATAAAAATGACTTTCATTTAATTACATGGATATACATTATTAGGAGGTATAACGAATTGAACCATTCTTTTCAAGAGCAAGCTATATTTGAAACCCAATTTTGGATGCAAATTTTAGGTGACCACAGTCGATTTTTACACGATTCATTAGCACCTAGTGAAGAAGCGAAAATTTCCCAAACCAAACAATTTAAAAACAAATTTGACTATTTGTTAAATGCTGCACGTCAGCCTCTCTCTACAGTTCAACTAATTGCTATTATTAAAGAAGGTAGAATTGCAGGAGAACAGCTTCGCATTTTAAAGTTAGATATTATCAAAGAACAATTGGTTGGAAATGTAAAAATTAGCCTTACTCCTTCTTTTATCAATCATATGGTCAACGAATTAGATGAATGGCTTCGGGTATCCAGCTTCCTAGTAGAAGGAAAAAATGTACCACCAACTCATGCGCTTCATCACCACCTCATTTGGCTATTAGATGCTGCAGGTCACGCGGGTGGAATATCTTCAAATGTTGACCGAGTTGAAAAAGAATTACTCAAAAAAAGCGAGAAATTTGTTAAGGAATGGGAGGATTTTTACTTGAAAGCAGTAGAAATGGTTGGATTCTTACGTACCAATCAGTATGAATTTCCTGCCCTTTCCCGTTTTAACAATGATGTAGAATTAGAGATGAAAATTTTCAAAGGGTTTCTTGAAGAGTTAGAGGAGATGCAATTAAATAAAGAAATCCTAGGCGTCCTTACCCCACTAATGGCAGACCATATGGCAAGAGAAGAATGTTATTACTTAATTAAATTAGCCCAATCCGCAAAGGAAATCGATCAACCAAATTGTGATCCCACAAAGCCGCGCGTTCAAGAATAAAGAAAACCCCAATTGCTCGAAAGACTAGCAATTGGGGTCTGTTTTTATGGTTGTAAAAATTCCAGTGGTGATTTTACTTCATAGCTGTTTTTATGATGGAGATGTGTAAAAATTTCTTTCAATCTCTCAAATTGTATCTCTTTAAAATGTTCTTCAAATTGTTTTTGTTCATTGAGGTATACCCGTTTACGGTGACGGTACCCTGGGTTTTTAAGTAAACAAACTAATGCTACGAGATCCTTGAAATAAACTTCATTCGAATCAATTGTAAAAACTGGGTCTTCAGCAAAAGGAGTAAATGATGTAAATTGTTCATCAAAATAACGTAAATATAGGACTTGTAAAGTTTTTTCTTCTCCATCTTCAACGAATGTGACTTCAGATTGATTAAAGAAGTCTTCAAAAGTATTTTTTAACGTTTTCTCAAGCTCAAATCCACTACATTTTTTAATTATCACAATTTCACCTCATCAGCCAGCATTTTCCACTTAGATATATCTTCATATTACCATAGTTAACTTATTTAAGGTGAATTAATTTGAATCTTCTATTGTTTCTTGAAATCTTTCAAAAAACAGGTCTGCTTCCTCTTGAACATATTCCTCATCTACTTTTTCAGGAAGTGGAGGTAGTTCTTTTAAAGTTTTTAATCCAAAATACTCTAAAAACTCCTTCGTTGTGCCATACAAAATAGCCCTCCCTGTTCCTTCAACACGTCCAACTTCCTTAATCAATGCCTTTGCCATTAAGGTTTGAATCGGTCTTTCCGTCTTCACTCCACGGATTTCTTCGACTTCTGCACGTGTAATCGGCTGACGATAAGCAATAATTGCTAGTGTTTCTAAGGCAGCCTGTGATAATGAAGAGGATGAAGGTGATTCTACTAGTTTTTTTAGATACACGGCATGTTCCTTTTTTGTTGTGAGTTGGTAGGTTCCAGCTACTTCAACTAGATTAATACCTCTGCCAGCTTGCTGATAATCATTTATTAATTCATTGATGATATCTAGAGCCGTACTCTCATTAATCTCTAAAACAAGTGCCATTTGTTTTAATGTCAAACCCTCATCACCGGCAGCAAAAAGAAGCCCTTCGATAACGGCTTTCCAATCTATTAATTTCATTACATAAAATCCCTTTCCATACTCGATATATAAATCTCTGAAAAATTGTTCTGTTGTTCAATTAACACAGCATTCTTTTTCATTAATTCAAGAAGCGCAAGGAATGTGACAACCATATGATTTTTATCATGGTATGGAAAAAGCTCTGTGAATTTCTTTTTTCCACGATACCCTTTTAATTCATGAATAATCTCTTCCATCCTTTTCTCGATGGGTATTTCTTGCCTTGTGATTCTTGTCGCTAATGGTCTCTGCAGTTTTTTACGTCGCATTAGCTTTTGAAAGGCTCCTAGCATGTCATAGATATTGACATCTAATGAATGATCGATTGTAACATCCTTCGTAAACTCACTTAAGTCACTTGGAGGTTTTGTAAATAACTGAGACCGTTCTTCTTCTAAATGTTTTAAGTCATCAGCAGCATTTTTATATTTGCGGTATTCAATCAAGCGATTCATTAAATCTTCACGTGGGTCTTCTTCAAATTCAAATTCTGAATTTTCGTCAATAAGCTCTTCTTCCTGCTTTGGAAGCAGCATTTTACTTTTAATTGCTAAAAGCGTAGCAGCCATGACAAGATATTCGCTTGCTATATCTAATTGTAATACTTTCATAGCATGTATATAAATTAAGTATTGTTCAGTAATTTCCGCTACTGGTATATCATAAATATCAATTTCTAATCGATTGATTAAATGTAAAAGAAGGTCTAACGGACCTTCAAAGGAGTCTATTTTTACGCTGTAATGTAATTCCTCGCTCATCTCACCAAAAAAACCCTTCATCACAATTTCAATTTAATTATTACGCCTAAGTGTATTTGCACCCAGAATTTTGGCCTACAGGAAGTGTGTCAAAAAGACGTAACCACATGAAGTGGCATTCTTTTTCTTTGAACTTTCTGGCCATAAAGCTTCCATTGAAACTCACATGTCTCCGCCTGAGGCTTTATCATTAACCAGCAGGAACCTCTGCTGATTCAAGTTAATTTTAACACAATAATTAGTATAGAACATAATTTGCATTCAAGCCATATCAGGTTTGTGGATATTTGTTCCAAATTTTTTCAAAAAAAATAGTGTTAATATGGACAATCGCCCACACATGAAGAAGTAAAAACCATACTATAACTGTGTAACCAAGAAAATTAAGGAGGTATTTTACATGGGTGACGGATATAACTTCGGAGGCGGATTTGCCTTAATCGTAGTATTATTTATTCTTTTAATTATTGTTGGTGCAGCTTGGTTCTAAGAAAAACTAAAATTTGACAATAAGGTGTTCGGCATTTTGCTGAGCACCTTATTTAGTCCATGTTATGGATGTGAAAATATGATAAACTACATATACATATTGATAAAGGAGTGTGTTAAGCCACTTGTACCCTCAAGCTTATATTGAATATCTAATTCACTTCCATTGTGACCGGGACTATTTTGAATGTCATGAAATATTAGAGGATCATTGGAAAAAAGACCCTGTTGCAGAAAGAAAGCAATATTGGGTCGGTTTAATTCAAATTGCAGTTTCCCTTTATCATCAACGGCGTGGAAATCATGCAGGTGCTTTACGAATGATGAAAAGTGCATTAACGATATGTAAAGCCCAAAAAACTGCCTTATCTCAGTTAGGCATACAAGTTGATAAGTTGATTGAAATATTACAAAAGAAATATCATGAAGTTGAAATCGGCGCACCCTATGAAAGTATTAACTTACCACTTAATGATCAAGTCCTTATAGAAACTTGTGGTTCCCAAGCTTTACAAATTGGGATACCTTGGGGGACCAAGAGTGACTTATCAAATATAGAATTGATCCATAAACATAGATTACGTGATAGAAGTGAAGTAATTGCTGAGAGACAAAAACAATTCATCAAAAAGCAAAAATTAAGGAACGAAAAATAAGAAGGACAGTCTTAGGACTGTCCTTCTTCGCATTTTTCATTCTCCGAGAAATCACATTTCTCAAAAAAGGCTGCGGTATGTTCATTTGGTCGTAACTCACGTTCTGGAAAATGCTCTTTAAGTGCCTTCACCATCTTTTTCCCAATGCCTTGGTATCGATGGGATGGATTGACACAGATATGTTGAATTTCTACAAGATTCCCGTCATGGATTGTTGTTCCGATAATTCCTACAATATCTTCTTCTTTCCACAAGAATAACTGCTGAGTGTCATCTTCATCATATTGCTTCATCGTTGCTTGCAGGTTCTTTAAGTCCTTTTCAGTCGGCATAAATGAAAGAAGCCCCATTGCGATTTTCTCATAATTCTTTTTATAACGAATTAACATATAAATCCCTCATTATCGAAAAAACTTTCCGAGTAGTATATTTTTTCAAACTGTCTACTACTTTTGGACTAACCTTATCACATTAATTAAGAGTACCATTTTCTATTCTTTTTTTCCATAGTCTTTTTGGAATACCCTTAAATTTAAATTATTACCAATATCTTGTAATTCTATACAAAAACTTATATATTATTCAAAAGAACGGGATAGATTCGCCATTTCAATTGCAGTTACCGCAGAATCCCATCCTTTATTTCCTGCTTTTGTTCCTGCTCTCTCGATTGCTTGTTCAATTGTATCTGTTGTTAAAACACCAAACATAACAGGTTTTCCAGTCGATAGGGCAGTTGCAGCCAATCCTTTCGCTACTTCGTTACAAACATAATCATAGTGAGAAGTTGAACCTCTAATTACAGTACCTAACGCAATAACTGCATCATATTTGTTCGATTCAGCCATCTTTTTAGCGATTAACGGAAGTTCAAACGCTCCTGGAACCCATGCTATTTCAACATCTTCATCTGCAACTCCATGTCTTTTCAATGCATCAAGTGATCCGCTTAGTAGCTTCGCTGTAATAAATTCATTAAAACGTGCAACTACTATCCCAACTCTTAAACCTGTACCAACTAAATGTCCTTCATAAATTTTATTCATCATGATCCTCCAATGTTATAAGTTATTTGTTCTATTTTATTAAAAATGAAGTATTTGCCCTAAATTTTCAGTACCTTTTGTTTCATCTATTTGAATGGGAATACGATCAACAATCTCTAAATTATATCCCTCAAGGCCAGCAATTTTTCTTGGGTTATTCGTTAAAAGCTTCATTTTCTTAATGCCAAGATCTTTAAGGATTTGTGCACCAATCCCATAATCCCTTAATTCCGGTAATCCACCTAGTTTTTTGGAAATTTCAGCAGAGTCATGTCCTTCTTCTTGGAGTTTATAAGCACGCATTTTATTAATTAAACCAGGTCCTCTACCCTCTTGACGCATATATAGGAGGATTCCGGAACCCACTTGCTCGATTTGGCGCAATGCGGCATGAAGCTGTGGTCCACATGCGCATTGTTTTGAGCCGAATACATCCCCAGCTATGCATTCCGAATGTACTCTAACTAATATCGGTTCAGTTTCACTAATCTCACCTTTTACAAGTGCAATATGTTCCTTATTATCAATAAGACTGGTGTATCCAATCGCTTTAAAGTCTCCATATTCTGTTGGAATGGTTACTTCAACTTCTCTTTTAACCAATTTTTCTTTACGATTTCGATATCGAATTAAGTCTTCAATCGTAATCATTTTTAAGTTAAATTCATCTGCGATCTTACGTAAATCAGAAACTCTAGCCATTGTTCCGTCTTCTTTGACAATTTCACAAATCACTCCCGCAGGCTCTGCACCTGAAAGCGCGGCTAAGTCAACAGCCGCTTCGGTATGACCGGCTCTTCGAAGTACTCCACCTTCCTTAGCAATCAAAGGAAAGACATGACCTGGTCTTTTGAAGTCGGACGCTTTAGACTCCGGATTAAGTAACTCCATTATTGTTGTTGAACGTTCGATTGCACTAATACCAGTTGTAGTTGTTTTATGGTCGATACTCACTGTAAATGCAGTTCCATGTGGATCTGTATTATGCGCCACCATTGGCTCAAGATTTAGTTTTTTCGCTAAAGCCTCTGTAATGGGAGTACATACGAGTCCACGTCCATGTGTGATCATAAAATTAATAACCTCTGGGGTTGCTTTATCAGCAATCGCGATAAAATCTCCTTCATTTTCACGATCTTCATCATCACATACAATGATTACTTTTCCTTGTTTTAGTTCTTCAAGTGCTTCTTCGATTGGATCAAACATTGAATTCCCCCCTTTTGTTATTTAAAGCCATGTTCTTCTAAAAAGCTTGCTGTAATCTTTGTTTCAGTTGAGTTTCCTTTTGCAAAGGTCCTTTGCATAAACTGACTGACATATTTGCCAAGCATGTCACACTCAATGTTTACAATGTCTCCTACTCCTTTTTTTCGCAAAATTGTTTCTGTTAGAGTATGAGGTATTAGCGAGAGAGTAAATGTATTTTTCGTCAACCCAAATATCGTTAAACTCGTTCCATCAACGGTTACTGACCCTTTATAAATCATGAACGCGATAAGTTCTTCAGGAATTTCGATTTCATAGTACACCGCATTCCCTTTGGGCTCTTTTCGAACAATTTTTCCGATACCATCCACATGTCCTGAAACGAGATGTCCTCCAAAACGCCCATTTGCAGACATTGCTCTTTCGAGGTTGACATCATCATTGCGTTGCAATTCACGTAACGAGGTTGATTTAACCGTCTCAGGCATCACATCAACTGTGAATCCATCTGATGTAAATTCGGTCACCGTTAGACAAACCCCATTAACGGAAATACTATCTCCAAGATTCACATCATCAAGTATTTTTCTAGCTTTAATAACCATTTCAACCGAATCCTGTGATCCATTTATCGCCTTAATTTTCCCGATTTCTTCTACAATTCCTGTAAACATTCTTTCACCTACAATACCGGTTCGGCTATGATTTTTACATCTTCTCCAAGCTGTTCGACCGATTTAATTGTTAATTGTAATGAATCATCAATCGATTCAATTCCAGAGCCACCAATTGCCGTTGGTGCTTGCTTGCCACCAAATAGTTTTGGTGCTAAATAAACGATAACCTGGTTAATCGCTTTTTCCTTTAAAAAGCTACCATTTACTTCAGCTCCACCTTCCACAAAAATTGAGGTGATACCTTCTTCACCTAACCTTGTTAACATGGTACTGATAGCTAAATTAGCCTCTTGTAATTGAATAATTCGAACACCTTTTTTTCCGGAAAACTCGTTTATTTTCTCCTGGTTTACTTGGTTGGAGGTAATAATCCATGTCTCTGCTTTGCCGTCATTTACAATTTGTGAATCCAGTGGAGTTCGTAATTTTGAATCCAAAATGACACGAATAGGATTTTTCCCCGTACCATTTGGAAGTCTAGTTGTTAAGCTTGGGTTGTCCGCAAGTACTGTGTTAACACCAACAAGAATGGCATCATGTATACTACGATATAAATGAACGTCTTGTCTTGCATCCTCACCTGTTATCCACTTGCTCTCACCAGTAACGGTCGCTATTTTTCCATCAAGAGTGGTAGCAGACTTTAGTGTTATATATGGTCGCTTTTTTTCTAAATAGTGAAAAAAGACTGAGTTTAATGCATCAGCTTGTTCCTTACAAACCCCAACCTCTACTTCAATTCCTGCTGCTTTTAGTTTGGCAATGCCTTTTCCAGCGACGAGTGGATTAGGGTCTGTGGTTGCAACTACAACTCTTTTTACCTTACTTGTTATTAACAAATCTGCACAAGGTGGGGTTTTCCCATGGTGACTGCATGGCTCCAATGTGACATAAGCAGTTGCATTTTGAGCCTTTTCTCCTGCCATCCTAATAGCATGTACCTCTGCATGAGGTTCTCCCGCTTTCAGATGTGCTCCGATTCCTACAACTCGTCCTTCATTTACAATAATTGCACCCACAACAGGGTTTGGAGTGGTTTGTCCGACCCCCGCTTTTGCTACATTTATCGCTAAATTCATATAATCCTGATCTCTCATTTTACTACGCTCCTTTCTTTTATCTTTTACTTATTCGGGAGTTTCTATCTTAGTTACCAAAATAAAAAAGACCTCGGAATACAATCCGGGGTCTGATAGATGTAATCAAGTAACACAATATGTACTTTTGCCCAACACAAATAAGGGTATAATGAGCAAATTTTTTCACATACCTGTACGTACCTAACATCCTTCTCCCATCCAGACTTTAACTGTCGGCCTTGGATTCTCACCAAGTCCACCATTTTAAATAAGAAACCAAAACCTTGTTTCTTATGGCGAAAGGGCCAACCAACATAAAATGCGGCATTAAAATGGGTCACGGGCTTAGAACAAATTGTTCATTACCGTCGGTAAGGAATTTCACCTAACCCCGAAGGAAAATATTTAATTAATAAAAATTTTTAGCGATTTAAAACAGTATAACATAAAGTATTATTATTTTGTCGAATTATACGCTTCTGCATTCAAAATTATCACTTATTCATAATATTTAACCAAAATTAGACAATAAACAACCAATAAATGACTCCCCAAGCCAAAGATAATAATAGTAGAACAAAAAAAACTGTCCATTTTCCTTTTCCCATGTAGTTTCACCTCAAGCAATATTATAGGACAATAAAAGAAAAAGACACAACAAGTTTCACTTGTTGTGTCAAATCTACTTTTTTATTCTTCCCAAACTTTAACTTCTTTCATAATATCGCCTTGTTTAATGCGATAAACAGACTCTAAGCCTTCAATCACCTGACCAAATACTGTATGTACTCCATCTAAATGAGGTTGTGGCTCATGTACGATGAAAAATTGGCTTCCACCAGTATCTTTTCCAGCATGCGCCATTGATAACGCTCCAGCCACATGTTTATGTGGATTTCCTTCAGTTTCACACTTTATAGAATAACCTGGTCCACCAGTTCCGTTTCCGCGTGGGCAACCACCTTGTGCAACAAAGCCTGGAATTACACGATGGAATGTAAGGCCATTGTAGAAACCTTCGTTCGCAAGTTTTTCAAAGTTTGCTACTGTTCCAGGTGCTTCATTTGGATATAACTCAATTACAATTTTTTCTCCATTTTCGAATTCAATGCTTGCTTTTTTCATTTGAAACCTCCGCTCATTTTCTTTCGTCCATATGTATTGAACGAGTTCATTTTACTATAAATGGTTCTAATAATCCAATACGAAAGAGGGGAGATTTCCTAAATACCAGTCAATAAGATATTTATAATTGAGAATAATGTATAATAAGTACGATGGATACCTTGTTTTTCTACAAATAAAGGAGGAACTAGTTTGAAAAATAAACGTATACTCTCATTTTTACTTGTATTTTCACTCATTTTTCCATCACTTAGCTTCGCTGACGCTGTACCTGGAGATGTGATTATTACACTTGGTCAAGACTTAACAGAAACTCAAAAAGAAACAATTTTAAACGAAATGAACGCACCTGAGAACCCACAAATTGTGGTTGTTACAAATGAAGAAGAACACCAATACCTTGGTCAATACATTCCAAAGGCTAGAATTGGCAACAAGGCCTTATCCTCCGCTTCCATTACCATTGGAGAAAAAGGATCTGGATTAGATGTAACGATAACGGAGCATATCACCTTAATTACAGAGGAAATGTATGCAAATGCATTAATTACAGCTGGTGTAAAAGATGCAAAAATCTTTGTAACCGGTCCAGGTAATGTTTCTGGAACCGCTGCACTAACTGGAATTATTAAAGCATATGAAGTTTCTTCAGATAAAGCTATTCCAGAAGAAGTGAAGCAGATCGCAAATGAAGAGATGGTAGAAACAACAAAATTAAGTGAAAAAATTGGAGCGGAAGACGCTGCGGCATTAATGGCAAAAATAAAAGATGAGATTGCAAAAAATACTCCCAAAAACGATGAAGAACTTAGGACTATTATCGTTAATGCAGCCAATGACCTAGGAATCACACTAACTGATGCTGACATAACAAGATTAATGGCGTTGTTCAATAAGTTATTAGAACTCAATATTGACTGGAATCAAGTTGGAGAACAACTAAATCTAGCTAAAGAAAAGCTAACAAATTTTCTTGAGTCTGAAGAAGGGCAAAGCTTTTTAGATAAACTAAAAGAATTCTTTGTCAATCTCATAGACGCTATTAAAGGTTTGTTTAAATAATTGGCTATAATAAAAACCCACGAAAATCGTGGGTTTTTTGTATACTATTTATTCAACTACTTTTGATTTTAATGGAACATCTAATCTTACAAGATCCTCATAGCTTTCACGTTGAACTACTAACTGTGCTTCTCCATTCTCAACAAACACAACTGCAGGTCTTGGAATACGATTATAATTATTAGCCATTGCGTATCCATATGCCCCTGTACAGAACACCGCTAGCATATCATCTGAACTTACTTTTGGTAATGGTAAATCCCAAATTAGCATATCGCCGGACTCACAGCATTTTCCAGCAATTGATACAGTTTCCTCTACTGGATCCTGTACACGATTAGCTAAGACAGCCTCATATTTAGCCTGATATAATGCAGGTCTAATATTATCTGTCATGCCTCCGTCAACAGCAAGGTATTGTCGAATATTTGGAACTTCTTTTCGAGAGCCTACAGAATAGATAGTTGTCCCCGCGTCCCCTACAATCGATCTACCTGGCTCAATCCAAATTTCTGGTATATCGATGGAAAGGTCATCTGCATGTTTCTTTACTTCCCCAATGATTGCTTCTACGTACTGTGATGGCGGTAGTGGTTTATCTTCTTCGGTGTAGCGAATTCCAAAACCACCGCCTAAATTTAATACTTTAGGTGTAAAATCGAAGCGATCTTTCCATTCCTTGAGTTTACCAAACATTTTGCCTGCAGCAACCAAAAACCCTGTTGTCTCGAAGATTTGTGAACCAATATGAGAATGAATACCTAATAAATTTAAAGATTCTGACTGAAGAGCAAGCTCTACGGCCTTGTCTGCCTGTCCATTTTCTAGTCCAAATCCAAATTTCGAATCATCCTGACCAGTTGTAATATAATCATGAGTGTGTGCTTCCACTCCAGGTGTTACACGTAATAAAATCTTTACCGTTGTTTTATTTTCAATACAAACTTGCTCTAATAATGAAAGTTCATAAAAGTTGTCAACAACAATACAGCCAATCTTATTTTTTATCGCCATATCTAGTTCTTCATAGCTTTTATTATTTCCATGGAAGTGGATTCGTTCTACTGGGAATCCTGCTTGTAACGCAGTAAATAATTCTCCGCCAGAAACGACATCTAGGGAAAGCCCTTCTTCTTCAGCTAGCTGAAACATCGCAATTGTTGAAAAGGCTTTACTCGCATACGCAACCTGTGCAGGAATACCTAATCGGTTGAATGTTTCAAAGAAACCTCTTGCTCGCTCTCTGATAAGTGCTACGTCATACACATATAAAGGTGTTCCGTATTGTTTTGCTAATTCTACTGTGTCAACGCCACCAATTTCTAAGTGGTTTTTTTCATTTACCTTGCTTGTTCCATGTAGATACATCTAATTCCCCTCGTTTCTGTAAAGTACTCATCAGAGCCTTTTTCGTTAAGCACACTTTCGTGCCACACCATCATTAAAGAAGAAAAGACAGCTGATATAGTCATCAGCTGTCTATCCCTTCTTTAACGCTGTGCTATATGAAAATTAGATTAACACAACGTATAATATGGTGCAACTATTGTTTGAAAGGTTTTTGAGGATGTACAATACTCGGTCTTAGTTTTGCCCCAGGAACTGATGTTCGAATGAAGATTTGTAATAAAGCTTTTGCATTAAATGGTAAAAATGGCCATAAATATGGTGTGTTAAGAGAACGAATATTCGCTAAGAACAAGAAATAGAGTGTACAACCTATGACAAAACCTGGTGTTTTAAATATGGCTACGAGTATTAATAAGAACAATCTTGCTATCTTATTCGCAGCACTTAATTCATAGCTTGGTGTTGCAAATGTTCCAATCGCAGCAATCGCGACATATAGAATAACCTCTGGAACAAACAAGCCAACATCAATTGCAATTTGACCAATTAAAGCAGCTGCAATTAATCCCATTGCGGTAGATAATGGGGTTGGCGTATGTATGGCCGCCATCCTTAAGAATTCAATTCCCATATCAGCGAGAAATATTTGAACTACGATCGGTATATTCGATTTCTCATTTGGACCAATATAATCAATTGCTTTTGGAATCATGTCAGGTTCTAATACTAATAAAAACCATAGCGGCAATAGAAAGATTGATGCTAAAATTCCAATAAATCTTGTCCACCTTAACAATGTACCAACGGCGGGTGCTTGGCGGTATTCCTCCGCATGCTGCACATGATGAAACATTGTAGTTGGAGTAATAATAACACTTGGAGAAGTGTCCACCATAATCACAACATGCCCTTCAAGTAAGTGAGTTGCCGCTACATCTGGACGTTCCGTATATCGAACTAATGGATAGGGATTATATCCTTGATTAACGATAAATTCTTCAATCGTCTTATCTGCCATTGTTAATCCATCAATGTTAATGCTTTTTAGTTCTTTTCGAATAATGTCCACTAAGTCTGGGTCCGCTACATCTTTAATATAAGAGATGCATATATCCGTTTTCGATCTTTCTCCAACTTGCATAATCTCATGGCGAAGTCTCTCATCTCTTATCCTTCTTCTCGTTAATGCACAATTGACAATAATGTTTTCTACATAGCCATCACGTGAACCTCGAATTACTTTTTCAGTATCGGGCTCCTGCGGTGTTCTTCCTGGGTAACTTCTTACATCTACGGCTAATCCAGAGTCTTCCCCTTCGACTAAAATAAGAATGAGCCCTGAAAGTAATTGATCTACTCCCTCGTCTAAGTTCTTAATTGTACTTACCTGTTGATGTACAAGCCGGTTTTCAATTACGTTGAAAGCTTGATTTACGTTCGTTTCTTTATCATTAACATTAACTAGTTCCTTTAAGAGTTGAACGATAAATTGAGTGTCGCAAAGTCCATTTAAATAATAAAGATGAACATCTTTCTTTAAAATTTTTATTTTTCTAACTCCGATATCAAAGCTTCCCGTACCCATGCCTATATGTGTTTTAAAAAAATGATCATTTTTTACTATATCAGGAGAGATTGGAGTTTTAGTTGTCGTTGTTTCCTTTCCGATCGTAACCACTCCTTTCGAGTATTAGATCCACTGCCTTTCTTGTAATTGGGGCACCAATTTTAATATCATCCTTACGTGCCATTTTTCCAATATCTCCAATACCCACAATTATTGGAACATCCAGTTCGTCTAGACAATATACGGTATCTCCGTTTATTCGACCAATGTCAAATTCAGTTAACCCGCTCTTGTCTACACCGTATTCCGTTAGATTACCGTCCCGGTCAATACATATATCAACCTTTGCCCATTCTGTTTGATGCGTTTTCGATGCTACTGCAATAATGCCTAATACTTCAATTTTCGGATGCGTTGCGACAAACTTTAATGCATGCTCGCCAGCACCTTCACCCAAATACCCACTATCATCAAACATCACAAAAACAGGGTCATGGGGGGATTGAAGGATGTATTCCACCATTTCATTTCCTGTTAAGGTGGTTGGATTTCCTTGTGAATTAGAAATACACCGTCCTCCCACCTCTTTTGCAATATATTCTAATGTTTTTTGTGCATATTCATCGCCATCTGTTACTAGAATGACTCTTCTTCTAGTTTCGTCCATATATGCTATCCTTTCGCTCTGAAGATCAATGCAACTAAGAAAGAGAACAATATTGCGGAGGATATACCAGCAGACGTCAATTCAAAGATTCCCATAGCGATTCCTATAAAACCATGATCCTCTGCACTTTGCATGGCACCATGTAAAAGGGAATGACCAAAGCTCGTAATTGGAACAGTTGCACCAGCGCCTGCAAATCTTATTAAATTGTCGTATAAATCAAATCCATCTAAGATTGACCCAAGTACGACAAAAATACTCATTACATGAGCAGGTGTTAATTTTGCAAAATCAAGTAAGAGTTGTCCTACAATACATATTGCTCCTCCGACTAAAAAAGCATATAAATATTCCATATCTTACTCACCACCCTGTACTCTTTCCAAAACAACACCATGTGCGATTGTAGGAATTGTTTCTTTTTGTTGTATCATGGTTGGGCTAAGGAGTGCACCCGTTGCAACAATGAAAACTTTATTTAAATTGCCGCTAATTAATTCTTTGACAATATGTCCATAGGTTACAATTGCTGAACACGCACAACCACTTCCACCCGCAAAAACTTCCTGGTCTGAATGATACAACATAAGCCCACAATCATTATATTTATTACCTAAATCATAGCCTTCTTCTTTAACCATTTCCTTCAAAATAGGGCTTCCTACACCTGATAAGTCACCAGTGACAATCAAATCATATTCATCTTGATTGATTTTTAAATCCTTAAAATGTCGAATGATGGTATCTGCAGCAGCTGGTGCCATTGCAGAACCCATATCAAATGGATTTGTTATTCCTAAATCCATGACCCTTCCAATTGTTGCAGATGTAATTCGGATTGGACCTTTCTCTTTACTTACAAGAGCTGTTCCCCCACCGGTAGCTGTAAATGTTGCAGAATCAGGCTTTTGTCCACCATATTCAGTTGGATATCGGAATTGCCTTTCTGCTGTCGCATTATGACTGCTAGTAGATGCTAGTATACGGTTTGCAAATCCGGCATCGACTAATGCTGATCCAACAGCCAGTGTCTCCATAGATGTGGAACAAGCACCAAACATACATATTAGAGGGATTTGGTGGTGTCTCGCTGTATAGTTTGTCGTCACGTTTTGATTTAACAAATCACCTGCTAAAAAGAAATCTATATCATCATTTGTTAAGTTTACTTTTTGCAGACAAGAATCAACAGATTCAACCATTAGTCTTCTTTCAGCTAATTCCCAAGAATCTTCACCACAATGCAAATCATCATATTTTATATCAAAACTAGCGCCTAAAGGACCTTGACCTTCTTTTGGTCCAACCGCCGTACCCGTTGAATTTAAATAGATTTGGTTTTTATATACCCATGTTTGTTTTCCAACTAGCCTCATTAAAGTCCACTCCTTGCAATCATTCAAGAAATTGTGAGCCTAAAGAAGTATCGAATAATCCCCACAATATACGCAGAAACAGCTCCAAATACGATAACACTTCCTGCTAGCTTAAACATATTTGTGGCGATCCCTAATACGATACCTTCACTTTTATATTCCATTGCGGCACTCGTCATCGAATTTGCGAAACCTGTTACAGGAACTGCAGACCCCGCTCCTGCAAACTGACCAAGTTTATCGTATAGACCAAAGCCAGTTAGCAAGGCAGAAATTAATATAAGGGTTGCTACAGTTGGATTTCCAACATCCTTTTCTGAAAAGTGAAAGACCGTCATATAGAAATTTTGGATTCCTTGTCCGACACAGCATATCGCTCCACCTACAAGAAATGCTTTAAGACAATTAATAAAGTATCGTGGCTTTGGCTGGTACTTCTTAATACTATTTTTATAATCGTCTTTGATCTTTTTCTTAGTAGCCACTTTATGTTCACTCCTCGCGTGCAAAATATAAGAATATGTTATTTTACAAAATAGATCCATTGGAACAAGGACCCAACAATTTTTCCGAAAACAATCGCCATGACCAATATTACGATTTTATTTTCAATCCCAATTCTTTTAGCTAATATCGGAAAAACATTCAATACCTCAGTAAGAGCAGCAGCCAACATACCAACGAATATCCCACTCGCTAATCCCACTGGAACTACTACCAGATCCCATAAATAAAAGATCTGATCATTCAGAGTAAACCAGCTACCGAATACAGCACCGAGCATTACACCCCATTCATAAAAACGAATGAATTTCATCGTTTTCGTTAATTGTGTAAGCCTTGGGATGATCCCTAATACTGCCAAAAAGGCAACAAAACCTCCACCAACCGCTAGTCCACTTCCTAATCCAAGAAAGATAATAAGAAGGACCTTAATTGTCATCGACGTGCTTCATACTTTCTTTATTTTCTGTAATAATGAGATAGTTATCTAAATCCTGTTGGTAATTAAACATTTCTACTTCAAGTGGACTTGGTTCTTCGTTAAGACGTTTGCGGAAGAAGTGATTAAAAAATAAAATCATCCCTAGACCTAAACCTATTGAATACGGTATTTGAAAAAGCAATGGTTTTAGAACCTCATCACCAGTAATCATAGTATAGATGCGAATATGAACCTCCCTCATCGATACATCTTCATGGAAATTCATCATGGTAAGTGCAGCTCCAACAAATAATAAAAACCAAACGGCCACAAATAGTGCAGGTGTAAACCTTCTTTTCTTTATGGCAATTTCAATGATTGTTTGTGCAGGCCCTACCGTTTGAACATCAATTTGGGGAAATTGTCTTCTAATCTGATCGATCACCTTCATTACATCAATGACAACAATGTTTTTGTCTTTTTTACTTACTTGATGAATGACGATATTTTTAATTTCCTGTGCAACCTTTTCTTCCGCACTAATCTGTACGATTTGTCCTATTTTTATTGTTGCATTGGGTTGTACTAGTACGCGATGGCGCATTCGGAGATAAATTGATTTTTCCATCTCTTTCACACCCTACACATTGTTTTCCTTATATATGTAGTATGTTAAATCTTTATCTTCTAATGCGATTAGACAGCAAACTCCAAGAATTACCACGTCTTTATTAAATGAGAAAAACAAAAAACCGAATGGATTAAACGTCCATTCGGTCTTTCATTTGCTGCAATATTTTTTTCTCTAGTCGGGATACTTGAACTTGGGATATACCAAGCCTCGTCGCGACTTCGGATTGGGTTTGATCCTTATAATAGCGAAGGAAAACGATTAGTCTCTCACGCTCGTCTAACTCGCGAATTGCTTCTTTTAAAGCAATCTTATCAAACCATTTTGTTTCATTATTATCTGCTATTTGATCAAGTAATGTAATTGGATCACCATCATTTTCATATACAGTTTCATGTATAGATGAAGGTGCTCGACTTGCCTCTTGTGCTAAAACAACATCTTCGGGAGTAATTTCCAAGTACTCGGCTATCTCTGCAATCGTAGGAACCCTACCAAACTGCTTTGACAATTCATCCTTGGCTTTTCGGATTTTATTTCCGGTCTCCTTTAAGGAACGACTCACCTTTACCGTTCCATCATCTCGTATAAAACGTTGGATTTCACCGATAATCATTGGTACAGCATAGGTTGAAAATTTCACGTCATATGATAAATCAAATTTATCAACTGACTTCAAAAGTCCAATGCAGCCTATTTGAAACAAATCATCTGGTTCATAGCCTCGATTTAAAAACCTTTGTACAACAGACCAAACTAACCTCATATTCTTTTGGACGATTAAATCACGTGCTTCCTGTCGTCCTTCTTGACTGAGTTTGATTAGATTCTTAACTTCATTATCTTTTAAATACGTTTCACTTTTGGTGTTCTTGACCTCCACATCCATTGGCAAGTCTCCTTAATTGCATAACGCTTTACTCTTTGATAAATGCTTTGTTAGCCGTAATGTTGTACCTCTAGCTGAACCTGTTTCTACATCAAACTCATCCATGAAATTTTCCATGATTGTAAAGCCCATACCCGAGCGTTCGAGTTCTGGCTTTGTTGTAAACAATGGCTGCCTTGCTTCCTCGAGATTATTAATTCCAATTCCTTCATCTCTTATGGTGATATATACAGTACTGTCTTCAATTTTGCATGAAATATAAACAATCCCGCTTGGGTCACTTTCATATCCATGAATAATTGAGTTTGTTACGGCCTCAGACACAACTGTCTTAATTTCTGTGAGTTCGTCTAAGGTTGGATCGAGTTGTGTAATAAATGCTGCTACTGCAACACGAGCAAATGATTCGTTTTGGCTTAGTGCAGAAAACTGAAGGTGCATTTCGTTTTTCATTACGCCACCCCCAATGACTGAAGCGCAAACGACTCACTACGCTCTAATCGAATGATTTTGAAAAGTCCTGACATTTCAAATAAACGTTCGACCTGCGGAGAAATTGAACAAACAACCATTTCTCCACCTAAATTTTTTATTTGTTTGTATCTTCCTAAAATGACACCTAATCCTGAGCTATCCATAAAAGTAAGCTTTTCAAGATTCAATAAGATGTGATTAATTTGATTACTTTCAATCGTATCTGTCACCTTTAATCGTAATTCTTCAGCTGTATGATGGTCTAGCTCACCTGTAAGCCGAATACATAACACATTGTGTTTTACCTCAAGTTCAATACCAAGACTCACTTTACAATGCCTCCTTAAAATCGTATAGTGAGTCTTTTCGCTATTTACATGGTAGAATCCTTCTAGATGACAAAACTAGTGTTCATTCGGCAAAAAAAGTAGGTATTTATTAAAAGAAAAGGATTCCTTATGGAGTTCTATTAAACGACCCCATTGTACGCTTAAATAATTTCCACCAACTAGCAGCATCAATATCTTTGTCCGCAACAAGAGGGCTTTCACTTAATACTTTTCCATCTTTTTTAATTACCAATTTTCCAATATCGTCACCTTTTTTAATCGGCGCATTTAGCTTTTCAGCGACAACCACTTCTTTTTGTACATCATCAACTTTTTCACCTTTTTTCGTTAATAGTGAAATTGGTTCTGACGTAACAAGCTTTATCCTTTTTTCACTACCCTTACTTACCTTTGCTTCAGCAACTTCCTGATTGCGTTCATATAAAGGATGTGTCTTGTACTGACTAAATCCAAAATCAAGCATTTTTGTTACTTGTGCATTACGATCTTTTGGTGTTGGGGCTCCAAAGATAACCGAGATCAGACGCATATTTTCCTTTTCGGCAGTAGCTGTTAAGCAATATTTTGCCTCTGTTGTAAAGCCAGTTTTTAAGCCATCCACACCTGGATAGAATCGGACAAGGCGATTGGTATTAACTAGCCAAAACTTATTTTCAGTGTTTTGACGTAAATAATCCTCGTATTGACCCGTGAATTTAGTAATATCCTCGTATTTTAGCAATTCCTTTGCCATGATTGCCATGTCGTGGGCAGAGCTATAATGATTTTCCGCAGGAAGGCCAGTTGGATTTTGAAATAAAGTATTTTTAAGGCCTAATTCCTCCACTTTTTTATTCATCATTTCAACGAAAGCTTCTTCAGAGCCTGCTATCTTTTCTGCCATGGCTACTGATGCATCATTTCCTGAACCGATTGCAATTCCTTTTAACATTTCTTCAACCGTCATTTCTTCTCCTGGCTCAAGGAAGATTTGTGATCCACCCATAGATGCGGCGTGTTCACTTGTTCTAACTTTCTCAGAATAGGTGATACTACCTTTATCAAGAGCTTCCATGATTAACAGCATTGTCATGATTTTTGTCATGCTCGCAGGGGAAAGCTTTTCATCACTATTTTTCTCGTAAAGTACCTTCCCTGTATCACGTTCAATAAGAATTGCAGATTTTGCATTATTCGCTAAATCAACAGTTGATTCCTGTGCGGAAGCGAAAGGGCTAAAAGTAAAAATTATCAGTGTTGAAATTAACAGACTAAATACGCGTTTCATCTCCAAACCCTCCATTCTTTATACCTTCCCATTTTTTCCAAGAAATTAAAAAATATACAAAAAATAAAAAAACCGAGGATTTTATCCTCGGTATCAATGTAAATTTATGAAATTTTATCAATGATTAATGTTGGTGCTGTTACTGGATTTTGTGAGATCAAGATACTCTCTGAAAGTTTCTTTTTAATCTCATCAATATTTTCAAAATTACTATGAATGGTTACTAAGCTTTCGCCTTTTGATACTTTGTCGCCAATTTTCTTTCGAAGTACAAGCCCAACAGCTAAATCGATAGATGATTCCTTCGTTGCTCTTCCAGCACCTAAAAGCATCGCCGCTGTTCCGATAGAATCAGCAATAATCTCTGAAACATATCCTTCTGATTCAGCTTCAAATTCAAATTGGTATTTTGCTTTTGGAAGTTTATCCGGTGAATCTACGACAGATGGATCTCCACCTTGTGAAGATAAAAAAGTTTTAAAGGATTCTAGTGCTTTCCCATTTTTAATGGATTCCTCAAGCAAGTTTCTAGCTTCTTCAAGAGTGTTCGCTTTTTTTGCTAGTACCACCATCTGGCTTCCTAAAACGAGGCAAAGCTCTTGTAAATCATCAGGACCTTCCCCTTTTAGCGTGTCGATCGCCTCTTTAACCTCAAGTGCATTACCAATTGCAAACCCAAGCGGTTGGCTCATATCTGAAATAATTGCCATCGTATTGCGGCCTACATTATTCCCGATATCAACCATTGTTTTTGCTAATTCCTTTGCATCGTCCAAATCCTTCATAAATGCACCTGCACCTGTTTTTACATCTAAAACAATTGCATCTGCTCCAGCTGCAATTTTCTTACTCATAATTGAGCTTGCAATCAATGGAATGCTGTTTACAGTAGCTGTAACATCCCTTAGCGCATATAACTTTTTATCTGCAGGTGTTAAATTCCCACTTTGACCGATGACAGCTACCTTATTTTGGTTGACAAGACGAATAAATTCTTCATTATTAATTTCTACATGAAAGCCTGAAACTGATTCTAATTTATCTATCGTTCCACCAGTATGTCCTAAACCTCTTCCTGACATTTTTGCAACTGGAACCCCTACTGACGCAACGAGTGGCGCAAGCACCAATGTGGTCGTATCACCTACACCACCCGTGCTATGCTTGTCAACTTTGATCCCTTCAATTCCTGAGAGGTCAATTGTATCACCAGACTGAACCATTGCCATGGTAAAATCTGCTTGTTCCTGCTTTGTCATTTCCTTAAAAAAAACAGCCATCGTAAAAGCACTCATTTGATAATCAGGGATTTCACCATTTGTATATCCGGAAACAACAAATGATATTTCTTCTGATGTCAATTCCTTACCATCACGTTTTTTTTCGATTAGATCTACCATTCTCATTGTTTTCACCTTTTTCTATTCTCTATTTTTATTAGCTGATCTAGATTTTTTTTACAATCTGTTTTACTAGTGATAAAAAGTCAGTTTTTACTTTTTCTGTTGTTTCAATTACTTCATCATGGGTTAGCGGCTGATCTAAAATGCCTGCTGCCATATTTGAAATACAGGAAATTCCTAGTACTTTTAAATTGGCATGACGTGCAACAATTACCTCAGGAACTGTTGACATCCCAACGGCATCGCCTCCAAGTGTGCGAAGCATTTTAATTTCTGCAGGCGTTTCATAAGATGGACCAGTCATACCAACATAAACGCCTTCTTTGATTGATATATTCAATTCATTTGCCACTTCTTTTGCAATTGTCCTGAGTTCCTTTGTATATGCTTCAGACATATCTGGAAATCTTGCTCCAAACCTTGTATCATTTGGCCCAATTAATGGATTTTGACCAAAATTCAAATGATCCGAAATAATCATTAAGTCGCCTGGTTGAAACGATTCATTCACTCCTCCTGCGGCATTTGTAACAACTAGAGTTGTGACACCTAACTCTTTCATAACGCGAACAGGAAATGTGACTTTATCTAGACTATAACCTTCGTAAAAATGAAATCGTCCCTGCATGGCTACAACTGATTTTCCTTGTAAGGTACCAAATACGAGTTGACCGGCATGCCCCTCAACAGTAGACACTGGAAACTCTGGAATTTGGTCATATGCCACTTTAATTGGATTTTCAATTTCATCCGCCAAAACACCAAGTCCTGAGCCTAGTATCAACCCAATTTCAGGTGTAGTAGGGCTTTTCTCTTTTAAAAATTGTACAGATTTATCAATAACGTTCATATCCATTCTTATTTTCCTCCATTAATTTCTTGTAGAAAGCTTTTTCCATGTTTAGGTGGTGTTACATTAAAATTATTCGCTACTGTTGCACCAACATCCGCAAACGTTGAACGTAATGGTAATTCCTTTCCACCATCCATTTTTTTGTTGTAGACCAGTAAAGGCACATATTCTCGTGTATGATCTGTTCCAGTATGAACCGGATCGTTTCCATGGTCTGCTGTGATAATTAATAAATCGTCATCAGTAAGTTTTTCAAATACTTCCGGTAAACGGGCATCATACTCCTCCAAGGCTTTTCCATAGCCTATAGGATCCCTACGATGTCCAAACAATGCATCAAAATCAACCAAATTGACAAAGCTCAGGCCTGTAAAATTCATATCAAGTGTTTCAACTAATTTATCCATTCCATCCATATTTGACTTTGTTCGTAGTGATTGAGTGACTCCTTCACCATCATAAATATCTGATATTTTTCCGATTGCAATCACATCAAACCCACTATCACTTAATTCATTCATTACAGTTCGTTCAAACGGCTTTAAGGCATAATCATGACGGTTTGATGTTCTCGTGAATTGACCAGGTTCCCCAACAAATGGACGAGCGATGATGCGTCCTACCATATATTTTTCATCTAGTGTTAATTCACGTGCAATTTCACAAATTTTATAAAGTTCATCTATCGGTACTATCTCCTCATGTGCTGCAATTTGTAAAACTGAATCTGCAGAAGTATAGATAATTAATTTCCCAGTCTTCATATGCTCTTCACCGAGTTCATCAAGAATTTCGGTACCCGATGCTGGTTTATTCCCTAAAATTCCGCGCCCTGTACGTTTTTCAATTTCATCTAATAGCTCTTTTGGAAACCCCTCAGGGAAGACCTTAAATGGTGTTTCGATATGTAAACCCATGATTTCCCAATGTCCTGTCATTGTATCTTTTCCATTTGATGCTTCTTGCATTTTTGTATAGTATGCAAGTGGCTCGTCTTGTACAGGTATTCCCTTAATTTCTCTAATATTACTTAGGCCAAGCTTTGCCATGTTAGGCATATGTAAACCATTCATTTTTTCCGCAATATGTCCAAATGTATCTGAACCTTCATCACCAAATTTTTTTGCATCCGGCGCTTCTCCAATTCCAACAGAATCCATGACAATTAGAAATATTCGCTTATATGTATAATTAGACATGTAAATCCCTCCCAAATATATTCTATGTTGTATTTTTCCCTTCTAGCTTCAAGTTACTCATTATTTCATACATGCACACATGTCAGAAGTCTGACATCTCAAAGTATACGTGTGAGAGTATGTATTTTCAAGTAGATTATGAGTGTAATAGTCAAATTGATAACATTATTTTAACAAATGTCCTATTCTATAAAATTTATTGTTTTTAAATATAGAGTGATTTCCGCTCCTGGTTCTCTCTGGCCTAGGACAATCCGTAAAAAAAAGCTAGACGATTTGTCTAGCAATCTACTATGCACGCGGATGATATGTTTTATAAACATCCTTAAGACGCGTTTTTGTAACATGAGTATATATTTGCGTGGTTGAAATATCTGCATGTCCGAGCATCTCTTGCACAGCTCGTAGGTCTGCACCATTTTCCAAAAGATGCGTCGCAAATGAGTGACGAAGGGTATGTGGTGTAAGTTCTTTTTCAATTTGAGCTTCTTTAGTAATTTTCTTTAAAGTTTTCCAGAATCCTTGTCTTGTCAAGCGATTACCATGATGATTCACAAAGAAAGCGTCCGTTTTTTTCCGTTTCACTAGTTGAGCACGACCATTATCTAAATAAGCTTGTAATGCCTTTGTTGCAACACTTCCAAGCGGGACAATTCGCTCCTTATTCCCTTTTCCAAGACATCTGATGAAACCCATTGATAAATGGATATCGGCTAGATTTAAGTTTATGAGTTCACTAACACGAAGACCTGTCGCATATAAGAGCTCAAGCATTGCCTTATCACGAATACCAAGTGGGTTGTCCAATTTAGGTGCATCTAACAATGCCTCTACTTCAGAAATATTTAATACCTTTGGTAATTTGCGTTCTGCTTGCGGCGTTTCAATCTGTTCAGTAGGATCATGGTCAGTTATTTTATCACGAAATAAAAATTTATGAAATGACCGTATCGACGCAATATTTCTAGCCAACGTTCTTGAAGAATTCCCTTGTTCTTTTAAATGCTTCAAAAAATGAATAACATGAAGACGATTTACATCATTAAAGGCAGTAATATTTTCAACCTTGTTTACATACTGATAGTACTTTTTTAAATCTCGTTCATAGGACTTTACTGTATTTGTTGCAAGTCTTCTTTCGACAACTAAATAATGCAAATAATCCTTTAGTTGATCTTCCACTAGTCTCTACTCCCCATTTCGGTAAAAAAACAGTAATCTGTCTAATAGGCCTTCCTCTTTTTCTTCAATCATTGAGGTTGCCTTCACTGAGGAACCTTCTGGCTCATCATATTTGTGATAATTTTGATATTCCTCATTAATCCATATAATACCATAATAAAAAAGAATTGTGCATCCAGTAAACAATACAAAAACCTTTAACGTATCATATACAACACGAAACCATTGTCTCATCTAGTAATCCTCCAATCAAATACGCCTTGGCATATTTGCGCCCAGATTTCGAGTTACTCAATAAACTTTCTTTGAAAATCCGAAGCATCCACCGAAGGCCTTAACTTTTTTCAGGCAAATATAAAATCCGGCTGAATAAGTTAATACATTTGTCTATTAGAAGATATGCCAATTTTACATGGTTTTATACGTGCTTATCCCATTTTTTCTAATTTCTTTAACATCCTAGTAAATTATGAAAATAAAAAAACCCCTCTCCTCTAAAGGAAAAGGGTGCTTTATTCGAGATTATCAGTTTCTTCTTTAGTCTCTTTATCATGACAACGATGACAAATTCCATGGAAAGTTAATCGATGGTCCTTAATGATAAAGTTCCAGTTCTTTTCAACAATTTCTTCAACGTTCTCAAGTAAATCCTCTTGAATTTCGTCAACAGCACCACATTCGATACATACGAGGTGATGATGGAAATGTGCTGCTCCTTCTTGGCGAAGGTCGTATCTAGATACACCATCTCCGAAATTTATTTTATCAACGATTTTTAATTCTGTAAGTAATTCAAGTGTCCGATATACAGTTGCTAAGCCGATTTCTGGCGACTTTTCTTTTACAAGGAGGTAAACGTCTTCGGCACTTAAATGATCTTCTTCATGTTCAAGCAGTACCCGAACGGTCGCCTCACGCTGTGGTGTAAGCTTATAGCTAGACGAATGCAACTGTTTCTTTATTCGATCAATCCGATTTTCCATGTAAAACTGCCCCTCCCTCGCCGTTACTTCATTATTATACCAGAAGAAGGGGCACTGTCCAAATAAAATAATTATAAATAACAAAGAATAATTATTTTCATTTAATATTCATTCTTACTTATTTATTACATCTATTACCTCTTTCATTAGTACTGGTGAAGCAAATGCCTCAACAGCCGATGCAATTAGAATGACAAAACTAACGGCGACCATTAGGATTGAATATCGTGTAAGTAATTGTAATACAGGCTCGTTCATTCGTTTCATAAACTGCTGGCGAATCATCTTTAATGAGAATGAAACCGCAATTGTTCCTACGATAATAAATGTTGGAATGATTAATAAGTTTTGTGGTAAAACAGCAACAAATGATAAGAGAAATCCGCTCCAATCCATTTGATTAACGAGAAAGCCAACTGTAAAACCAACGACTACCCCTTTTAAGAATAAGAGAATAAGGATAATTGGTAGCCCGATAATGGAGATTCCCAGTATCCACATAAGTCCCACATATTTCAGGTTATGAAGGAAACTTTGTTTGAACATATCGCCGGAATTAGCATAAGTTCCTTCAGATACTTCTCCAAAAAATCGGCTTAAGTAGAAAAAGAGATCTTCTTTTTGACTGAAATTTAAACTATTTACAACAATTGCTCCAAATATGACACCCATTAGGAATAGTACCGAAATAAATAAATATATGGATGAATGTTCCCGAAAATGGCTAGCTACAATTTTTTTATAGGGCTGTTGCTTTCTCATCTATCGTTCCTCCTATCAATCTTCTACTAGATTCTATGAGGAAAAATAGACTTCTATGACAACTTGCCAAAAGTATTTCTAGTAAATCGAAAATTTATAATTAAAAAATCAGCACGTAAAAAGGAATGTGTTTGCTTAGTATAGATTGCTAGAATAAAGTGTCTTCAAGTTCAAGAAAGGTAGAATGATTTAAAAAGAACAAAATGTGAAAATTTTCCACTATTGTATCGTTTTTTTAGTAAATAAGCGAGAAAATCATACATAAAAAAGGATTGCGTATGCTTTTATATTAATCGGCAGCATGAAGTCATTCTCAATATCCATAAAAAGGGAATAGTGATTTCAAAAGTGATTAAATATGTGAAAAATTTTCCACTTGTGTATTGTTTTTAAGTAAAAATGCGATAAATGCATTCGTAAAAAGGGAATGCGTATGCTTTTAGATAGATTGACAGTATGAAGCCATTCGCAAAATCCAAAAAACGGGAATAGTGAGTTCAAAAGAGATTGAATATGTAAAATTTATCCACTTGTGTATCGTTTTTAAATAGAAAAGTGATAAAAGCATTCGTAAAAAGGGAATGTGTATGCTTTTAGATAGATTAACAGTATGAAGCCATTCGCAAAATCCAAAAAACGGTAAAAGTGATTTCATAAGAGACAAAGAATGTAAAAACTATCCATTTGCGTATTGATTTTAATTAGAATGGCGATAAATGCATTCGTAAAAATGGAATGCGTATGCTTTTCTATAGATTCGCAGTATGAAGTCATTCGTAATATCCATAAAAATGTAAAACAGACGACTATTACGTTCCTTGAGAATACAAAATACCCTTATTCGCACGACGACAACAGCTATCGTCAAGTTGCTAATAAGGGTGCTAATTACATAACCATTTTGTGACTGTATTAAATACTATGCAGTAACAACGTTTCTACAAAATAACCGATAGACTCCCTTTTAGGAGTCAACTTTTCCATATTTTCCGCCTCCGCCTGATTTTAGACGAAGTTTTCCTTCTCTAGCTTGAATGATAATATCGACGATCTGGGCTTTGACGACACGTCTAAGTTCTTCTTCGGGAACCTCATGAAGGATGGCCATCTCTGTTTTAAAATAATCTCTAAGTTTTTGTAAGGTTTTCGGTCCTAACCCCGGAATAAATTCGAGCGGTACCTGGTGTACATATGGAGGTCGATTTGGATTTGATTTATCCGTGTTTTTTAACTCCCGAAGCCTATCAAACACCCCTTTGACAAACCCTTGATGACCGCAGCTAGGACACACCTCAGCTGTTACATCCTCAATTATGGTTAAACATTTATCACATGTTGTTTTATGGTATTTCCCTAATAAAGGATCTAACCCATAATTCGCAACAACTTCCCTTCCATCTTGTTGATGGAGTACAAGCCTTAGTTCTTCAAATGTAGGCTCCTTCATTTTCATAATTTGATATTCTCTAGCAATCTTCGGTAACGAATGAGCATCTGAATTAGAAACAAAAGTGAATTGATGCAATTCTATTATTTGGTCAGCCATATCTGTATTCGAGCTCAATCCGAGTTCGATTCCATCAATTAAATTCTCATCAAATACTTCAGTTAACGATTGTTTCACTCCTCGACCATACATACTTTTATAGGGTGTGAATACATGTGCAGGAATAAAAATTCCAGTTAACTCCTTAACCTTACTTTGCAGTTCTCTAGCTCCTACATATATTCTTTGCGAGCTTAAGGTTATGTTTTTCATTCGTTCAGATAGCCAAACCGTAAATTCTTTCATTTTTTCAATCGTTGGCATAAAAGCGAGAACATGGATAGGTCCTTTACAATTCTCATCATAGATTTCAAGCTCACTTCCCAAAATGAGGGTAACATTCTTAAAGCGCAGTCCGCCTTCCTCATAGGGATACACTTCTCCACTTTCGATTAATGTTTCGAGCTCCCCAATGACTTCTGGAACATGGCAATCAATTACACCTATCATATCCATTCCTTTGATTTCGGTGGATTCATGAAGGATATTTCCAATTGTAAGTGATTTAGCACCCGTAATTTTTACGGGTCTACCCGAATTCGTTCTCCCAATATGGATATGGAGATCTACATAATAATTGTTCATCTTTAGCTTATTCTCCTAATGCTTGTTGTAATTGTAGGTACTGCACTGCATAAGCTGTTTTAGCATCATAAATTTTCTTCTCACTTAAAAGCTCAAGGGCTTCTTCCAATGATACCTCAAGGACGTCGACAAATTCATCTTCATCCAAGCTTGCTGGATTTTCAATTTTCTTTAAGTCTTTCGCAATAAAAAGATGAACCAATTCATCTGCAAAACCCGGTGATGTATAAAATGAAATTAAAGGTGTCAATGTTTCACAATCATAACCCGTTTCTTCTTCTAATTCTCTTCTAGCAGTAATTTCAGGTGCTTCGCCTTTTTCAAGTTTACCAGCAGGTATCTCAACAATCACCTTATCAAGTGCTTTTCGATACTGTTGTACCATCACAATTTTCTTTTCATCCGTTATTGCAAGAATTGCAACGGCTCCTGGATGTTTAATAAGCTCTCTTTTACTCGTATGTCCATTAGGCAACTCTACCTCTTCTATATGTAAATCAATAATCTTTCCTTCAAAAAGCACTTCCCTCTTTATTGTCTTTTCTACTAAGTGATCCATTTCGCCAGCTCCTTGTTCTACTAAATCATACTACTTCATACATTTTAGCATAGTTCTTTTCTTATTTTAAAAGTTCATAGGGGGTTGCTATGAAAATTGTGATTGGTGAAAATCGTGTAGCTTTAGTAGGAAAGGCTTGGGAAATTCGTGCAAAACTTAAGGAATATAGCCGTTCCTACCGAACTGTTCAAGAATGGATTAATCAAGGAAAAGGAAATAAAGAGAAAAAATAAGCCCACGATACGTCCCCTTCATATCATTTGTAGTTCTGAAATGAAAAGGATAAGATATGACTAGATGATAGAAGGAAACTAAATCTTGGAGGGGACAGTATGGAAAAAAGAAGAATTGGCACTTCCGATTTATATGTGAGTAAAATCGGGCTAGGCTGTATGTCTGTTGGAACAGAGGAAAAAAAAGCGCTACAACTGATTGATTCCGCATTAGATATGGGAATCAACTATTTAGATACAGCTGATTTATATGATCAAGGGCTTAATGAGGAATTTGTTGGAAAAGCCATAAAGCAGAAAAGACAAGAGATTATACTAGCCACTAAAGTGGGAAATCGATTTGAGGAGGGGAAAAAGGGATGGTCCTGGGACCCTTCAAAAAAATACATAAAATCTGCTGTTAAGGATAGCTTGCGACGCTTGCAAACTGATTATATTGATCTCTACCAGCTCCATGGAGGAACAATGGAAGATCCTATCGATGAGACCATTGAAGCATTCGAAGAATTAAAACAAGAAGGTGTCATACGTTATTATGGAATCTCCTCAATTCGCCCGAATGTAATACGAGAATTTGTTACAAAATCATCCATTGTAAGTGTAATGATGCAATATAGTATTCTAGACCGTCGCCCAGAAGAGCAGATACTTCCCTATCTAAATGATCATCAAATTAGTGTAGTAGCACGTGGTCCAGTTGCTAAAGGGATACTCACCAATCGTCCATTAGAGAATGCTAGTCAAAGTATGAAACAAAATGGATATCTTGATTATGCTTTTGAAGAGCTTGAAACTGTAATTTCGAGTTTAAAGTCCGACTTAGCAGTTGATCGTTCTTTAACCCAAGTTGCATTGCAATATTGTTTGTTTGACGATACTGTTGCTTCAGTTGTTGCAGGTGCGAGCTCCCTTGAACAAATCAAAAATAATGTAGCAGCTGCAAATTCGACACCTCTTACAGCTGAACAGGTTCAGAAGATTAGAGACCTTACAAAAGCATCAATTTACGATCAACATAGATAAATGTATACCCCCACAGTTCCTGTGGGGGTATTATTATTTAAAATCTGACCATTTAAGGCTACTTTCTTCCAATAGTTCCTCAAATGATTTATTCTTTTCTCGTTGTCTACGTTCTTCTCTTTGTCTTTCAATCGCCTCTTCTTGTTTCTTTTGCTCTTCTTCCTTTAACTGCTGTTGAGTATTTTTTAGTTTCGAAACAATATCCTCATTTAGTAAATCTCCAAGACTTAGCTTTTCATCTTTTTGCCTTTTAACAGATGGCTTTTGTTTCTTTTTAGCCATATTATTCCCTCCATCCGTCAACCATTTCACAGCTATTATATCATAAAAAGGTGAATTACCGCTCGGTGGCTACTCGCCAATATTTCTATACTAATACGCGTTTAGGATAACGCTATCATTAACTAGAAGATCGGGCTCTGTAGAAGCCTTTATATCTTCAACCGAAAAACCTTTAGCCACCTCTACTAATTTTAACCCATTTTCTGTTACATCGAGTACGGCACGATCTGTAATAATCCGATTTACAACTCCTTTACCGGTTAAAGGAAGTGTACATTCTTTGAGGATTTTCGCGTCTCCTTTTTTATTTACATGATCCATTATCACAATGATTTTCTGAGCCCCGTGTACGAGATCCATTGCTCCGCCCATTCCCTTAATCATTTTGCCTGGGATCATCCAGTTTGCTAGGTCCCCTGTCTCTGAAACCTCCATTCCGCCAAGAATAGCAATATTAATATGCCCCCCGCGAATCATCGCAAATGATTCTGCACTGTCAAAATAAGCTGCACCAGGAATAGCGGTGACGGTTTCTTTTCCGGCATTGATTAAATCAGGGTCAACATTTTTTTCTGTTGGATATGGACCAATCCCAAGTAACCCATTCTCTGATTGGAGTACAACCTGTTTATTTGAAGAAATATAGTTTGCAACAAGGGTTGGCATGCCGATTCCAAGATTTACATAAAAGCCATCTTCAATTTCTTTTTCAGCCCTCTTCGCAATCTTTTCTCGAGTATTTGTCAAAGCCTACTCCCCCTTATTTAGATAATGTTAATCGTTCAATCCGCTTCTTTTGTTCACCAACAATGAGCCCTTGGACATAGATACTTGGTGTGTGAATCCTATTCGGGTCAAGTTCCCCTATCTCATAGAGCTCTTCGACCTCAGCGATTGTAACCTTACCGGCAGCGGCCATCATTGGGTTAAAATTTCGAGCTGTTTTGTTATAGATCAAATTCCCCATTTTATCTGCCTTTTCGGCACGGACCAGGCTGAAGTCTGCTATGAATGATTCTTCTAATACATATTCTTTTCCATTAAATATTCGGGTTTCTTTTCCCTCAGCAATAGGTGTTCCTACTCCTGCAGGTGTATAAAATGCAGGAATCCCCGCTCCACCAGCTCGTATCTTTTCAGCCAGTGTTCCCTGTGGGACAAGTTCAACCGCAAGTTCGCCTGATAATGCCTGTCGTTCGAATTCTTTGTTTTCACCAACATATGAACCTATCATTTTTGAAATCTGTTTGTTTTGTAAAAGCAGTCCAAGACCCCAATCATCAACACCGCAGTTATTTGAAATTACGGTTAAGTCCTTAACCCCAGACTTGGCCAATGCTAAAATTAAATTTTCTGGAATCCCACATAAGCCAAATCCACCAACCATTATCGTGGAACCGTCCTTGATTTGCTCTACAGCTTCCTGAAACGAGGAATATATTGGTTTCATTAGTACACCCCACTATTCAATATTTTCAACAATTGTTGCAACACCTTGACCGCCGCCAATACATAGGGTCGCTAATCCATAGCGCTCATTACGGCGCTTTAGTTCATGAATAAGAGTGACGAGAATTCTCGCACCACTAGCACCGATTGGATGTCCAAGGGCAATTGCTCCCCCATTTACATTTAAAATATCATGGTTAAAATGAAGTTCGCGGTCAACGGCAATTGACTGGGCAGCAAACGCTTCATTTGCCTCAATTAAATTCATATCACTAACGCTTAATCCAGACTTTTCCATCACCTTTTTCACTGCAGCAACTGGTCCAATCCCCATTATACTTGGGTCAACACCGGCATTTCCGTTTGCTTTAATGGTGACTAATCCTTTAATACCGAGTTCCATCGCTTTCTTCTTACTCATGATAACGAATGCGGCTGCTCCGTCATTTATTCCTGATGCATTCCCAGCGGTTACAGTACCGTCCTTTTTAAATGCGGGACGTAAATTCCCTAATTTTTCAACAGTAGTACCTGCTTTAGGGTATTCATCTGTATCAAAGACAATGCTATCTTTTTTACGTTGTGGAATTTCTACAGGCACAATCTCTTCTTTAAATTTCCCTGCCTCAATTGCCGCTACTGCTCTTTCCTGGCTCCTTGCTGAGAAACGATCCTGTTCTTCTCTTGTAATCTCATATTTATCACATAAATTTTCTGCCGTAATTCCCATATGATAATCATTAAACGCGCACCATAACCCATCGGAAATCATGCTATCAATCATTTTTTGGTCGCCCATTTTAAAGCCATTTCGTGCTCCCTTTAAAAGATAAGGAGCCTGGCTCATATTCTCCATCCCGCCAGCCACTATCACATCCGCATCACCCGCAATGATTGCCTGTGTCGCTATGTGCACAGCTTTTAATCCAGAACCACATACCTTGTTAATTGTCATTGCCGGTGTTTCCTGTAGTAACCCTGCTTTTATCGCAGCCTGCCTTGCTGGATTTTGTCCTACTCCAGCTTGCAGAACATTCCCCATAATGACTTCATCTACAAGCTTTAAATCAACACCTGCCTTTTCCAATGCTCCTTTAATCACGACAGCACCCAGATCTGGGGCTGAAACAGATTGCAAACTCCCTCCAAAACTACCAATCGCCGTTCTGACAGCGCTTACAATTAAAACTTCATTATTCATATCAACATCTCCCTTTACTATTACGTTTTATGTATTCATTACCATATATATTTCTTGATTTTTTTCGAAATACCTCTTATTTTGTCTAATTTCCTATAATTCTTGCTTTCCACGAAATGCCTCTAATAGAATAAGAGTAATAGATCGTGTTCAAAAAGGAGGTTGAAAAGGACCGCGTCGACAAAAACGCCACGTCCTGTGGCATTGTCGACACTAGCACGTCCTGTGCGTCGAAAGTTCAAGGCGGCGCAGCTTTGAGTACCGGAGCGAGGCAACTGCTTGACTTAACATCATTACAGCCTTGCGCTGAGGAATTGACTTCGAGATTAAACTTGTAGATGCAAGCGCATAACCTAGTTATTCATGATGTTACAGGAGCGATGCACCCAGAAATTCGATGTGTCATTTTCGGCCGACTTTTTGAACATCCTCTTAGAATAAGGCATTTTGCTGGAGGGTTGTATATGCAATTACCTGAGCAAGTCACGATTATTGAAGTAGGACCAAGAGATGGATTGCAAAACGAAAAAAGCTTAATACCAACCGAAGTAAAAATTGATTTTATTCACAAACTAAAACTTGCAGGCCTACAAGAAATGGAGCTTACCTCATTTGTCTCACCAAAATGGGTGCCACAAATGAAGGACGCAAAAGAAATTATTACATCATGCTTAGACAGTACTCGAAATATTGTTCTCGCACCAAATCGCAAAGGTATTGAAAGACTTTACGATACAAAGTGTAAAGCCGTTGCTGTTTTTGTTGGTGTTAGTGAAAGCTTTAATAAGAAAAATATTAATAAAACAACAACTGAGAGTATGGAGGAACTAAAACCTGTTATTAAGGAATTAAAATCAAAAGGTTATTTTGTTCGTGCCTGTATCTCGACCGCCTTTTATTGTCCATATGAAGGAAAAGTGGATGAAGAAGCTGTTTTAAAGCTATGCTCTACCTTTGTCCAATATGGTGTTGATGAATTAAGTGTTGCCGACACGATAGGAAAAGCAACTCCAAAAGATGTTTTTTCTCTTTTTTCAAAGCTAAAAAAAGAGCTATCAAATATACTAATGACTGCTCACTTCCATGATACTCGCGGGATGGCACTTGCAAATGTGATAGCTGCTCTCCAAGCAGGAGTTAATCGTTTTGACACATCAGCTGGTGGATTAGGTGGGTGCCCGTTTGCACCCGGGGCGACTGGCAATGTTGCCACTGAAGATGTTGTGTATATGCTTGAAGAGATGGGGATACAAACAGGCCTTGAACTTTCAAAACTTGTAGAGGCTGTTGATGTCATTAAACCCTATCTGACCCGTCCTATCGAAAGCAAGTATTACAGGTTACAGTCTGCTAACCAGGAATAATTTGTTTGAAAACTCCACAACCTATTGATGAAATTTCAGGAATGGAGTGTTTATGATTGGCAAAACGAGAAAAAGGTCGTTCTCAAAAAGGTAAACCAAATGCTGATACGACAAACAATACAATGGCTGCTGAGGAAATGGAAAAAGCCATTCACCCCACAAACCGCCAAAATTCAGAGCAATAGCAAAATCCCCTGGTCTAGTTTAAATGCACTGACCAGGGTTTTTTTTTAGATTTTAGGTACTATTTCTGCCTTTACCTTAGCTTTCGATCGTACTTCACTTCTTTCTTTACGAGTTTCCGTTGACTTTGAAAATGAAAACAATCGGTAAACAGCAGGAATTAAAAACAATGTAATTAGAGTTGCAAATGAAAGTCCTGAGATTATGACGGTTGCCATTGGAGCCTGATAATTCCCAGAGGCTCCGGATTCAAGGGCAAGTGGAAGCATACCACCAACTGTTGTCAAGGTTGTCATAAAAATCGGTCGAATCCGATCATTGCCGGCTCCTATAAGAGCTTCTTGAATCGTATTGCCTTCCTTTCGCAGTTGATTTGTTCTATCGATGAGCAATATGGCATTATTCAAAACAATACCAATTAGCATAATAATCCCCATTCCCGAGATAAGGTTTAATTCCATTTTTGTTATAAACAATCCTAAAATCACACCAATGATTGTAATCGGAATAACGGACATTACAAGCAATGGATGCCCAAAGTGGTTAAATTGAACGGCCATCACCAAATAAACGAGAAAGATGGAAATCGCAAATACAAAAATCATATCCGTCATTAATTCTTGCTGTTGCTCTAAATCACCACCAGCGGTAAGCGTATACCCAGTAGGTGTTTCAAAACTTTCAATTATTTTTTGAATATCCCGATTCACAGCCCCGAGATCACGGTTCTTAATATCTGCTGAAATCGTAACAAGTCTTTCCCCATCTGAATGAATAATCTCATTTGGTGTTTGAACACTTGTAAGCTTTATATATGAAGAAAGTGGTTCTTCCCCCCCATTAATAGACATTTTCATATCCAGTAAATCCGCTTTTGTAGCAGGTGTTTTTTCCCAGCTAAGAGTTAAAGGCATTGTTTCATCCTGGTTTTGCAACGTGCCGACCGGCATTTGAATAAAGGATTCTTCAATAAATTGTTTAATTTGTGAAGGAAATAAGCCTGCCTTCTCAATTTCTTTTTCTTTTACCACTATCATTTGCTCTTCAGAGGTTCTTTCAATTGAATTTGTAATTGCCGAAACCCCATCTACTTTCTGAAGCTCATCAATGAATTTGTTTGAAATTGTTTGAAGTTGCTCAAAACTATCACCTTTAATATTTATTTAAACAGGAAACCCTCCACCGCCTGCCATCGCACTTTGAACTCCCAAAATTGGATGATCTTCCTGCATATCTCGTAACGCCTCAAGAATATTTTCATTTACTTCCTTTTGCTCAACCTTTATTTGGTTTCCCTTTGTCATATTAATAATGGTGTATAGCATGGATCCATTATCCATTACATAATTCGTTTCTACGTCTTCCACTTTCTGCAGTCTTTGATTTATTTCACTAACTACACTTTGTTTTTCTTCCAAAGATAAACCTGGTTCCAAGTCTACAGCAAGCTCTGAATAACGGTTCAACATATCAGGCATAATTGTCATCGGTATTTTCGTTACAAGAAATAGGGAACCGATTAGCATCAAGAGAAACAGTGTGATTACTGCAAAGCTATTTCTTTTCTTTCTAATCACCCAAGACACAACGTTACGATAGCCCCTCATCATAATTGAGTCTTTTTTCAATTTTGTTGGTCTTCTAAGCTTTAAAAATGTTTCAGATAGAGACGGAATCAATGTAAATGATATCACTACAGAACTTATTAAGGTTATTGCCACTACAGCTGACAGCATAATGACAAACTCCCCCATCTCCCCACCGATTAAACCAATTGGCAGGAAAACCACGATGGTTGTCAGCATAGATGCAATTACCGCCGAGGCTACCTCCCTAGTCCCCTCAATAACCGCTTCAAACCTACCCAAGCCAAGTTCCTTCTTCTTATAAATAGCTTCTAGGATTACAATAGAGGAATCCACCATCATCCCTATTCCTAGTCCAAGTCCAAGTAGTGTAAGCATATTAAAGCTATAATCAAACAGCCACATCGCTGTAAAGGTTAAAAGCACAGAAGAAGGGATCGTTAAACCGATAATAAAGGTTGCCCTAATATTACGTAGGAAAAGTAATAAAATGACAATGGCAATGATTCCACCAATTAAAATATTATCCTTCACTCCATCTATTGAATCACTGACATAATCCGCTTGGGCCACAACTTCATTTAATTCAAAATCCTTAACAAGATTTTCGTTTTGAATTTTCTTTACTTCCGCACGTATTGCTTTGGCCATCTCGATTTGTGTGACATTGGAAACGCGTCCGATTTGTACAAGAAGGAAATCTTGAGAACCGTTTTTCCATACATACGAATTATTTTCGAGTGATTGAATTGTTATGTTTGCAACATCCTTTAGCTGAATAAAACCATTTTGGATTGGAATCGAAATATTTTCAATATCCTTAATATTTTCCACCTTAGAACTCCATCTTAGGGAAGGTGAATCCTTGTCATTTTGTAATTCTCCTAAAGTTGCTTCACTGTTAGACTGTTGAACTGCCGTGATTATCTGGTTTACATCAAGATGATGCTCATGTAATTTTCCACGGTCAATTTTAATTGCAACCTCTTGCTCTTCTATCCCAGTAAGTAAAACGTCTCTCACCTCAGGCAAGGCTTCTAATCTAGGCGCTAAATTGTCTTTTGCAAATGCAGACATTTCTTCCATGTTTCCACCCGAAACATCCATAAAAAATTCATAGCTTTGACTCCCGCCATACTGACCCGATGTAACATCGGTAATGCTGGGATACTCTGACCTAGCAGATGCAATGGCTGATTCTACCTCTTTATAGATTTCTTCGCCACGCCCTGCTTCAAAGCTTAGATTTAGAGTAGTCCTACCGATATTTGTTGTTGACTGAACATCCTCCACTCCTTCTATTGCTAAGATCTTTTGTTCAATAGGGTTTGTTATGGTTCTTTCCACTTCAATTGCTGCCATTTCACCTGCGTAAATTTCAACAAAGGCTCCATCTAGCTTTACGGGAGGCATTAGCTCTTTGTCTACTTTTAATAGTGAATAGCTGCCAACTACAGTTACTAGAAAAATCATTAATGAAATCAGAATTTTCCGTTGTACAATAAATTTAAATAGCTTCAAAGTCCATCTCCTCTTTCCTAATAGGTAAAATTTAGTATTTTTGTATAAATTAATCATATCGTCATAAGGAAAATGGCATAATGATCCGGAGATTTATCTTGATGTAAGACTTAAGACTTAGGAAAATTATGGAGAATCAGTAGAAAAAGGATATAATAAAGAGAGCTTACATATTTAATCGGATTTTTAGAAGGAGCGTTTTTTCATGAAAAGAATGAAAAAAATAGTTATATTACTCGGTATTCTCATCGGCTACATGGCCACAATTGGAATGATTTTTACAAACATTGTGATGTTTATGAAGAAGAAAACTGATGACGAAATTCTTGAACGTGAGACGAGGGAAGGCCGTTTAACTTTGGATGAAGTCCAGTCTATTCAAAAGGAGGACATTACCATCCAATCAAAATTCGGATACCCGATTAAAGGCTGGTTTGTTAAAGGAACGGAAAAAAACAGATTTATTATTATCTCTCACGGTGTAACTCAAAACAAATTAAATTCAATAAAATACATGAAGCTTTTCTTGAAACGTGATTGGAATGTCCTTTTATACGATCATCGACGCCATGGAGAAACTGGTGGAAAAACAACGAGCTATGGTCACTATGAAAAATTCGATCTAGAATCGGTAGTTACTTGGGTTAAAGAAAAATATGGGGAAAATAGTACCATTGGTATTCACGGGGAATCTATGGGGGCTGTGACAACTCTCCTTTACGCTGGGATGATTGAGGATGGAGCAGATTTCTATATTGTGGACTGCCCGTTTTCCGACTTTGAAGCACAATTGAAGTATCTTTTAAAAGTTGATTATAAAATTCCAGCTCCACTTGTTCTTCCCTTTGCCAATATATTTTTAAAGCTACGGGATGGATATAGCATCAAAGATGTTTCCCCCGTGTCCGTGATACAAAATATTAAAAATCCGGTATTATTTATCCACAGTGCTAAGGATGATTATATTTTACCCGAAATGACAATGGAGCTTTATAAAATGAAAGAAGGACCCAAGCAAATGTTAATTGCCGAAAGAGGAAAGCATGCATACTCTTTTGCTGATAACAAAGAGGCCTATGAAAAAGTAATTGATGATTTTTTTGCCAACTATGTAAGGGACTGATGTTTTCAGTCCCCTAACCTAATATATCTGTTATTTCTTTCAAGTTCTCACCAATCCAGGTTAAGGCAAGTTCAATCGTATCAAATTCCTGAACCTCAAAGGTTACTTCATCCTGAAGCAGCCAAACATCCTTTTGATCATGATTCACTCCTGCAATCGACCAGTGCAAGAGACTATACGGGTGATTATCATGTAAAAAAGAGACCCATGTTTTTTCTTCTGCAATATTTCGTATCGTTTTAAGCTTGGAACTCATGTACACCACTCATTTCTACTAACCGTAAACGCGGATTCAGAATCTCATTTGGACTTTTTAACATAAAACAATTTGCTGCTTCAATAAAATCAATAGTCATATTCTCATCTAAGAATACCATTTTAGATTTTTCGACGAATAATGGTTGATAATTTGTTTCAAGAACTAGATCATCTTCGTCCCCAGTGTCTACTAGCCATAATGCGGTAACTCCGCTCATCACACAGCCACAGCCTTCTGTCTCATATTTTAATTTTAACCTTTTATCTTTATTATTTATTTGGGAGTTTAGTTTTTCAATGGCACGTTCTGAAAATGTTATATTCATTTCGTTCTCCTCTTTCTTTCAATTTATGACTATTCTAACATATCTTGTTTCCAACTACATATCATTACAATAACTCGACACTTCACCAACAATTTGAGTTTTGGTAAATGTTGAACTACTATCAATAGTAATACAATTAGATTAAGGAGGTATTCAAGAGATGTCAAAGGTTACGATTAAGGTAAATGATAATGGTTCATTAAGGATCACAGGTGACGTTGATTTAGTGGATAAGGAAGGAAATAAGTTCCCAACAAAACAAACCTTCTCATTATGCAGATGCGGTTTGTCTAAAAATAAACCTTTTTGTGACGGTTCGCATAAGGGGAATTTCGAATCTGTCGTACGCGCACCAAAAGAATAATCCTTATTAGACCGAGTGCACTATGCATTCGGTTTTTTCGTTTTTAACTATTCTAATTATGATACAATACGGGTAAAAGCCTATCATGGAGGACGAAACATGCCTGATTGGTCGTATCATACACTATTTAAACCTATTTTAACTCGAATTTCTCCCTATCAATCTCGTGAATTTATCCACAGAGGTATGAATCTGGTTGCCTCCATTCCAGGAGGACATCGGTTCATTCATTTTCTTGGCAGAGAGGAATCTTCTGAACTAGTAAAAAAAGATATACAAGGTGTGAGCTATCCAAATCCGATTGGCCTTTCTGGAAAACTCGACCCGCTATTAACTGGGTCTAGAGCTTTTTCAAATCTTGGATTTGGCTTGATTGAAATTGGTCCAGTAACGAAAGAGCCCACAACGGATCCTACTCTACCAATCGTCGATTGGCAAAAACAACAAATTGATTTTCCATTTAATTATGAATCTATCGGAATTGAAAAAACAGTTCAAAAGCTAAAAAAGTGGAAACCAATACAACCCGTTTTAGCAAGATTGGATGGAACGGGTGAAGAACTACATTATTTAATAATGAGATTAGAGCCCTATGTTGCTGCGTTTGTCACTTCTTCACCGGAACTTATTTTTTCAACAGATCGCCCTGTTTATCTGTCTGTACCAGCTGATAAAATGAGAGACTTGGATTTCAATCATGTTCAGACCTATTTTTCTGGAATAGTAGTAGATGAATCACCGAAAATACCGTATGAAAAATATAGAAGTGAATTACTAGATTCAATTTATTTTTTAAGGCAACTTGGTTTCTCCTTACCTGTCATTACAGTTGGCGGCATCGATGAACCTGCCGATGCACTTGCACTTTTCGAAGCTGGTGCAGATCTAGTTCTGCTTTCAGAAGGCTATGTCTTCTCTGGACCTGGCCTGACAAAGCGAATTAATGAAGCTCTTACACACAATCTTCAGCCTAAGCCTCCCGTTCACCCAGCATGGATTTGGTATTGGCTATTTGGATTGTCTATTCTTATTGGTGGAATAATCGCTGTTATTTTCAGTTTGACAACCATTATTCTCCCTTATGACGAGCTGTTTCTTGGGATGCCAAGGGAAGAGATTCTCTTGTTTAATGATCGGATTCTTTATTTTATGGCACATGACCGGATGACACTCGCTGGGACGATGGTTTCTGGTGGTATCGTCTATATGGCATTGGCACGTTTTGGAATACGCAACCAAATTCTTTGGGCGAAGCAGGCCATCGATTTAGCAGCCATTCTGGGGTTTTTAGGCATTTTCCTTTTTATCGGATATGGCTATTTTGATTGGTTACATTTGATATTTTGGCTTATTTTACTTCCCATTTATCTAATAGGTTTTATGAAAACAAGATCCCTTAAAGGGACCCCAACATCGCTTAACACCCGTAATCACCGCGTTTGGAAACATGGTATAATAGGACAATTTGCCTTTGTCATTCTTGGTTTTTCATTCGTGTTAGGCGGTATCGTGATCTCTATTATTGGAATAACTAAGGTGTTTGTAGCAACTGACATTTTATATCTTTGTATGCCCCCCGAGATGCTTGATTTGTTTAATGATAAATTGATATCAGTAATTGCTCATGATCGTGCGGGGTTTGGGAGTGCACTCCTCAGTGTTGGATTGTTAGTCCTAACGATTTCCCTTTGGGGATTTCAGCAAGGGAATAAATGGGTTTGGTGGACCTTACTCATTGGTGGACTTCCTGCCTTTTTCGCGGGGATTTGGATACATTTTGCGATTGGATATACAACCTTTATCCATCTGCTTCCTGCTTATTTTGCTATTTGTTTGTTCTTCATTGGACTTATAATGACGTACCGATTTTTTCATATGGGGAAGGATATGTAAAAGGAGCCTCAGAGGCTCCTATCTATTTTTCTGAATTCCAGTCTTTTGCAATCATGCCATATACAACATGGTCTACATAGTGGTCATAAAGCCACTCACTTTGTCTTATTTTGCCTTCATTCACAAAGCCTAGTCTTTCCGGAATCGACCTACTTTTATGATTTTCAACCGCTGCACGGATCTCAACTCGATTTAGTTTTAAGTGGTCCAGTGCGTAACCTGTCAATGCTTTTGCTACCCTTGTCATTATTCCATTTCCTTGGTATTGCTGACCAAGCCAGTAGCCGATAGCGGCTATTTTATTGGTCCAGTCGATTTCGTTGAAGCTTGCTACCCCAACGATTTCATTTTTATAAACGATAACGGTATGTAGTCCTTTATTTTCTGCATAGCTTTTCCTACATGATTCGATATATGCTTTTGTGTCCTCTACCTTCGTTGTCATCTCAAGCCATGGCAGCCATTCTCGTAGGTAGGCTCTGGACTGATCTGTTAATTCAAAAATTCGCTCAGCATCACTTAACTCTGTCAATTTTAAAGATAATTCCTCGTCAATTTTGTATTCAAACATACCCCTGTCTCACCCTCCATTCTTGTATCCTATTATTCTTCTACTCCTTCTCAATAAATTCCTTCAATTAACAGACGAATGTGTGGAAAAGACCTATTTTAACATTTTACTTATTAATTTCCGATTTCTCTGATTAAACATTTCATTATGGGATGAAACCAGGGAACATATGGGGGACAGACTGGTTCTGCTGATTGGTGGTGGCTATTATTGTTTGCCTATACAACCTTCACAATATTGTGAAACCAGAAGTTATTGCTGCTGGAATGATGACTGCTCTTACAGGAGCACCTTATTTTATTTATCTTTTGCTGAAGAAAGCGTGATTTTTAAATCACGCCTTTTTTTATAAAATGGCTGTTTTCGCAAACTTTGTTGTTTTTTATAACGTTGACTTCCGCTTCAGGTGGACGCTTTCCGCGGGCGTAGCTTGAGCCTCCTCGTCGCTGCTGCTCCTGCGGGGTCTCAAGTCTCACGCTTTTCCCGCTGGAGTCGCCACCTTACGCTCCAATCAACTAAGTTTACAATTTTATATCAAAAAGCAACAATCTTATAGAAAAGAGCCTATAAAATTAACCGGAAAAACGCAAATCGACTAACATGTTTGCTGGGATATAGTGAACTTCCCCAAATTTATCGACGACATGCAGTTTATTTTGTAGAGCATCATAATGATGGATAGTACCGAGAAGGAGTTTGTGGTGTTTCGCTTCATAATGCGTAATCACTAGTTCTCTCCCCTCCTCCATTGCCTCACAAAGAATGCCATTCATCTCTTCAATTTGCTGTTCATCAAGTTCTGGCTTTTGCTCATACGTGTCTTCTTCCGTCCAATCTCTAAGTATTTTTACATGCTCCGGCAGCATCATTGCTGTCCATTTTATAGATCCACGATCCCGTATCATTGCTAATCACCTTCTTTCTTACGTCTAGCTCCAGCACCTAGCCCCTCGAGGTCGCTTCAAGCCCTCCTGCGGCAGCAACACTAAGGAATGCTACGTGAGCATAACCCTCGCAAAAAATAAGCTTTGCTTATTTTTGAGCCTCCTCGTCGGGGTTCGGAGCGCTTGTCGGACTTGCACAGGACAAGGAAGGCTTCGGTAGCATAATCATCGCACGAAGAAAATACTCAGTATTTTCGAGGATGTGCTGACATCAACGTTTGCCACAGGACATGACGGTTTTTAGTCGATGTTCCTCTTTCCGGTGCTTGCGCTTTTGGTTTCTATTCCGCCTTATGTCCACCGACAAGCTTACTGCGGTGTCTTGATGTTCCGGCATTTGTGTAGGATACTGCACGCAGGATTGCATCGGAACCGTATTTCCCACGAATACCATCCATCACATAGCCAAGCTTATGCTGCTTAACTCGGTTGAGATAAAACAAATCCAATTGCATTTGTGTGTCATCTTCAATATTAGAAAGTGCAATTGAAATTTTACGGACTGTCTTCTGTACATAAAATTTCTCAAATAACTCAAGACATACGCGGTACATCTCCATTGTGATATTTGTCGGAGTATCAATGGTTTTGGAACGATAAAATCCTCCGCCAAACTCATCACGGCTATAATGAATACCGAGGCTAATCGTTCTTCCTGCTTTTTTATGTCTTCGAGCACGCCTCGCTACCTCTTCGCACATTTCAAGAATGACATGTTTGACTTCTTCCGGATCTGGATAATCACGCATAAGAATTTGGCTTTTCCCAAAACTGATCTGTCCCTGTATAATTGGTGCACCAATTTCTGATAAATCCACACCCCAAGCATGGTAATAGAGCTGATTTCCCATGACTCCGAATTTTTTCTCAAGTAGTTCAAGCGGATAATGGGCAAGCTGCCCAACCGTCGTAATCCCCATCCCATTCAAAGTTCGCTCAACTCTACTCCCAATCCCCCACATTTCTCTTAGCGGTGAGACTGTCCATAGCTTTTCTGGGATATCATCATAGGTCCATTCTGCAATCCCCTTCTTCTTCGCCTCTAAATCTAGGCAGAGCTTTGACATCAGCATATTGGGACCAATACCAATGGCACAAGCAAGCCCATATTCGGCCTCGATTTCCTGCTTAATTTTACGCGCAATCGTTGTTGCGTCTCCCCATAATTTTTCAGTCCCATCAACCTTGATAAAGCTTTCATCTACGCTATACACGTGGATTGCATTTTTAGGTACATACCGGTTAAAAAGTCTCGTAATTTCCGTTGAAATTCGTAAATAGATGGCCATTTTTGGATTTACAATTTTAATTCGTGGATCCTTAGGGATTTCAAAAAGTCTTGATCCTGTTTTTATCCCAAATTCCTTCTTTAGCTTTGGTGAAGCCGCAAGCACAATACTTCCCTGGCGTTCCGTATCTCCAACAACCGCTAAATAACATTCGAGCGGATCAAGACCTAATAAAACGGCAGCACAGCTTGCATAGAAGCTTTTTATATCCACGCACAAAATCTTTTGAACGGGCAACTGGCTGTAATCCACCATTTAACATCATCTCCAAAAAGAATATATGTTCGTATTGTATTCTTAATAATAGGAGAATATACGTTCGATTTCAATGGAAATTTCAAGAAGAATCCCAACGGTGTTTAAATCGAATACAGAAGGAACATAAAAAAAACCAACACGCTTAGAAAAGCGAATTGGTTTTTTATCTTATAAGGTCAATCGAAACGCTTTGACGATAATCCCATCATTTGCAGGCTCGAAATCATATTGTGGCAATCGCTCGAAGCCGTGCTTTGTATATAGCTGAATCGCATGTTTCATGAATTCACCGGTATGTAATCCGATATGCTGGTGTTTTTTTGCTTTGGAACGATTTATACATTCATTAATCAAAGCTGAAGCTACACCCTTTCCGCGAGCCTCAGGATTTACCGCTAGCATTCGAATTTCAGGATAATCCAACTTCTCCAGCTGACCTTCATATGCGTCTGTTTTAGCAGGAAACAAGACTACACTGCCAACAATTTTTTCATTAAGCTCACATACAATAAGCTCAGAACCGTGAAGGCGGTCAGCCTCAGACGAAATTGCCTGCTTAAGAGCTTGCCAATGAGGAGCTGGAATTGCCTTTGAATGCTCAAGATAAGCAGCAACTCGTTGCTCTCGAATGAAATCTAATTCATCCTGTTTAGCATCACGAATTTTCATGTTTGGCATTTCACCTACCTTTTTATTAAAAACTTTTCTTTTTTATTGCTCAATTCTTCACGGTTATGTTCGGAAAACCATACCGATTCGTCTGGTCCTTTAGGAAGAATATTGACTTCTCCTTTTGTAGGGTCAATGGTGATGGACAGGTGGTAATGACGCTTAATTGCATCAAAATCGGTTGTTTCACCGAAACCAGGTGTCTGGAACAAATCGCGGGCATAGCCCCATAGATTAGGAAACTCACGAATTAAATTACGGTTTGTACGAAAAGCTGAATAATAAGCAGCATCAAAGCGAACCAAAGTGGTGTATAAACGGACATCCGAATCCGTGATAAAATCCCCAAATAAGAAACGATGCTTGGACAAACGCTCCTCTAACTCATCTAATCTAGCAAATAATTGATCATAGGCTTGCTCATAAGCCTCCTGAGAATGGGCGAATCCACATTGGTACACGCCATTATTTACATCATGAAAAATGACATCGTTCAATGCATCGATTTCTTCACGCAATGCACTTGGAAATAAATCTGGAGCATTTTCCTTGTGGAAAGGAGACCAAACCGTTTCAAAATAGTTGGTAAGCTTAAAATAATCATTATTCACAGCCTGTTTGGTTTCAAGATCAACCATGACTGGTACAGTCGGTCTACCTGTATAATCAGGGTCCGCATTCTTATAGACCTCACTCACATACTGAACACTAAGAACAGGATCAACTCCATTGTCATCTAAGGAAAATTCCCAATCTACACGCTCAATTCTTGGTCTCATTGGACTTACTTTCCCTAAGCTAATCGCGTTTTCTAATCCAAGAATTTTACGCACAATCACAGAACGATGTGCCCATGGACATGCTGCTGACCAAAGTAAGCGGTAGCGGCCAGACTCGACGGGTAATTCACCAAGCTGATTTCCGAAAGGTGTAATAAAGCGATTCGTTTGACGATTGAAAGAACCATCGGCGTTTATTTCTACTGGTTTTATTGATGTGTCATTATTCGATTCAACAGGAATCGCACAGCTAAATGTCTGTTCATTTTGTGACATGTAATCCTCTCCCCTAAGACATATATTAAAACATAGTAACTCAATGTGTTTAATGTAATTTACTCATTATCTAAATTATACGTCAAGGAATAAGATTCAATTAACTTTTAAGTGTGAAAGCAAAAAAATACCCCTAATAAAAGGAGTATGAATGATACTTATTTTTTAAAAAACGCTTTGCCGCCTACTTTTTCAACGAGTCGAGGAAACAAGGTATAAAATACACTTCCCGCATTCATCCAGCCTGGCAGATTAATTTCCCGTTTGGGAGTCAGCATGGCATTTACAATTTTAGAAGCGACGAAATCGGGATCAAGCATAAACCGATTTACACTTTTCGCATATGTACCAGACTCATCGGCAATGTCAAAAAAACGCGTCCGAATCGGACCTGGATTTACAGCTGTTACATGGATATTTGTACTTGAAAGCTCCATCCGAAGGCTATTCGTAAACCCAAGTACCGCATGTTTTGTAGCCGAATAAACACTTGATTTTGGTGTCGCAATTTTCCCGGCCTGTGATGCGATATTAATAATATGGCCTGAGCTTTGCTGGATCATTGTGGGTAAAACCATCTTTGTACATGAAATGAGTCCAAATACATTAACCTCAAACATTGCTTTCATCTGCTCTATTTGTGCATCCACAACATTGGCAAACACACCAAAGCCAGCATTATTAACAAGCACATCAATCGTATCTACATTGCGTAATATGTCCTCAAAGACATCTTTTACATTTTCTGTATCACGAACATCTAGCTTATAAAATAAGCAGTCGATATGGTATTTTTCTTTAATGTTTTGAGCTATTTTTTCTAACTGATCATAGCTCCGGGCTAAAAGGATTGGATATGCGCCTTGCTCTGCAACAAGGTAGGCAATTTTTTCGCCAATCCCGCTCGAAGCCCCAGTAATCACAATTTTCTTTCCTTTAAGTCTAGAATTCATTCGGCCTTTTTCACCTCAAAATTAATCAAATGTGCCTCGGCGTATTTGCGCCAGATTTTTAGGCCCACAGGAAGTGGGTCATAAAGACGTTGCCACAGGATGTGGCGTTCATAGTCTTTGATCTTACGGATCGTATAATTTCATTTAAAAAATCGGGACACCCGCTGGAGGCTTAACATTATTCAATCAGGATTAAGAACTACCTACTTATATAATATACTAATACAAGTATTTAACTAACCATGTTGAGGAATCCTATTGAATAAAGTTAATTGGCGTGATATATATGTTGTCCGTTCACGACTTCTATCGTAATTTCACCAATTTCTTCAAGGAAGTCAAGCTGTCCAACTGTTTCAGATACCGTAAAGAGAGGTTGCTTTAAATATACTTTTGGGAATAACTTAGTACACACCTCAAAGGCAGTCATTGGCTTTTCCTTAATCATTTGTAGAACGTGATATGCACGTTCTTTTTGTGAGACAAATCTCTCTTGAATAAGCTCATGAGGGTTCATAATATCAGCTCCATGCCCCGTTACAACCTTAGACATGTCAAGTGATAGAAGTTTCCGTAAAGAATTATTGTACTGGATTAATGGTCTCGGTCTAGCTGTTTCACCAAATTGTGGTGGTTCAAGCAAGGGATTTGGTGAGATTTTAGCTAAGAGAGTATCTCCTGCAATAAGCATTCCATCCTCTTCGCGGTACAAAACAATATGGCTTTGTGCGTGTCCTGGCGTTTCTAACACTTTAAAGCCTGTCATACCTTCGATGAGATCTCCTTCTTCTATCGTTTTTGTAAGAGATCTACAACAAGAATATGCAAGTTCTTCATCCATATCGATTAAGTTGATAAATGCGGGATCAAGACCTAATTGAAGGAATAACTCTTTATAAAACGGTTCATTCTCTACAAAGAATTGCTTATCCTGACTAATCCATGGCTGATTTTTGGGGTGACCAATAATCGGGATATCTTTATTAAAATAATCGAGAAGCCCTACATGGTCCGGGTGATGATGAGTAATCACAATTTGGTCAATATCTGATGGTGTATAGCCTAACTGAGCAAACTGCTCAATAAAAGATTGCCACGCTTCCTCCGTTTTTGCACCAGCATCTATTAATGTTAAAGCTTCTCCCTTCACAACATACACATTTACATCTCCGACAGCAAAAGGTGTTGGCAGGGTTATTTTAAAAACATCCTTGGTCGTTTTAAGTTTATTCATAGATAAGAAATCTCCTTTGTGCTATATCAATAAAATCGTTACAATTATCCAGTTTTAGTTTACCTTTTTCATCTGATTTTGTCATTATATTCGAATAACTTCTCTATTATGTAACCGAAATTAGGCTCGTTTTACAAAAAGAAGGTATTGACATCCAGATAATATCAGTTCATAATGACCATTAATATAAATTTCGTAAAGCAATGATTAGGACTAGTAAATTATGAATGGCAATAAGAGAATGAGATCCACCGGCTGAAAGATCTCATAGCCCACTTCTTGATTGAACCTACCTATGAGCTGTTAGGAAAACCTAACCGTCTCCCCCACGATACGGGTTCGAGTGGAACATCGAAAAAATTAGTTTTTCAAGATGTTAAGTAAGGTGGTACCGCGGATAGCAGACCTATTCCGTCCTTTGACAAGGATGGAGTAGGTCTTTTTATTTGGCTTTATTCGTAAACTTTTTTATTGCTCTTAGATCAGAATATTATTATACATCCAGTGACTTCAGTGGATGGATGGTACGAGATCCTCGAAAATGCTTGCATTTTCTTCGTGCGATGTAGTTTCGAGGAAGCAATTCAACGTCCTGCGGGAATAGCGAGCCAAGCTAGTACCAGGAGCGGAAATCACCCTAGATCTATAAGCAGAAAAATAGCTTTTATTTTTCAATTCACGTTATTAATTACGGAGGGATAGTTATGGAAATGAGACAAAATATCGTGTTTGTTGGAGCCGGATCAATGGCTGAGGCAATGATTTCTGGAATGCTACAAAAGGAGCTCTTCTTGCCCAATCAAATTTCTGTAATGAATCGCTCCAATTATGCACGATTAGAAGGTCTAAACAAAGAATATGGTGTAACCATAAGTCAAAACAAACAAGAAACAATTGAAAATGCTGGAGTCATCCTCCTAGCGATAAAGCCTAAGGACGTTGCGGAAGCTGTTTTAGCAATTAAGGATCACGTCAATGAGAACCAACTCATCATCTCTGTCTTAGCGGGAGTATCGACTACAACCATCACCGACTTATTAAACAAAGAAGTTGCCGTAGTCCGCGCTATGCCAAATACATCTGCAACCATTGGCAAATCAGCTACTGCCTTATCTGTGGGAATGTACGCGAACGAAGACCATTTACTCATTGCACGACAATTATTTGAAACAATTGGGATTGTTACAACGGTCGCAGAAAAAGATCTTCATGCAGTCACGGGTCTTTCTGGAAGTGGTCCTGCATATGTATATTATTTAGTGGAAGCAATGGAAAAAGCAGCTGATGATATCGGTCTTGAAAAAGCAATTGCTAAGGAATTAATCCTTCAAACGATTATTGGTGCAGCAGAAATGCTAAAAAGTTCACCAAAGCCACCTGCCCACTTACGAAAAGAAGTAACAAGTCCAGGCGGCACAACCGAAGCCGGTATAAAAGTATTGGAGCAATTTAACTACCAACAAGCAATGGTGTCTTGCATAAAGCGTGCTACCGCTCGCTCTGCAGAACTTGGTGAGGCTATGCTCCAAACTGTTTCAGAAAAAAATTAGATGTATATTTTAACGTCAGTAGGATCCTACCAGCATAGAAAAAGTCATTTACTTTTGGTAGGATTTTACTGACATTTTTGTTATACTTTATTTAGAGTACCGAAATAAATCATGATGGGGAGATTCTATGAGTGCACCACTTATAAAAGAAACACCACCACAACTAAGTACGACTACAGAAAAAATTTGGACCCGCGATTTTACCCTAATCTGCATATCAAACTTCTTTATTTTTCTCGGCTTTCAGATGACTTTGCCGACAATCCCACTATTTGTAGAACATCTTGGAGGTAATGAACAGCTCATTGGATTAGTCGTTGGAATTTTCACCTTTTCCGCACTGTTAATCAGACCCTTTGCTGGCCATCAACTAGAAATAAGAGGACGACGCTTCGTATACTTACTTGGTCTTGCCATTTTCGTCCTATCTGTTGGCACCTATGGAATCATTTCAAGCTTACTCTTATTATTTTTATTTCGAATGGTTCAAGGGATTGGCTGGGGCTTTTCAACAACGGCTTCGGGAACCATCGCAACAGACTTAATTCCTGCCAAAAGACGTGGTGAAGGAATGGGCTATTTTGGTCTATTCGGAAATATCGCACTAGCTTTTGGTCCTTCGTTAGGCCTTACACTTGCTGGTACAATATCCTATACAAAACTCTTTTCCATTTGCGCCATTTTAGGTTTAGTCGCACTCATCCTATCATCTAGAATCCACTATAAAAAAACTGAACCAGTAAAAGACCCTAAAAAATGGGACTTCTATGAAGAAACTGCGCTCCCTCCTTCGATTCTATTATTCTTTATAACTGTTTCATTTGGAGGAATTGCAGCCTTTTTACCTTTATATACTGTACAAAAGGGAATATCCGGGATTGAATGGTATTTTCTTTTATTTGCAGTTGCTCTAATGATTTCCCGAACCTTTGCTGGCCGCCTTTATGATCAGAAGGGACATCGTGCCGTGTTTGTACCAGGTGCTTTTTCAATTGTATTAGCTATGTTACTATTAGCCTGGTTACCTAGTAGTCTTGTCCTTTACATAGCGGCTTTTATGTACGGTTTAGGTTTCGGTGCATTGCAGCCTGCCTTACAAGCATGGGCTGTACAAACGGCTCCTGACAATCGAAAAGGGATGGCAAACGCAACCTTTTTTTCTTCTTTTGATTTAGGAGTGGGGATTGGTGCAATTGCTTTTGGTCAAATCGCCTATTTATTAGGATACCAATCCATTTACATCGCCTCTGCACTATCTGTGTTAATTTCCATTTTGCTTTATTTTACATGGATTGGAAAAAATAATACTACAACTTAAGGGGCAATAGTCCCCTTTTTCCTTTTTCATCTTAAATCCCTTATCGTTTCGAAAAAAATTGGATAAAATGAATCTTAGGGATGGAGGTTGACTTATGAGGAGAATTCTTCTATTTATATCTTTTTTATTTTTCCTATACGCCGGTTGGACAGTATTAGATAAACTAGCTGCAAAAACTGATAATCAATCAGTTTTAAATACTATTACAACTGAAATCGACAGAGTATCTGAATCTGAAGAACTTGCAAATATAAAGAACAAACTGAACGAAGGCATACAATATATCGAAACATTATGGCAAACCTTTGAAGAAAAGGCACCAGAAAATTCGATTATCGACAAAAATAAAGTGAAGAAACCAGAATTAGATACACCAAGTAAACAGGCCTTTTCAATTCACAATATCGAGCTTGGGGAAAGCAAACAGAAAGTAGAAGCAAAACTTGGGGATCCAAAACGAGTGTCTTTAAATGAATATGGAACGAACTGGTATACGTATCATGAAAACTATCAAAATTTTATGTTGGTGGCTTTTGACTCGGAGAATAAAGTTGTAGGTTTATACACAAATCAGGACCTCATCTCATCGACAAAAGGAATCAAGTATGGAACACAAAAACAGGAAGCACTTAATCTACTGGGGGAACCAATGACGCGAATTCAAAAAGGATTTGTGTACTATGAATTTCAACAGGACCGGGACTATGATGTCTTCCACATAGATAACACCTATGTCACCCTTTTTTATGATAAACATCAGAATAACACGGTGACCTCGATTCAAATTGTTTCAGAAGCTCTAGAGCAAAAAAGAGCCGATTTTTACACAGATGCAAGTGATCAGTTGAAAGAAGGGTTCGAATATCAATTATTTGACCTAACAAATGCATCTAGAGTAAATCATGGACTAGGCGTTCTATCTTGGGATGATCATGTGAAGGAAACGGCTCGAAAGCATAGCTTAGATATGGCGAAAAATGATTATTTTAGCCATACTAATTTACAAGGACAGTCTCCGTTTGATCGAATGATTGAGGATGAAATTTTATTTACCATTGCTGGTGAAAATCTCGCTTATGGACAATTTAGCAGTATTTTTGCCCATGAAGGTTTAATGAATTCAATGGGACATCGAGAAAATATTTTAAAAAAGGAATATAAATATTTAGGTGTGGGAGTCGCCTTTAATACGGAGTCTCACCCCTATTACACTGAAAACTTTTACACAAAATAAGGCATTTCACCTATATCCCTCTCAATTTTTGGTTATCCTACCAAAGAGGTGATTTTGTGAAACTGATACGTTTTTTACTTTTTTTAGGCCTTCTTAGTGGCTTTCACAGTGTAACTCTTGCCGGGCAAAACGATGTTGAATATGGCCCTTTTACAATTATTCAAAAAGAGTATGTTGATTTAGACGGTGATGGTAAGAAGGACATCATTGAGCTTTACGCACGAAAAAATCAATATAACCTTGCGAACGAATGGTCTTTAAAAATCAATGGGGACCAATTAGGAACCTATCATAATAAACAGGATTTATATCAGCTGGCTGAAATGCAGTTTGCAGATGTCATTCAAAACGGGAAACAGGATATTCTCCTCTATTTTCGTTCAATCGGAAGTGGCGGTATCACTGGTCTAACTGTCCTAAGCTATACAGGTGAAAAAGTGGAGGAAATCTATACTGACCCTAATTCTTCAGGATGGTTTGATGAAGCAAAAAAGCGTTATTCAATGAAATACACTGGCGATTATCAGATTGAATTTATAGATAAGCAAAATAGCCTGGAAGCAATCATTCCATTATCAGAAGAGCGCTACCGTGATTTTCCTGATAAAAAAGAACTGCGTGATCGACTTCAAGAAATGGAGACATGGGTAGATCCAGCTTCGGGATATCGTTTCGATAAATTAACCAAAATGAAGCCGCAAGAAATTGTTGCCATCCAGGCTGTTTCCGGAATTGCCCACTATGACATAATCGCTTATCTCGAAACAAGATATATATTTAATAAGCAAAATCAAAAATACATGCCAACGAAAGTGGCACTCATAAGTAAAGAAACAGGAAAGAAATTAGCTGAAGCCCCTGTTAAATAAAGAAAGGCATCGACGAGATAAAGTCGATGCTTATTTTTTTAATATGCATAACTAAAATGATATAATATTTAGTATTACGAAATACATAGGAGGCTTAAATCACATGGAATCAGGATTATTCTCACCCTATACAATTAAAAATGTTACCTTAAAAAATAGAATTGTTATGTCACCGATGTGTATGTATTCCAGTCACAATGAGGATGGGAAGCTTCAGGATTGGCATTATACCCATTATGTTAGCCGTGCTGTTGGTCAGGTAGGGCTCATCATGGTAGAGGCAACCGCAGTAACCCCGCAAGGAAGAATCTCGCCACAGGATTTAGGTATTTGGAGCGACGATCATGTGCCAGGATTAAAAAAGCTAGTTGAAATGATTAAAGCATATGGCTCAAAAACATCCATTCAAATTGCCCATGCCGGACGAAAAGCAACAGTAACAGGAGATATTGTTGCTCCTTCTGCCATTAGATTTAATGAAAGCTACAAAACACCAAAGGAATTATCGATAAATGAAATAAAAGAAACAATCGCTGCATTCAAGGATGGAGCAAGACGCGCAAAAGAAGCTGGCTTTGATATTATTGAGATCCATGGGGCACACGGCTATTTGATAAATGAATTTTTATCTCCACTTTCAAATAAACGTGAAGATGAATATGGCGGGAGTCCCGAAAATCGCTATCGCTTCCTAGAAGAGGTAATCGAAGCTGTTCAAGAGGTATGGGATGGTCCACTATTTGTTCGTGTATCAGCAAATGATTATGCGGAAGGTGGTTTGACTCCTACCGATTATGTACAATATGCAAAACGCATGAAAGACCAAGGTGTGGATCTAATAGATGTCAGCTCTGGTGCTGTTGTTCCAGCAAAAATTGATGCATATCCAGGCTACCAGGTTGGTTATGCAGATAAAATTCGCAATGAAGCCAATATCCCTACTGGCGCAGTTGGTTTGATCACCAAAGCTGTTCAAGCTGAAGAGATATTAAAAAATAATCGGGCTGATTTAATATTTATTGCTCGAGAATTATTACGCGACCCTTATTGGCCAAGAACGGCTGCAAAAGAGCTTGGTGTTTCAATTGATAGTCCAAAACAATACGAACGCGGATGGTAATAATAATTAACAAAAAAATCGACAAGTGCCTTTGCCTTGTCGATTTGTTATATCATGAGAAGTTCCCGGATATCTTCTTCTGTCAATGCCGTTTTTTCCTCAGAATCAATAAGATCCGTAATAAGGTCACGCTTTTTCTCCTGTAATTCATTCATCTTTTCTTCGATTGTGCCGCGTGCAAAAAGCTTAATTACTTGGACTACCTTTTTCTGACCGATTCGGTGGGCACGGTCAGCAGCCTGTTCCTCGACAGCTGGATTCCACCAAAGGTCATATAAAATGACGGTATCCGCTCCTGTCAGATTCAGACCCGTTCCTCCTGCTTTTAAAGAAATTAAAAAGAGTTCTCGTTCTCCAACATTAAAACGTTGACATAATTCCACTCGTTCCTCTGTAGGTGTTTGTCCATCAAGATAGAAATAAGTATACCCCCTACTAGATAATTCCCTACCAATCAGTCCAAGCATTTTCGTAAATTGTGAGAAAATCAAAACTCTCCTTCCAGAAAGTTTGGATTCCTCGATAATTTGTAAAAGTTGCTCAAATTTTGCAGAACTCCCCTTATAACCATCCACAAATAAAGCAGGATGACAACAAATCTGTCTTAGTCTGGTGATTCCAGCAAGGATTCGTATCCGATTCTTTCGTATAGTATCTTTATCAAGATGCTTTAATGTATCATGACGAAGCTTCGCTAAATAGGCAGCGTAAAGCTTCTTTTGTTCTGGTAAAAGTTCAGATGATTCAAGAATTTCAATTTTCTCCGGTAGCTCTGCAAGGACGTCTTCTTTCACACGACGAAGTAAAAATGGGCGAACCTTTCTTGCGATATCTTTCCTTGATAGATGACTATATTCCTTTAACCCCTTAAAAAGCTGTGGAAAAACAACATAGTAAATGGACCAAAGCTCTTCAATTGAATTTTCAACCGGTGTTCCAGTTAATCCAAAACGATGATCTGCTTTTAGTTTTTTAACAGCTCTTGCAGTTTGGGTAACTGGATTTTTAAAGGCTTGAGCCTCATCGAAGAAAACGGTATGGAAGTTAATAGACTCATACCATTTAATATCACGTCTCAATAACGGATAGGATGTGATAAGAACATCCATGTCCTCACATTCTTTTTGTAGAGCTCTTCGCTCATCCTTTTTGCCATCAATTACAATTGCTTGAAGTTCAGGAGCAAATTTCAAGATTTCATGGAGCCAATTGTATGTTAACGATGATGGGCAGACAATGAGAACGGGCTTCTTATTTTCCCGAATCTTTTGAAGCTCAGAAACAATAAAAGCAATACTCTGTACTGTTTTACCCAGTCCCATATCATCCGCAAGTACACCACCAAATCCATAACTTGCGAGAGTTTTCAACCATTTAAAGCCTTGCTTTTGATAATCTCGTAAAATGGTATCTAAATGATGAGGGACTTCTATACTCAAATGACTAGGATTTCGAATGGAATCAAGAAAATGGCGGAATGATTCCTCAGCTGTATAGATTTCATCGTCATCGAACGAATCCAAAAGAGGTAAGGCTTCCATCATTGGCATGTTTAAAGTTGCTTCAAAATCATCGTCCTGAATTGGAACAGCCTTTAAAAATCGCTGAATTTCCTCCATCTCCCTCGTTTCAAGTGAGAGCAATGAACCATTTTTCAAGCGGTAATATTTACGTTTTTCCTCAAGGGCACCTAAAATTTCACGAATTTCTTGGTCTGCAATGCCCTTCATCTCAAATTTAAACTCAAGCCAATTTGTACGTTCTTTTTTTATTTTCACCCTTATTTTCGGATGTTCAGTTTTAGGTAAAATGCGATTTCGAATAGCTGTCGTAGCATAAATCTGACAGTGAGGTTGCAACTTTGGAACGATATGATACAAAAACTCATATTCAAGTTCCTCATTATGCATGTAATACCCACCCTCCGTCTTCGAAAGACCGCTATCATCCATAATTCTTAAAATCTCATCCTCTTTTTCTATATCCCTAATTACCATAGGTCCTGTTGGGATATCACGATTCTCAAGAGGTTGGATGATGGTATTTTCATAGTGAAACTCAAGCCCTGCCAGCAGTTTGTTTCGAAGTCGATCCAAGTAAAGCTTAGCAACAAGTGGAGTTTTCAAAAATTCTTTGGAAATGGCTTGAGACATATGAACGACACCAATTTTTTTCAAGCTGGGTACGATTGTTTTTAGAAAAAATTGAGTTTGTTCCTTTGGAATTGGAATATGATTAGCACCTGGATTTACGAGCATGTTCTTTAAATCAAATAAGCGCTCACAATCTTGTTCAGAAATTTGATAGAGCCGTCCTTCACTTAACACTATATGATAGGATTTTAAAATAATCATTCTGTTAAATCCTTGGATGGTTAATTGATAGTCACTTTCTTGCCCTTCTTCAAATGAAAAATGCAGTGGTGGTGGTCCCTCTTCGATTTGAAGGCCTTCATATGTATTATCTTTGTTTTCCATATAAACAGACGGGCACTTAGATAATAAAGGTACGAGAACTTTCCAGGAAGATGGCGGAATTAACAATATTTCACGAGTTTCCAGATCATCTAACGAGTTTACTTCAAAATAAACTTTTTCATCCTCAGTAACTTTAATCAATTGGTGAAGTAGAGTATCTACTTCATATAAAAAACAATGGAGATTTGGATCATATGAAAATTGTTCAGATATCAAACTAGTCTTTCCTTGTTTGATATTCTCAAGAAAAATACGAATATCATGTACCCCTACCTGTTCAATTCCTATTTCCAATCCAATTAAGACTTGCTCATTCGAAACCTTAACGGGCTTACATATGAATCTAACGTTGAGTACTTCTCTTTTTTCAAAGTGAAGCTGATGGCCACTAGATCGTAACGGCCGATTTGTAAATAATGTCATGAAATCATTAGTCAATTTTTCGTTAGTAGAAGTTTGAATTTCACCGAAAGCTAATGGTTCTTGATTTTGCTGTTCATTTATCGCAATCAAAACGGCAGCAATATGCTGACATTCCTTGTCGAAATTAGCAAGGGATGGACAACTGCATGTAGTCACTAATTTTCCTTGTCTATTTTTTTCAATTGTTACGTGAAAGTCCTCTGCTCCTTTAACAATGGCCTTGCATTTATTTGATCCATATTCAGTTAATAGAACCTTGTTTGTTCGATAAAAAGCGTCCCCTCTTTTAAAGGAGACGGTTCCACACATTTCCTTTATCAATTTTTGATTGATTTTGATATCCATGGATTCCGACTCCTTTCTATCCTAGGTTTACTTTTGATTTAGGCCTTGTCCTTTAACAAAATCCTTCATATACATCCGCTTTGGATTTTCAAGCATGTTTGCCATCTGCCCTGTCCATGTATCTGAGCGTTTCCCATTTGTACGTGCTTGATAATAGGCTGAGATAGTTTGGTTGTAGGTACGCAGCTCTTGTTTAAATAAGTCTTCATCCTGGTTATATTCACCTTCATGATAAATATGCTCGAAAGGAAGACGTGGTTTTTTATCAGGCATTTGGGCTGGATAGCCCACCGCAATTCCGAAAAGAGGTATCACAAATTTAGGGATATGTAGGAGTTTGCAAACCTCGTCTAGATTGTTACGCAGTCCACCAATATAGCAAGCACCCAATCCCATTGATTCTGCTGCAAGTACTGCATTTTGAGCAGCCAATGCAGCATCTATTGTAGCGACCATAAATTTCTCTGTACTCTCCAATGAAGTCGATAAGTCCTTTTCCTCCATTTGGCTTATAACCTGGTGACGATGTAGATCTCCACAAAACACAAAGAAATGACCATTCTCGGCAACATAAGCCTGGTTACCAACGATTTCCGCGAGCTTCTTCTTTTTATCTGGATCTTTCACGCCAATTATGGAATAGGCTTGGATAAAACTAGATGTTGAAGCTGCTTGGGCACATTCAACAATCGAACGAATTTGTTCATCTGATAATACTTTTTCTTCAAATTTACGAATCGAACGGTGATTCATAATTGTTTCAATAATGGTATTCATTGTTATATACCTCCAATCTAGTTGTCCTTATTTTTTGTTTGGTTTGATTTTACATCGTATCTTAAGAAATCTGCTGCCATATAAGTCGGCTCAAACACTTGCTGAGCTTCCTCAAGAAGCTTCTGACAATCATCACCTTGATATCTAGAGCTTATATGTGTAAGTATTAATTGTTTGACCTCCGCTTGTTTGGCAACATCCGCCGCCTGAGTTGTGGTAGAGTGAAAATAATCATGAGCTAAATCAGCTTCATTTGAACTAAATGTTGCTTCATGAATAAGTATATCTGCATCCTTTGCAAGTTCAATACTTTCCTTAACATAACGGGTATCACCTAAAATAGTCACTATACGTCCCTTCTTAGGTGGACCAATATATTCCTCTCCATTAATCTGACGTCCATCCTCTAGGATAACTGTTTGTCCTTCTTTAATTTTTTGATAAATAGGCCCAGGTTTAATTCCTTCTTTTGATAGCTTATCCACAAGCAATGTTCCTGGGAGGTCTTTTTCTACAATTCGATACCCATAAGATTGAATCCCATGCTCTAATGTTTTTGCAGTAACACAAAATTGTTCGTCCTCAAAGACTACGCCTTCTTCAATTTCAACGATTTCAAGTGGATATCGAATATGTGTGGTACTTACCTTTATAGAAGTTTCAATAAATTCGTTTATTCCCTTAGGGCCATAAATAGTTAATAAGGACTCTCCTCCTTGAAAGGAGCGACTTCCTAATAACCCTGGCAAACCAAAAATATGGTCACCATGCAAATGAGTGATGAAAATTTTTTCTATTTTCCCTGGTTTTATAGATGTATGTAGGATTTGATGCTGTGTTGCTTCCCCACAATCAAACAACCAGGTGGCCCTACGTTCATCCAGCAATTGTAAAGCAATTGAAGTGACATTCCGCTCTTTTGCGGGTACCCCTGCACCTGTTCCTAAAAATACGACTTCCACTCAGAAATCCTCCAAATAATTTTTTAAATTTTTATGATAGTCTTCGTTTATATTCCATTAACTACTATATCATATTCTCCCATTTGTTCTCTAGATAAGCCACTTCAACGACTACTTATAATCGTTTTCGAATATCCAGCCCTGGTTAAGGCATACTTTTAAAAGGAGTTTGAAAAATTCATACGAATTAGTTGATTTACTAAACAAAAAAGTATACATTAAATAAATATCACTAAAGCTTTAAGAAGTGGGGGATTTATATGACAAATACAGCACCAAAATCAATCGTGGTTATTTTTGGAGCAACAGGTGATTTGGCAAATCGAAAGCTTTACCCTTCTATATATAACCTTTATACGAAAGGAAAACTCTCTGACAATTTCGCGGTTATCGGGGTGGCAAGACGCCCATTAGAGAATGAAGAATTCCAACAAAACGTAAGAAATTCTGTATCGGGAAGATTTGAGGAAAATCGTGAGGATATCGAGAAGTTCTCAAAACACTTTTACTACCTTCCGTTTAATGTGAATGATCGTGCTTCTTATAAGGAATTAAAGAACCTAGCTGAAAAACTAGATTCAACTTACAAAACAGAAGGTAATAGGATCTTTTATTTAGCAATGGCTCCAGAGTTTTTTGGGACAATCGCAGTCAACATTAAAGCTGAAGAATTAACGGATACAGAAGGTTATACAAGACTTGTAATTGAAAAACCTTTTGGACATAACCTGCCATCTGCAAAGCAATTGAATGAGAAGCTTCGTCATGCTTTCTCAGAGGATGAAATTTACCGAATCGACCATTATTTAGGAAAAGAAATGGTCCAAAATATTGAAGTCATCCGCTTTGCAAATGCAATTTTCGAACCACTTTGGAATAATCGATACATATCAAATATCCAAGTCACATCAAGTGAAGTACTTGGAGTAGAAGATCGCGGCGGCTATTATGAAAAATCAGGCGCCCTCCGAGATATGGTACAAAACCATATGCTTCAAATGGTTGCATTATTAGCGATGGAACCGCCAATTAAATTAAATACCGATGAGATTCGTAGTGAAAAAATAAAAGTATTGCGTGCCCTTCGCCCATTAGAAGAAGAGGATGTAAAAAAATACTTCGTTAGAGGGCAATACGATGCTGGTACGTTAAATGGCAAACAGGTTCCTGGTTACCGAGAAGAGGAAAAAGTAGACCCAGCATCAAATACTGCTACATTTGTTGCCGGTAAACTTCTAATCGACAATTTTAGATGGGCAGGCGTTCCTTTCTATATCCGTACCGGTAAGAGAATGAAGAAAAAATCAACAAAAATTGTAGTTCAATTCAAAGACATTCCGATGGATTTATATTATAAAGAGGAAAATGAGCAACAAAATCCTAACCTGCTTGTCATTAATATCCAGCCTGATGAAGGTATTACACTTTATTTAAATGCAAAAAGACCAGGTCAAAACACAATGACATTACCTGTTAAGCTTGATTATTGCAATAACTGCATTGATGGTATAAACACACCTGAAGCTTATGAAAAGCTAATTTATGACTGTATGATGGGTGATACAACAAACTTTGCTCACTGGGATGAAGTGGCCCTTTCATGGCGCTACGTCGACTCAATTTCAAAGGTTTGGGAAAACCAAATTGCAACTGAATTCCCAAATTATCCATCTGGTTCTAATGGTCCTAAGGCGTCTGATGAACTATTGGCAGAAGATGGATTCCACTGGTGGCCAGTTGAAGACTAAAATGAAAAAAGAGACCCGACTCTATGAGTCGGGTCTCTACTATTTAATCATTCAAGAAGTCTTTCTCAAAACTCGTTCCATGTTCATTATCTCGTGGTTTCTTATCTTTAGGCAGTTTAACCCCTTTTGATAAAATCTCATTCCCGTATTTCCCTTTTAATTCATCAATCACTTTCAGTAAGGGTTCTTTTTTCGCTTCCTTCTCATAAGAAAAAAGATCAAGTTGTTTAAATGCCACTTGTTTCTCAACAAGTTCCTGGGCTGTGACACCTAATAATCGAATGGGTTCCCCGTTCCAATGTTTTGTCCACAAGCGCTTGGCTGCTTTATAAATCTCTTCATCCTGATCAATTGGATTATCTAGTTTCCTACTTCTTGTTACCGTTTTTCGATCAGAATATCGAATCATTAACTGGACATTATTGGATAGCATATCCTTCCTTCTAATACGTGCTCCAACAGAATTCGATAGTCTTTTGATAACACCGAGAAGCTCTTCCTCATCTGTTGAATCATATGGTAATGTTGTCGAATTACCGATGCTTTTGAACTCTGAGATTGCATCAGGGTCAACAAGTCGGTTATCAATTCCGTTTGCTCTTTGCTTAATCCGCTCCCCATTAATTCCTAATAACTGCTTTAATTGAATATCATTGCCCTTAGCAAGGTCTCCAATTGTATGAATATTGATTGTCGCTAATTTTTCTGCAGTTTTCGAACCAACTCCATGCATTTCTCCAACTGGCATGGGCCAGAGAATAATTGGAACATCCCGCTTCCGCAATACAGTGATTCCTAATGGTTTTTTCATATCGGATGCCATTTTCGCTAGAAATTTATTTGGTGCAATTCCAATGCTACAAGGAAGTAGAAGCGTTTTTTGTAAAGTTTCTTGAATGGAAGACGCAATTTCAATCGGCGAACCCTTTTCATAACAGCCCGTTATATCCATATAGCCTTCGTCAATTGAAACTGGTTCAACTAAATCCGTGTATGTGCGCAGGATATCGAACATGGCCAATGAAGCTCTACGGTAGCGTTCAAAGTTTGGTTTACGAACGATAAGGTTTGGACATTTTCGTTTTGCCTCCCATAGTGGCATCGTTGTTTTCACTCCAAAAGCACGAGCCTCATAGCTACAGGTGACAATAATGCCTTTACGCTCTTCGACATTCCCTGCAATCGCTAAAGGCTTCCCCTGTAAAGAAGGATCATAGGCAACCTCGACTGATGCATAGAAGCTATTCATGTCCACATGTAAAATAACCTTCCCATTTTTCGGATACATTTCTTTCATGATTTGCACTTCCTACTAATAATCCATAAATATAGTTTATCATAGAAAAAGCCACCTATTCTATTGGTGACTTTGAATGTGATCCTCAATCATATCAAATCCTTCAAGACTATCAAACAGATTATCCGCATCGAGTAAAGTAATCAATCGATTCTCAAGGGACGCAACTCCTGTTATGTACGGGGAAAGCTGGTAGGTTAAACTTATTTGTTTCAATTGAGTTTTGGGGATATCCATTATTTCTATCGCATCGTCAACAAGCAATCCTACTGATAATGAATCTGTTTGGGTAACGATAATCTTCGTTTTATCTGTATGGGTTGTTGGTATATTAAATAAAATAATTCCTGCATCAACAATCGGAATGAGTTGATCCCGAATCGTTAACATACCTAGCAAAAATGTTGGCATTTGCGGAATAGCGTTTAACTTTTGAGCTCTTTCTATCGAAATGACTTTTAAAACAGGAATGCCAAATTCCTCATTCCCTGATGAAAATACAACGACTTTTTGATCTACCATCAAACACTCACCTCTACCTAATGCGCCTTGTCCTATTTGCGTCCGATTTATCGGGCCCACAGGAAGTGGGTCATAAAGACGTTGCCACAGGATGTGACGTTCTTAGTCTTTGCTCTTTCAGATCGAAAAGCTTCCTTTGAAAAAATCGTGGCATCCGCCGGAGGCTTTGACTTTAGTCAGCCGGAGGGTTGTACCCTGGCTGAATATGTTAACAACAATCTATGTTCTATATCTATCATACTTTACCTATTATCGAAAGGAAATAAAAAAGTGAAACTCCTCAACCAAGAGAGAATTCCACTTTTTTAGTACGTTATTTTGCAACTTCTTCAACAATCGCAACGATAAGTTCTGCAGTTTTGACTAGTTCTTCTACTGGCATCTTTTCATTTGTTGTGTGAATTTCTTCATATCCTACAGCAAGATTAACAGTAGGGATGCCATGTCCTGCGATAACATTGGCATCACTGCCTCCACCGCTTTTTTGGAGCGCGCTTTGACGACCAATTTTTGCTACAGCTCGTTTTGCAACTTCGACAACATGGTCCCCATCTGCAAATTTGAATCCTGGATACATAACCGTAATTTCAACCTCAGCTCTACCACCCATATCGGCTGCAACAGATTCAAAAGCTGCTTTCATTTTCTGAACTTGTGCTTCCATCTTTTCTGTCACTAAAGAACGTGCCTCAGCTAAAATTTCAACATGGTCACAAACAATATTTGTTTGTGTGCCCCCTTCAAAACGCCCAATATTAGCAGTAGTTTCTTCATCGATTCGTCCTAGAGGCATTTTGGCAATGGCTTTTGCTGCCATTGTAATTGCAGAAACACCTTTTTCAGGTGCGACACCTGCATGAGCTGTTTTTCCGATGATTGTTGCTCTTACCTTAGCTTGTGTAGGTGCAGCAACAACAATATCTCCAACTTTTCCGTCACTATCAAGTGCATATCCGTATTTGGCAGTAATCATCGAGCGGTCTAATGCTTTAGCGCCGACAAGACCAGATTCCTCACCTACAGTAATAATAAATTCGATTGTACCGTGCGGAATTTGATTTTCTTTTAGAACACGGATTGCTTCAAACATAGCAGCAAGACCTGCTTTATCATCTGCGCCTAAAATCGTTGTTCCGTCAGAAACAATATAACCATCCTTGATAGAAGGTTTAATTCCTTTACCAGGGACAACTGTATCCATATGAGAAGTAAAGTAAATCGGATCCACATCATTTTTTGTGGCTTCAAGAGTACATATTAAATTCCCTGCACCATGTCCTGTTTGGCTAGTGGTATCATCCTCTACAACGTGTACACCTAACGCAGTGAATTTTTCTTTTAGAACCTTCGCAATTTCTGTTTCGAATTTTGTTTCTGAGTCTACTTGTACGAGCTCTAAAAACTCATTAACAAGTCTGTCCTGATTAATCATACTATGTACCTCCAAGATGAATAGGGTAATGAATAAGTTAATAATTTTAGCCTATCATATTATCTCCAAAAATCAAATTGTTGAATTATAACGGAATGTTCCCATGCTTCTTATTAGGGCGAGTTTCTTTTTTGTTTCGTAGCATTTCTAAGGCTTGGATGATTTTAATTCTTGTTTCTCGAGGATCGATGACGTCGTCCACCATCCCTTGGCTTGCTGCTACATATGGATTGGCAAATTTTTCGCGATACTCTTCGATCTTTTGCGCACGTGTCTGTTCAGGATTATCACTATCGTTGATTTCACGTGCAAAAATAATATTAGCTGCGCCCTGAGGACCCATTACTGCAATTTCAGCATTAGGCCATGCGAAAACTAAATCAGCACCAATTGATTTACTGTTTAGTGCGACATATGCCCCTCCATATGCCTTTCTAAGAATGACAGTTAACTTAGGTACCGTTGCTTCTGAGTAGGCATATAAAATCTTTGCTCCGTGGCGGATAATTCCTCCATGTTCTTGTTTTACCCCTGGGAAGAACCCTGTCACATCCTCAAATGTAATAAGTGGGATATTGAAGGAATCACAAAAACGAATGAATCGTGAGGCTTTATCAGATGAATCAATATCAAGTCCACCTGCCATGTATTTAGGTTGGTTACATACTAACCCTACAACTTCCCCTTTTACTCTTGCAAACCCGACAACAATATTCTTCGCAAAATCTTTATGAACCTCCATAAATGTATCGGCATCGACTACTTGCTCGATCACTCTTCGAACATCATAGGGTCTGACTGCATCGAATGGAATGATTTCTGTTAAGTCGGGTCTATAATCATCGTTATCCTCAACTGGTAGTATTGGAGCCTTTTCTTCATTATTTTGGGGAAGATAGCTCACTAAAGCCCTCACCTGTTGTAATACCTCTTCTTCGGTCTTACCTGAAAAATGGGCGTTCCCACTAATCGAATTATGTACGTTTGCCCCACCTAAATCCTCCGAGCTTATTTTCTCACCCGTTACAGTTTCAATAACTTTCGGCCCTGTAATAAACATTTGAGACGTCTTTTCAACCATGAATACAAAATCAGTAATCGCAGGAGAATACACCGCACCACCCGCACAGGGTCCCATAATCACCGATATTTGAGGGATAACTCCAGAGTATATTGCATTCCGATAAAAAATGTGACCATATCCATCAAGAGAAACGACTCCCTCTTGGATTCTTGCACCACCCGAATCATTTAGGCCAATGAAAGGTGCCCCATTTTTAGCAGCTAGATCCATCACATTTGCGATTTTCTTTGCATGCATTTCTCCCAGTGCACCACCAAACACCGTAAAATCCTGTGAAAACAAATAGACCGGTCTGCCATTTATTTTTCCGTAGCCTGTTACAACCCCGTCCCCAGGTCCTTTTTTATCTTCTAAGCCAAAGTCTGTGCTGCGGTGTTCAATAAAAGGATTTAATTCTACAAAAGTTCCTTTATCAAGTAATAAGTCGATTCGTTCTCGTGCAGTTAATTTTCCTTTTTCATGTTGTTTGTCTATTTTTTCATCTCCGCCACCTAATTCAACTTCACGTCGGCGATCGTATAGTTCATTAATTTTTTCATAAATATCTATCATTTGTTCGTTTCCCCTTTACTAGGTTTCTCACAAAGCTCATATAAGACACTACCTGTTGATTTTGGATGCATAAATGCAATTTTCGCACCGCCTGCACCTAGCTTTGGCTCATCAGCAAGCATTCGAATACCATTTTCCTTCATATCTTGGATGCGGACATCAATCGATGACACACCTAAGGCAACGTGATGAATTCCTTCGCCACGTTTTTCTATAAATTTGGCAATTGGACTTTCTGGTGAAAGAGGCTCCAATAGTTCAAGCTTCGATTCTCCAATATTAATGAAAGCAACTTTTACGTTCTCTGATTCTACTTCTTCAATGCCTTCTAATTGGAGATTAAGAATATTTGTGTAAAATGGGAGGGAATTTTCAATCGATGAGACAGCAATTCCAATATGGTCTATTTTTTTTATCATGTTTTCACTCCTCAAGCGAGCGCTCGCTCAATAATTGTAAGCGTTTCATATAATAACTATATTGTAGCACGAACTCATAATAAATTGTGTATTTTCAGTTATAATGAATAATACATAATGGTTGTCCAAGTTGGTTTTTCAAGGTAAAATATTTATAAATAAGTATGTAAGCAGAAGGGAGTAAGTGACATGTCCCGTAAAACACAAAAGATTGTTGTATATTTAATGATTGGAGTAATGCTAATTACTACCCTCTTAGCAGGCGTAGGTATGTGGTTTTAATTCAAACATTTAAGTGATGCATGGTTTTTTTACAACGTGGAGGTGACCATTTTGGTCACCTTTAAACGTTAGAATATTAGGTTGGCAACCCCTTGAATAGTCTTTTAATAATTAAATACTCTTCCATTTCTTTAATAAATTGAAAGAGTGCAGCTCTTGTTTCAAACTCCTCTCGGGTTACTGGCAATGGCATCTCTCTAAACTCTTTCCGCATAGATTCTAACTTCTTCAAAAATACAATAGCCGTGTTTCCAGGATGAATGGACTGGCTTACCTCCATAATAAAATCGGCAACCATCTTCCCCTGCTCCACCGACTGAGTCATTGAAGTAATAGTAGGTAACATTCTTTGCAGAATCTCGAACTGCCTTTCTCGCATTTCGAAATAGGTATAATATAAATTTTCATCCCTCATTAAATTATTTTCAACATCTCTATATGCAATGTTTTTCGCTTTTTTTAATAATTCCTCAACAGCTGTTATCTCCCGACCATCCCAAATACTATCGCCTGTTCGAAGATAATGGACCATTTCGATTAAAATATTTCCAAATAGAATTTCAATTTCTTGTTGGTATGCCTTAAGTTGCTTGTCAACACTTGGCATATATAGATTTACAAGTAGCGCAACACCAATACCAATGATAATTAACCCTAGCTCATTAATAATTAAATTTAATGTTACATTACCCGCTGAAAATATATGTAAAATAATAACGATACTTGTTACGATTCCATCTTTTGCTTTTAGAATAACGACAGTAGGGATAAAAAATAGCAGTAATAACCCAATGGTTAATGGATGATAGCCTATACCCTCGAAGAATACAGACGAAAATATGATTCCAACTACACACGCAACAAATCGCTCCCATGAACTTTCCAACGATTTTTTTCTTGTTACTTTAATACATAAAATCGTTAGAATTCCAGCAGATGCAAAACTATCTAGTCCAATTAGTTTTGCGATTGATATAGATATTGTTGTACCTATAGCTGTTTTTAACGTTCTATAACCTATTTTGAACATAAATCGGCTCCTAAAAATCCATAATAAATTTATTATATTGTTAAATAGAGGAAAAACAAAACACATTTACTAATCTTACTATACTTAATAAACGAAAAAAAGAATGATCACGTTGATCATTCTTTTTATAGAACCTTTTCTAAGAAGTCCTGCGCACGTTTGCTATTTGGATTTGTGAAAAACTCATTTGGAGTTGTTTCTTCAACGATGACTCCATCATCCATAAAGAGTACCTTATCTGCTACTTCGCGAGCAAAGCCCATTTCGTGGGTAACAATTAACATCGTCATCCCTGTATGAGCCAATCCTTTCATAACAGTAAGAACCTCTTTGACCATCTCAGGATCAAGTGCTGAAGTTGGCTCGTCGAATAACATTATTTCAGGTTCCATGGCTAACGCTCTTGCGATTGCTACCCTTTGTTTTTGACCACCAGAAAGGCGATTTGGATATTCATTGGCCTTTTCTGATAAGCCAACCTGTTTTAACAATTCCATAGCCTTACTTTCCGCCTCATTTTTGGAAAGCCCTCTTACCTTCATTGGTGCATATGTTAGATTTTGTAGGACTGTCTTATGTGGGAACAGGTGGAAATGCTGGAACACCATTCCGATATGCTCACGAACCTTCGTAATATTCGTTTTTGAATTTGTGATCTCATCTTGACCAACCCAAATCTGTCCCTGTGTCGGTTTTTCAAGTAAATTTAAACATCTAAGAAATGTGGATTTTCCAGACCCAGAAGGACCAATAATCGCTACAACCTCTCCTTGTTTAAAGGTGGTCGTAATCCCTTTTAACACATTCAGTTTGCCAAAAGATTTATGAAGACCTTCTACTCTGATATGATCATTACTCACTACGACGCAACCTCCTCTCAAGTCTTCCGCCTAGGAATGTGAGGATTGTAACGATAATCCAATAGACTAGACCAGCAATTAATAATGGTTCAAAATAGCGGAATGTGTTTGCTCCGACAACTTGAGCCCGTCTCATAATATCCAATAATCCAATTGTACTTACAATTGCAGATTCCTTCGTTAAGGTAATAAATTCATTTAAAAGTGCTGGTAAAATATTTTTGACTGCTTGTGGTAGGATAATATCTAACATCATTGGTCGGTACGAAATTCCAAGCGCTTCTGCGGCTTCTTGTTGGCCTTTGTCGACTGCCTGAATACCAGCTCTAATGATTTCAGAAATATATGCACCTGAATTTAATCCGAACGCCAAAACTCCTGCTACAAATTTATCAATATCATATTGAAATAGCTGTGGAACTGCAAAATAAATTAGAACCAATTGAAGGATAAGTGGTGTACCTCTAAAAATAGAAGTGTAAATATCCGCAAACCACTTTAAAAATGAAACTTTGCTTATTTTAAAAACCGCTAATATTGTCCCGAGAATTAAACCTAAAATTGCCGATACTAGTGCAAATGAAACCGTAATACCGATTCCTTCTAGTATAAACGGAATTGAAGGCAGGATTCCGGAGAAATCAATATCCAAACCCATGCCTTACACCTCATTTCTACCAAAAATTTTGACCTATTCTTCTATCCATTGTTTCTGAAGTTTCTCTAATTCGCCGTTCTCTTTCATCTCTTCTAATACTTTATTAAATTCATCTACTAGCGCATCACCTTTTGCAAATGCAATCGCCATACCTGGTGAAGCCTCAGTAGGGTCGTCGAATCCAGCTAGGTCTAGTTCTTCAATGAATCCTACAGCAACAGTTTTATCTAAATATACTGCATCGATTCTACCTGCTTTTAACTCTTGAATTAGTTCTGGCGCTTTATTTAATGCTGAGAATTCAATATTTTTTAGTGTTTCTTCTTTAATTTTTTTAGCCCCTTCTTCTTGAATGGTACCTAATTGAACTCCAATAGTTTTACCATCCAAATCTTCAAAAGCTTTAATATCTGAATCCTTTAAAGTAACAAACATTTCTCCTGATTTATGGTATTCATTCGAGAAATCAACGTTTTTCTTACGTTCTTCCGTTGCTGACATACCAGAAATGATAAAATCAAGACGTTCTGATTGTAATGCACTTATTAGTCCACCGAAATCCATATTTTCGATTTTAAGCTCATAACCTAGTTTATCCGCGATTGCGTTTGCTAAATCAATATCAAACCCAACATATTCTCCTGTTGCTGCATCAATTGTTTCAAATGGCGGGAAATCTGCAGACGTTCCCATTGTTAAAACCTTTTTCTCATCTTTTCCTTCTTCAGATCCAGTTGCATTGTCATCGCTTGTCCCACATGCTGCTAAAAATGCAATTGATAAAATAGTAAACAATGTTACTAGTAAAAACTTTTTCATTATGTTTTCCCCCTATGTCATTTGTTTATAATTATTCGATAGAATGTATTTTAACACATCCGCATAAATATACAATATGTTTTTTAAAAATAATAATTGATTAATAATTCTATTATTTTTTCGAACGTATTATTATTCTGCTTATATTGGGCATTAGGGGATTATTCACACGGAAAAGCCGTTCCAATAAATCAAACTAATCACTTTACTAATATAAACAATTAAAGTGGAAAAGCAATAAAGAATCAACAATCTTATGCATACAATTTAATTATTTCAAAAAAAAGAAGCCCTTAAGGCTTCTTATACTTCTTCACAATATTCTTCAAAAGAATCCTGTAATTTATTGATTACATCCATTGGTTCATGTCCTTCAATTTCGTGACGCTCAATCATTCTTACAACCTTACCATCTTTTAATAATGCAAATGATGGTGATGATGGCGGATAACCCTCAAAATAGGATCTTGCTTTTTCAGTTGCAGCTTTATCTTGACCAGCAAACACGGTCACTAATTGATCTGGGCGCTTATCATAATGGATTGAATGTGCTGCCGCTGGTCTTGCGATTCCACCTGCACAACCACAAACTGAGTTAACCATTACTAAGGTAGTACCTTTTTTGCTTAGTGCTGCCTCAACTTCTTCAGGTGTTTTTAACTCTTGGTAGCCAGCTTCCGAAATTTCTTTACGAGCTGTTGTTACTATATCATTCATAAACAGATTGAAATCTACTTCCATCTAAAACACTCCTCCACAAAGAAAATTATATTGCCTTCTTTAATAATATCAATTTACAACATGTTTTTACAAACGAAAATGCTTTGATTAAAATATCAATAGAACGTTTAAAATTACATTATTCGGGTATTCTATAAATACATCTAGATCATACCCCTAAACTCCCTAGATGGAAGGAAAGCAATATTTTGCTCTCCTTCTTTTTTTATGCTTCATATAGCTGAATTAATTCTTTCACAGCCGATGTTACATTTAAATCCCCCTGGACAACCTTATTTTCTAAAATGGGAAGTTGTGTTTTGATCGACGGATGGTTAAAGAAGCTTGCTTCAAGATAATCTTTAATCATCGCATTTATCCAATGCTTCGTTTGAGAATTCCTCCGCTCTGTAAAAACACCAGATTCTTTCGTCGTCTTAACAAACCGTTGGATAATTTTCCACATCTCTTCCATACCTTCATGATAAAGTGCTGAAGCTGTATACGCCTTTGATGACCAACCCTTCGTTGAAGGCTGAAGATAGTGGAGAATCCGATTGTACTCTCCGCGCGCTACCTTGGCCTTCTGTCTATTGTCACCATCGGCTTTATTGATTAATAATGCATCAGCTAGCTCCATGACCCCTTTTTTCATGACTTGTAATTCATCTCCTGCACCTGTCAAAACGAGAAGAAGGAAAAAATCTACCATACTTCTTACAACCACTTCACTTTGACCTACACCAATTGTCTCTACCAAAATCACATCAAAACCCGCTGCTTCGCAAAGTAAGATCGTTTCTCTTGTTTTTCGATGAACCCCACCAAGGGTCCCCCCTGAAGGTGATGGACGAATAAATGCTTTCTTATTTCGGGCAAGTGTCTCCATTCTCGTCTTATCCCCGAGAATACTTCCACCTGTAATACTGCTACTTGGGTCTACGGCTAAAACGGCTACACGATGCCCCTGTTCACATAAATACGAACCGAAACTCTCAATGAACGTACTTTTCCCCGCACCTGGTACCCCTGTTATACCAATCCTGACGGAGCTACCAGTATGGGGTAGAATTTCATTGATAACAGCCTGTGCCTGATCTTGATGACGGTTTGCATTACTTTCAACAAGGGTAATCGCTTGTGCAAGAATTGAGCGATTACCTTCTCGGATTCCTTGCACAAATTCTTCAATTGAACGCTCTTTCTTTTTCACAAATGTACGTTTTTCAGAGGGACTATCTTGCTCTTTTCCCTTCACGATTTCGGTTGTAAAACCATCAGAGGCATTTTCTGGCACCCACTCAGGACGATTTTTCTTGTCATTCATCGCTCTCTTCCTCATAACCTAAACGATGATAGATCTCCTCGATGACGGTTTGGGCGGCAACCGGTATAACTGTACCAGGTCCAAAAATAGCAGCAGCTCCTTGTTCTTTCAAGTACTCATAATCCTGTGCTGGGATGACACCGCCCACAATTACAATAATATCCTCACGTCCCAGTTTTCTTAGCTCTTCTATAAGCTGTGGGAGTAATGTTTTGTGGCCCGCAGCAAGAGAGCTCATTCCAACTACATGTACATCATTCTCCACTGCTTGTAGGGCTGTTTCTGCTGGTGTTTGGAATAACGGGCCGATATCCACATCAAAGCCAAGATCTGCAAAGGCAGTAGCAATTACTTTAGCTCCCCGGTCATGTCCATCCTGACCCATTTTTGCAATCAGGATTCTTGGGCGTCTTCCCTCATTCTCCATAAACTCATCCGTCATATGTTTAACATTCATTATCTCTTCCTCATTTGAATATTCAGAGCTATAGATTCCACTAATCGAACGAATAACAGCTTTATGTCTTTGTGATGCTTTTTCAACTGCTTTTGAAATTTCTCCCAAAGTCGCACGAACACGAGCCGCATTCACCGCTAGCTCCAACAAATTTCCGTCACCTGTTGCCACTGCGTTTGTAATAGCAGCTAATGCCTCATCGACTTTTTTGTCATCACGAGAGGCTTTTAACTCATTCAGTCTCTCAATTTGTTTCAGGCGAACTGCCGTATTATCAATATCTAAAATATCAATGGGGTCTTCTTTTTGTAATCGATATTTATTCACACCAATAATAGTCTCTTTGCCAGAATCAATTCTTGCCTGGCGTCTAGCGGAAGCCTCCTCAATTCTCATTTTTGGAAGACCTGTTTCAATAGCTTTTGTCATTCCACCAAGTTCCTCAATTTCCTCAATATGCTTCCACGCTCTATCCATAAGCTCCTTGGTTAAGGATTCAACATAATAGGATCCTCCCCACGGATCAATTACATTACAAATCCCGGTTTCATCTTGTAAATATAATTGCGTGTTTCGAGCGATTCGGGCAGAGAAATCAGTTGGAAGGGCAATCGCCTCATCAAGTGCATTTGTATGCAAGGATTGGGTATGACCAGAGACAGCTGCCAATGCTTCAATACATGTTCTTGTCACATTATTATATGGGTCTTGCTCTGTTAAGCTCCATCCTGAAGTTTGTGAATGTGTTCTTAATGCAAGTGATTTTGGATTTTTCGGATTGAAGGCCTTCATCATTTGCGCCCAAATGAGTCGAGCCGCTCTCATCTTTGCTACCTCCATAAAATAATTCATGCCAATTGCCCAGAAAAAAGACAATCGAGGTGCAAAGGAATCAATATCTATCCCTTTTTTAATTCCTGTTCGTACATATTCCAACCCATCTGCAAGGGTATATGCTAACTCAAGGTCTGCTGGTGCACCTGCTTCTTGCATGTGATATCCAGAAATACTAATGCTATTGAACTTCGGCATCTTGTTAGACGTGTACTCAAAAATATCGGAAATAATTCTCATCGAAGTTTCCGGTGGGTAAATATACGTATTTCTAACCATATATTCTTTTAATATATCATTCTGAATCGTACCTGATAATTTTTCAGGAGGAACCCCCTGCTCCTCTGCTGTAACAATATAGAAAGCCATGATTGGAAGAACCGCACCATTCATCGTCATCGAAACACTCATTTGATCGAGTGGAATCCCATCAAATAATGTTTTCATATCAAGAATCGAGTCAATCGCCACTCCAGCTTTACCAACATCACCAACAACACGAGGGTGGTCTGAATCATATCCACGATGAGTAGCTAAGTCAAATGCAACAGAAAGTCCTTTTTGCCCCATTGCAAGATTTCGGCGGTAAAAAGCATTACTTTCCTCTGCTGTGGAAAATCCTGCATACTGTCGAACTGTCCATGGGCGATTAACATACATCGTTGGATATGGTCCACGTAGAAATGGAGGAATACCTGGCATATAATCAAGATGGGTTAGCCCCTCCAAATCCTTTTCTGTATATAAAGGTTTTATTGCAATTTGTTCGTTTGTCTCAAATAGTAAATCCTCAATAGATTGATTGATTTCTTCTTCTACTCTCTTTGTCCACTGTTCAGGAGTAGAGGGTAGATCCGACTTCTTTAATTTTATTTTTGAAAGATCAAGTCTTTTAGCCATGTTACTTCACCCCCAACTCTTGTTGTAATTGATGTAAAAACTCAAAACAATTTGTGCCCATATGAATAAAACCACTGATTCCTGTATTTAGAAATTGTGCCTCATCTTCTGGTTTTCCTGCTATAAAGAAACGATAGTCTTTGTTGAATTCCTTGAGTTCACTACATATCCTCATTGTCATTTCTTTGTATGATTCGTCCTTCCCACAGAATACAAAGGTTGTCAGATTCATAGCCTTTGCACCTGCAATAGCGTCCTCAACTTTCAGATACCCATCATTTTTCAAAAGTTGGAAACCTCCTGCTTCAAAGAACCCAGTAATGAAGTCTGCTCTTGGTTTATGTTCAGGAATTGGACCTAAATTAATTAAACCAACCTTAGGACGTTCACCAGTAGCTCGCAGATAATCCTCTGAAGCTTTTCTCAGTAGTTCAAAGCTTTCCGAAATTCTTACTGATGGGATTGGATTGATGAAAGAGGATGACTCTGAGCTTTGCTTTTTGTCTTTTTGCACTATTTGACCAATCGATGTCTCTTGAATATTCGCATACATATTCGTGCCGACAATTTTATCTCTTCGAAGGTTCACATTTTTTTGTCTTTCCGATAATACTGTTGAGATACTTTCTTGAACACTTCCAGATTTTAAAGCTTCAAGCATTCCACCCTGTGACTCAATTTCTTTTAATAGCTTCCATGCGCTCTCTGCCAATTCGTTTGTTAATGCTTCGACATACCAGGACCCACCTGCAGGGTCAATCACCCTATTTAAAAAGGACTCCTTGTGAAGAATCGCTTGTGTGTTTCTTGCAATTCTTCTCGAAAAAGAATCCGACCTTTTGATTGGTTCATCAAATGCAGAAACGTGTAGACTATCGATTCCACCAACAATTGCAGAAAAAGCTTCTAAAGTAGACCGTAGCATATTCACATATGGGTCGTGAATTGTTTTTGTAAATGCTGATGTTCTTGCATGGATATGCATTTTTGAGGATTCTTCATTTCCTCCGTACGCTTCAATAACTGTCGACCAAATCATCCTTGCAGCTCTTATTTTGGCAATTTCCATAAATACATTTGAACCAATTGAAAACGTAAATGTCATTCGTTGTGCTATTTCATCAATTGAATGCTTTCTATCGAGTAATTCGGATATATATTCAATCCCAGTCCCAATAGTATAAGCAAGTTCTTGTACCGCATTTGCGCCACCATTATGATATGATGACCCTTTGACAAGAATCGTTCTTAAATTGGGTTGTTTCTCTGTGGCCCATTTTACCGATTCTGATAATTGTTCATAAGCAACTTCGAGTTTTGAAGGAAACTGACCATTCTCGACTAATACCGCTAGTGGGTCCATTCCGATTGTCCCTGTCAGAGAATCTTCTTTTGCATAAGCTTCAATCAATGATAAAAAAGGTAATAAATCAGTTTGTGCATCAATTAATACGGGTGTATTTGATAACGAGATGCCATGAAAGGCTTTTTTCATATCATTTTCGTTATATATGTCCAGCCCGTCACTCGAGTTATTCTCGGTTCGCAATGTAAAATGGATCATCGTTTGCCCATTTTGAAGTGCTTCCTTTAATGCATTATTGAATTCTTCAGGCGTTTGTATATCTATTTCCTGACTCACATGCCATGGATTGTTCACGTATCCAGTGAGTTTTGAACCGCGCACTTTTGATCCTTCTCCAGGCATATCTTTTAAAAACGGTATATGCTGAATGTCTTCCTTTGTATAAATAGGTTTTAGTGTGATTTTTTCATATGTTTTTTTATGTAATTTTTCAAGAGGCTTTCCTTTTAATGATTTTTCTGCTTCCTGTTTCCATGTCGCGTAATCTATGGATGGGAAGGTTATATCTTGGTAATTTTTCGATTTATTCGTCACAAGGATTCCCCTACCTTCGTAATCGTTTTCAACTATAATTTTAGTATATCTAATAGGATGTCGCAATGAATAGATAAAAGAAAAAAGACACTGCCTAAGCAATGTCTTTAGTAAATAGATGTATTTTCTTTCGTGGTAGTTTCAATGATTTCTTTGACCCGTGCTAAGAAACGACCTGCAATTAGTCCGTCTAACACACGATGGTCAAGAGACATACAAAGATTCACCATATCACGAACAGCAATCATTCCATTAATGATTACTGGTCGTTGCACGATTGATTCAACCTGTAGTATAGCTGCTTGTGGATAATTGATAATCCCCATTGACTGGATAGAACCAAATGAACCTGTATTATTCACCGTGAAGGTACCACCCTGCATATCGTCAGCTGAAAGCTTCCCAGTTCGAACCTTTGTTGCCAGCTCAGTGATTTCCCTTGCAATCCCTTTAATTGATTTTTCGTCGGCATTCTTAATAACTGGAACAAATAGAGCATCTTCTGTGGCAACCGCAATGGAAATATTAATATCCTTTTTCTGAATAATTTTATCTCCTGCCCACATTGAATTTATTTGTGGGAATTCCTTAAGCGCTTGAGCGACTGCTTTTACGAAAAACGCAAAGAATGTAAGATTAAACCCTTCCTTTTGTTTAAAATCATTTTTAATAGAATTTCTGTATGCAACCATATTGGTAGCATCCACTTCAATCATGGTCCATGCATGTGGTGCTTCATGTTTACTACGTAGCATATTTGCCGCAATCGCTTTACGCACCCCCGTTACTGGTATTTCAACATCACCAACAGTAACCGGTATGTTTGATGGTGGCGCAGGTCTACTCGTTTGTGGGCTAGCAACAGGTTGGCTAACAGGTTTAGACTCAACTGTTTCTACTTGTTGACCTGCTTTCGGTATCTGACCAGACTCAATCACCTTCTGGAGGTCCTTACGTGTTATTCTACCGCTTGCCCCAGTCCCCTTCACCTGAGTTAGATCGATTTCATGTTCCTGTGAAAGCTTTAGAACGGCCGGTGAATAGCGTAATTTTTGGGAAGTATCACTCTGCACTGCCACTACATTTGTAGCTTTTTCAGTAGTGTCTTCTTGGTCAGTGCTGGGGGTTGACTTCTGATCAGTTTCACTTCCTGCCGTTTCAATCACACAGATTACTTCACCGACTGCTAGAGTTTCTCCTTCTTCCGCAATAAGCTCTTTTATTGTTCCTGAAAACGAGGAAGGTACCTCTGCATTCACTTTATCCGTCATTACCTCAGCTAATGGATCATATTTGTTTACTGTATCTCCAACTTCAACAAGCCATTTACTAATGGTGCCCTCGGTTACACTCTCACCGAGTTGGGGCATTGTTATTTTTTCAGTCGCCAATCATGAAACCTCCTCAATTAAGCAGAATAATATTCTGCGCAAATTTAGAATTCCGCAAGCTCTCTCATTGCTTTTTCGACTTTATCCGGGTTCACCATGAAGAATTTTTCCATTGTTGGTGCGTATGGCATAGCAGGTACTTCTGGACCAGCAAGTCGCTTAATTGGTGCATCTAAATCAAATAAACAATTTTCAGCAATGATTGCGGAAACTTCACTTATTATACTTCCTTCTTTATTGTCTTCTGTTAACAGTAAGACTTTGCCCGTCTTAGTAGCTGCTTCAATAATAGCTTCTTTATCAAGCGGATATACGGTACGCAAATCAAGAATATGGGCTTGAATTCCATCCTTTGCAAGACGCTCTGCAGCCTGCAAAGCAAAATGCACACACAAGCCATACGTAATAACCGTAATATCGTCACCCTCACGCTTCACATCTGCTTTACCAATTGGCAGTACATAGTCATCATCTGGTACTTCGCCTTTAATTAAGCGATAGGCACGTTTATGTTCGAAAAATAAAACTGGGTCTTCATCACGAATAGCTGCCTTTAACAATCCTTTAACATCATAAGGGGTAGATGGCATCACAATTTTCAAGCCGGGTTGGTTTGCAAAAACCGCTTCAACGGATTGCGAATGATAAAGTGCACCATGGACTCCACCACCATACGGAGCACGAATTGTGATTGGACAACTCCAATCATTGTTCGAACGATATCGTATTTTAGCTGCTTCAGAAATGATTTGATTGACTGCAGGCATTATAAAATCTGCAAATTGCATTTCAGCAATAGGTCTCATTCCATACATTGCTGCACCAATTCCAACACCTGCAATGGCTGACTCAGCTAAAGGGGTGTCAATTACCCGTTGCTCCCCAAATTTTTCATATAGTCCATTTGTCGCCTTAAATACTCCACCTTTTTTTCCTACATCCTCACCCATTATAAAGACTTTAGGATCTCGTTCCATTTCTTCACGAATTGCCATTGTTACGGCATCAATATATGAAATTACAGGCATTCTTTTTCCCCCTTACTGTTCAGCGTAAACATATTTTAGAGCATGCTCTGGCTCCGCGTATGGAGCATTTTCTGCATAGTCTGTTGCTTCGTTAACAAGCTTCGCAATACGGTCTACGATTTCCTGTTCTTTTTCCTTATCTAGAACTCCTACTTCCTTTAAATAAGCCGCAAAAGAGAGGATTGGATCATTCTTCTTTGCTTCCGCCACTTCTTCCTGCTCACGATATGCACGATCATCATCATCAGATGAGTGTGCAGTCAGACGATACGAGATCGTCTCAACTAAAGTTGGTCCTTCTCCCCGACGGCCTCTGTCTGCTGCTTCTTTCACAGCTTTATATACTTCAAGTGGATCATTTCCGTCGACAGTTACACCGGGCATTCCATATCCAATAGCCCGATCGGAAATCTTTTCACAAGCTACCTGCTTTTCGTATGGAACAGAAATAGCGTATTTATTATTTTCACACATGAAGATAACAGGTAGTTTGTGGACGGCTGCAAAATTCGCACCTTCATGGAAATCACCTTGGTTAGATGAACCTTCACCGAATGTAACAAAAGTAACTAAATCTTTTCCTTCCATCCTTCCCCCTAGGGCTACACCTACTGCGTGAGGAACTTGTGTAGTAACTGGAGACGAACCCGTTACAATACGGTTTTTCTTTTGACCAAAATGACCAGGCATTTGACGTCCGCCTGAATTTGGGTCTTCAGCCTTTGCGAATGCAGACAACATCAATTCCTTTGCCGTCATTCCAAATGTAAGAACCACTCCCATATCCCGGTAATATGGCAACACATAATCTTTTTCACGTTCAAGGGCAAATGCGGCACCTACTTGTGCTGCTTCTTGACCTTGACAGGAAATAACAAATGGAATTTTACCCGCACGGTTTAATAACCACATTCTTTCATCTATTTTTCTTGCTAAAAGCATGGTTTCATACATTTCAAGAACTGCATCATCACTTAACCCCAATGCTTGATGACGATTTTCGGACATGAAAAGACCTCCTTAAAAAATCATTATTTTCGCAGGTTGGACAAGCCCGCTAATTAAAAAATATTAAAAACAGAACAAAATTATGCGTGTATGGCTTTACCATCAACAGCTAAAGCAGCTTCCCCGATCGCTTCAGACAAAGTTGGATGAGGGTGTATGGTGTGTGCAACCTCCCATGGAGTTGCATCTAGTACTCTTGCTAACCCAGCCTCTGAAATCATATCCGTTACATGTGGCCCAATCATATGAACACCAAGTAAATCGTCAGTAACTTCATCAACAACAAGTTTTACAAATCCATCAGATTCACCAAAAACAAGGGCTTTCCCGATTGCTCTAAATGAAAACTTCCCTACTTTCACTGTGTAACCTTTTTCTTTCGCTTCCTCTTCTGTAAAACCAACACTCGCTACTTCGGGATTACTGTATACACATTTAGAAACTAGTGAATAATCAATCGGCATCGGATTCTCACCAGCAATATGCTCGACCGCTACAATTCCCTCATGGGATGCAACGTGTGCAAGTTGAAGACCACCAATTACGTCTCCAATTGCATAAATATGAGACTCTTTCGTTTGGAAATATTCATTCGTTTTGATATACCCTTTTTCTACAAGAATTTCCGTATTTTCAAGGCCTATATTTTCTACATTTGCTTGTCGGCCGACAGATACAAGAACCTTTTCTGCTGAAAAAGATTTTATTTCGCCTTTTTGCTCAGCTTGAATCGAAATTCCTTCTCCTTTTTCAAGGGTCTCCGGCAATACTTTTGCACCTGTCACAATTTTTACGCCCTTTTTCTTAAGCAGCCGTTGCATTTCCTTTGAAATTTCATGATCCTCGGTTGGAAGAATTCGATTTGCATACTCAAGGACTGTTACTTCAACACCAAAATCGTGCAACATCGATGCCCATTCAATCCCTATTACACCTCCACCAACAATGACTATTGATTTTGGCAAACTCTCCATTTGAAGAGCTTCATCCGAAGTTAAAACGTATTCCCCATCAATTTCAAGTCCAGGTAAAGAACGTGGTCTAGATCCTGTTGCAATAATCACATTTTTAGGAATCAACATTTCATTTTCTTCGCCATTATTCATTTCGACTGAAATTGTCCCAGGCATTGGTGAAAATATAGATGGGCCTAAGATGCGACCATACCCGTCAACAACATCGATTTTCCCTTGTTTCATTAAATGTTGAACACCTTTATATAATTGCTCAGTAATTTTTGCTTTACGTTCCTGTACTTTTGAAAAATCTAGTGAAACATCTTTTGTGATAACACCAAATTCTTCACTTCTTTTCGTCGTTGCATACACTTCAGCACTTCTAAGCAGAGCTTTACTTGGGATACATCCTGCATGCAAACAGGTTCCACCAAGCTTACCTTTCTCTACTACTGCCACTTTCAGTCCCAGCTGTGAGGCACGAATGGCAGCTACATAGCCACCGGTCCCGCCTCCTAAAATCACTAAATCATATTCTTTTGACATGATATTCACCTTCTCGCTCCACTTATTTTAAGATGATGTTTAAAAAGTCGGCCGAAAATGACACATCTAATTTCTGCGTTGTCTTGCTTCTCCGTTCCTCACGTATTAACTGCATACGTTCCGGTACTCAAAGCTGCGCCGCCTTGAACTTATCGGTCCTTTTCAACCTCCATTTTAAACACTTATTTTAAGACCGGGGTTTGAAGTGGTTTCCCTGGATATTCTTTTTCCTTCTCTTCCCCTTGCAGTACACGCAATGCTCCCTCCGCCAGTGCCCTGAGTTCATTTTCTCCTGGCTGGACGATGACATCCGCAATCCAATTTACACGGTTAGAAATTTCGGAAATAAACTCATTTCCATAAGCTAATCCACCGGTTAGAATAATGGCATCTACTCGTCCAGATAAGGCTGCACTTGCTGCTCCTATTTCTTTGGAGATTTGATAGGCCATTGCCTGGTAAATTAATTTCGCCTTTTCATTACCATGTTTAATCATCTTTTCGACTTCAATTGCATTATTAGTACCAAGATATCCTACCAATCCACCATGACCTACAAGCTTTTTCATGATTTCTTCTCTAAAATATTGACCAGAAAAACAGAGATCGATTAAATCTCCAGCAGGAACTGTCCCAGCACGTTCTGGGCTAAATGGTCCATCACCATGCAACCCATTATTAACGTCCACAACTTTCCCTTGTCTATGGACACCGACAGTAATCCCTCCGCCCATATGAGTGACAATTAAATTTAACTCCTCATACTTTTTTCCGAGATCTTTCGCAATTCTTCGTGCGACTGCCTTTTGATTTAAAGCATGAAAAATGCTTCTTCTCTCAATTAAATCAAAGCCCGATATTCTGGCAATTGGCTCAAGCTCATCAACGACAACTGGATCGACAATATATGGAGGTATGTTTAAGCCAGATGCAATTTCATATGCTAATATACCCCCGAGGTTTGAGGCATGCTGGCCCGCGTAACCAATACGCAAATCATGAAGCATCTCATCATTAACTTTGTAAGTCCCACCTTGAATTGGTCTTAACAATCCACCTCTTCCACATACGGCATTTAATTTTGAAATATTTATACCCTCTTTATCTAATGTTTCAAGAATAGTTGTTTTTCGAAGTTCATATTGATCAATGATATTTTCATATGCGTCTAGTTCTGATATATCATGTCTAATCGTTTTCTCAAAAACCGAAAGTTCATTATCATATACGCCAATTTTCGTTGATGTCGACCCTGGATTGATAACAAGAATTCGATATTCTTTGTCCTGCAACATTGAAACCTCCATCTGCTTAAGGCTGTGCTTCGTTTGTTTTGCATTCATGTTTGCAACTTAATGAAGGTAAAAAGGAGGAAAAGCTTTGCTTAAGCCTTCCCCCACTACAAGCCTTTACTTTCTGCGACTTAAAATGTGGTGCCCGTTTTGTAAAAACTGGCTTCTAGAGTTTCTCATTCTTTCAATACGTTCTTCTGCCAATCGATCGGCAGCTTGGTAGGTAGGAATACCGTCTCTTTTTGCAATTTCAATGACCTTGGCAATTGTGTCATATATGAGTTCCACCTTTTTAAGAGCACGGTCTTGGTTGTAACCATATAATTCATCTGCAACATTGATGACTCCACCAGCATTAATAACATAATCTGGAGCGTAAACGATACCTAATTCATGTATCGTGTCACCATGACGAGGTTCTTTTAACTGATTGTTTGCAGACCCAGCAATAACCTTTGCTTTTAATTGTGGAATTGTCTCATCATTTACTGTGGCACCGAGTGCACAAGGAGCATAAATATCGCAATCCACCCCATAAATGTCGTTAGGGTCCACTGCTTTGGCACCAAAATCTCTTACCGCACGGTCTACTGCTTCTTTATTAATATCTGTTACGATTAGATTTGCCCCTTCTTCATGAAGGTATTTACAAAGTGTGTACGCCACATTTCCTACACCTTGAACAGCTACTATCTTTCCTTCAAGTGAATCCGAACCAAATGCTTCTTTTGCAGCTGCCTTCATACCGCGGTATACACCAAATGCAGTAACCGGAGATGGGTTTCCTGAAGATCCAAACGCTGGTGAGATACCTGTTACAAAATCTGTTTCTTCGTGAATAATATCCATATCTGCAACTGTAGTACCAACATCTTCAGCAGTGATGTATCGACCATTTAGCCCTTGGATATAACGTCCAAATGCACGGAACATTTCTTCATTTTTATCTTTACGTGGGTCACCAATTATAACTGTTTTACCTCCACCTAAATTTAATCCTGCAGCAGCATTTTTATAGGTCATACCTTTTGCTAATCTGAGCGCATCCTCAATTGCAGCTTCCTCTGAAGCATATGTCCACATACGAGTTCCACCAAGTGCTGGACCCAACGTTGTATCGTGAATAGCAATAATTGCCTTTAGTCCAGATTGTTTGTCCTGACAAAATACTAATTGTTCATAATCATATTTTTCCATGTAAGAAAAGATTTCCATTTGTATGTTCCTCCCAAGATTGACTAAAAGTTGATTACTTACTGGCAGAGCAAACAGCCAATGCCAATGAATATAATTTGCTTTTTGCAGAATCGGCTCTAGAAGTTAATACAATTGGGGCACGAGCACCCGCAATAACAGCCCCAACTTCTGCTTTTGCAAAATAGACTAATGATTTATATAATGCATTTCCAACTTCTATCGTTGGAACTAGCAAAATATCAGCCTGTCCAGCCACTTCACTCGCGATTCCTTTATGCACTGCTGCTGAAATAGAGATAGCGTTATCGAGCGCCAACGGTCCATCGACGACACAATTAGGAATTTGTCCGCGATGATTCATTTGGGTTAAAACTGCTGCATCCAATGTTGACTGCATTGAAGGATTAACCACTTCAACGGCCGCAATTGGTGCAACTTTTGGTAATGAGATACCGATTGAATTTGCCACTTTTACGGCATTAGTTAAAATCTGTATCTTTTCCTGAAGTTCCGGAGATATATTCATCGCCGCATCCGTAACGATGATGAGACGATCGTAATCTGGCACTTCAAATACAGCAACGTGTGATAGGATATTACCTGTCCGCAGTCCATACTCTTTATTCAAAACTGCCTTTAGAATAGTCGCGGTTGGAATATTTCCTTTCATTAGCACATCTGCTTCTCCTGAATGTACAGCTTTAACCGCAGCCACTGCCGCCTCTTCTTTTGAAGAGATATTTACTACAACAAGTGCCTCTTGTCCTAATTCATATCCCCCTTTTAAAGAAAGGATTTGTTCAATTTTTTCTTTATTACCAAACAATAAAAATCGGGAAAGCTTATTTTTTACGGCTTCTACTACAGCTTCAAGTACTTCTTCATCCTCAGCAGCTGCAACTGCAACGGTCACTTGTGATTGTTCGGCTGCAATATTAATAAGATCACTAAGTTTCATTTAGACTTTACCTTCTTTTCAATCAAAATTCCCTTTGTTACACCTTTTTATTATGCAATTATCGTGCCAACATATTATTTTGTAAGCGCTTTATTTCACTTACTTTCTCTTAATATTTTTGTGCAAATTTCTGCATACTTTGCAAATTGTTGCGTGCTTTAATTTGCAAGATTATATTTTTCCAACTTATAATACAGGCTTCTTAGGGATATCCCTAATGATTTAGCAGCTGCTGTTTTATTTCCGCCATTTAACCTTAATACTTCTTCAATTACTTCTGCTTCGTATTTTTCTACTAATTCCGTTAGTGGAACATCCTTAATTTCAGTCTCAGCTAACAATTGTTTGGTAGGAGCCTTCTCACTCAAACTATGTAATGGCTGTACATGTTTTATATCAATTAGTCTTTCCTGATAGTTCATAAAGATTACAGCTCTACCTAAGACATTCTCAAGCTCCCTAACATTCCCTGGCCAGTCATATTGATACAAATAATTGATTGCACCCTCAGTTAGTCCTTCGACTGTCCGACCATAATCCTGATTAATTTTATGCAGCAAATGTTCTGCTAGTGGTTTAATATCTTGTTTTCGCATACGCAATGAAGGGATATAAATCGGAATTTTATTTAAACGATAGTAGAGATCTTCTCTAAATGTTCCGTTGCCAATTCCTTTTTCTAAATTCACATTCGTAGCTGCAATAATTCTTACATCAATTGGAATTGGTTTTGTTCCACCAACTCGAACTATCTCTCGTTCCTGCAACACCCTTAGTAATTTGGCCTGGGTATTTAAGGACATCTCTCCAATTTCATCTAAGAAAATACTGCCATTGTTCGCTTCCTCAAAAATACCTCGTTTGCCACCACGTTTAGCTCCTGAAAACGCTCCTTCCTCATATCCAAAAAGCTCACTTTCTAACAGCGATTCAGAAATAGCAGCACAATTCACACGGACGAACTTATTAAATTTTCGTTTACTTTCATTATGTATTGCATGTGCAAATAACTCCTTACCCGTTCCCGATTCTCCTCTAAGTAAAACCGTAGCAGGAGTTTTTGCACCAAGTTTTGCTTGTTCAATAGCAAATTCCATTTCTTCAGATGAACCAATGATATCGTCGAACGTATATTTCGCTTCAAGTGAACGAATGATATGTCTGGCTCGATTTAATTCAGATGTTAATTGACTTATTTCAGATACATCATGAATGACACCAACACTACCCTTAAGCTTTCCATCCACAATGATCGGTGCAACATTAACAATTACATCTTTTTCGTGAGGCCCTACCTTCATACGGGCACCTCTTACAGCTCTTCTTGTTTTCAAAACCTGCATGTGCATACTTTCGCCTTCAGATATATCTGCATTTGCGGGTTTTCCAATTACCTGCTCTTTTTCTAGTCCAGTGATCCGAGTGTATGCGCGATTAATTAATATTCCTCTTCCATCTTCATCAACAACCGAAATGGCTTCTTCAGAGGATTGAATAATTGCTTCGAGCATTGTTTGTATCTCTTTTAAATTTGTAATTTCTTCAGCAAGATTTACAACCTCGGTAATATCTTTAAAAACAGCAAATGCTCCTAATAACATCCCCGATTCATTGACCATCGGAATTCGGGTTGTAATAATCTTACGTCCATTTTTCAGGACGAATTCTTGGTTGACCTCAATGGCTCTTGTCGTAAGTATTTCAGGTAATCTGCTATCAGGAATACACTCATATATATGTTTTCCAATTGCTTCTTCCTTCGTGACACCAATCATCTTTGATGCACTGTTGTTTAGTAAGATGACTTGGCTATCAATATTGATGACAATCATTCCATCATGGGTTGAATCTAAGATCAAATCGACCATAACTTTCTGCATAACCACAGTCACCCCCTAACAAATATGTAAACCATGCAATATTTTACATACTCCCATTACTCTCTTTGCAAAATAGTGCACACTTATATAATAACCTTAATTCTCCATCTTGACAAATTTTATTAATGACTTACATTTATATATAGGTCGTTTTTATTGAAAGGATTTTTGATATGCAACGTATACTAGCTCTAATAGTGCTATTAATACCAGGAGTTATTGCAGGGGTTGGAATTAAATTTATGAGGGATATGTTTTTCGGTGTCTTACACAGCCCTATTCCATCCTTAATGCTACAATTTATTATTGGCCTTATTTTCTTTTTAGCAGGTCTCTCATTTATTGGCGGATTCATTTTACACCGTGACCGGAAAAGAAATAAAGTTCAGGAAAAATTTCAAAACGAAAGTTCACCTGCTGGCGAGCAAAATAAATAATCCTGCTTTTTATAAGCAGGATTTTTTACATGTTTATTTATTACATTGTTATTTTGTTAAAGCTAACGCTTTTTTCGGATAATCTGTGATGATCGCGGAACAACCAAAATCTATAAGTTGCTTCATCTTTTTCTCATCATTTATTGTAAAAGGGCGTACAGCAATACCATTCAGCTTCGATTCTTCAACTATTTCCTTATTTATCGTCTGGTGATATGGATGAATGCCGTTCGTCTTAAGACGTTTTGCATAATCCCACGGCTTATAAATACCTTCCATATACAAAATGGCAAGTTCAATTTTAGTTGAAATGCGTCTACACTTAACTAAGCTATAATGATTAAAACTTGATAAAACAATTCGATTTTCCAGACCATAGTCACGAATCATCTTCAAGGTCTTTTCTTCTATACCCTTATACGAAACTAACCCGGTCTTAAATTCCACGTTTATTAGCAACTGGTTTGATTTTGCCCAATCAAATACCTCTTCAAGTGTCGGAATTTCACAAAAACCATACTTATCCTTAAACTTGTAGCTTACATCCATTTTTTTGATTTGTTTTAATGTATAATCTTTAACCCAGCCCTTATGTTTTCCATTCGTAGTACGATTAACGGTTTCATCATGGATGACCACAATGACTCCATCCTTTGTCATTTGAATATCTAACTCAATCCCATCTGCTCCAACCCTAGCCGCTTCTTTAAACGATATCATTGTATTTTCCGGGTGTGTTCCGGCAGAACCTCTATGACCAAAAATTTTCGTTTTCATCATTGATATTCTCCTTTTTTTGGTATACTTCCATTATAGTGTAATTTTAGTAAAGGGAGAACCAAATATGAGACCATTGCAAATTTCTGCTGAAACAGCAATCCGTTTATCAAAAGCCCTAAATGTTCCGATTGAGCAAATCATGCATATGCCCCAACATATTCTTGTACAAAAAATGATGGAGCTGGAGAAAGCCGAAAAAGAAGACAAATAAGAAAAACACCGTTTCCTCTTGGAAACGGTGTTTTTCTATCATATAACAAATAATAAGTTCAGTTGTAGTTATTCCTTACCCTCTCAAGAAGCTTTATGCTCAAGACGGAGCTTATCTGCTACCATTGCAATAAATTCTGAGTTTGTTGGTTTTGCTTTTGACATACTTACTGTATAACCAAAAAGACTAGAAATAGAATCGATATTGCCTCGACTCCATGCAACTTCGATTGCATGACGAATCGCACGCTCAACACGGCTTGCAGTTGTATTGAATTTCTTTGCAATGTCAGGATAAAGTACCTTTGTAATTGATCCTAATAATTCGATATCATTGTATACCATCGAGATTGCTTCTCTTAGGTAAAGATATCCTTTAATATGCGCAGGAACCCCAATTTCATGAATAATACTAGTAATGCTCGCATCTAAATTTTTCGGACTATTTTCCGTACGAACAACATTGCTTCCAGAATTACGTTTAATAATCGGGGCAGTCTTTCCGCTTACTTGACGAATTCGACTTGCAAGGTTTTCCATATCAAATGGCTTGAGAATAAAATACGCAGCACCTAAATCGACAGCTTTCTTCGTCACATCCTCTTGACCAAATGCTGTTAACATGATGACATTTGGCTGTTTTTCAAGATTTAATTCACGGAGCCTCTCTAATACTGCTAGGCCATCTAGATGAGGCATAATAATATCTAAAACGAGAACGTCTGGTTGTTTATCTTGAAGCATGTTTAGGCAATCCTGACCGTTATACGCAACACCTAATACTTCGATATCATCTTGGCTTGATAAATATTCATCAAGTAAATTAACCAGTTCTCTATTATCATCAACCACACAAACTTTAATTTTCTTCACTCTATTTCCTCCTCAAGCTTAAATCCAGAAAATTTGTATATATTCTTATTCTAAAGAAAGAATTCGACAATGCAATAAGAATTCCTTTAATTTTTTAAAAAAATAGGAAAATTTTATTGAAAAATAAATTATTCTCCATTATACTGAAGTATTCGACTAAAAACGCCAATATTTATTGATGAAATTTGGGTTTTGTCGAAAAATCTTTATGCCCTATTTATTATATAAGCTGAATCAAAATTTGGCGATATCTTTTATAGAAATGAACAAGAAAAGGCAAGCATTAGCTCGCCTTTTTTTGTTCTTTTTTATAAATATCAATTCCCGCCTCACTTAGCATCCACTCAATATGAACACCATATCCGCTAGTTGGGTCATTTACAAATACATGTGTAACGGCTCCAATTAGTTTACCGTCTTGAATAATTGGGCTACCGCTCATACCTTGGACGATACCGCCTGTTTTTTCTAATAGGCGTTTATCTGTTATCTTAACAACCATTCCTTTTGTAGCAGGAATTTTTTGAGGAACCGCACTTACAATTTCAATATCAAATTCCTCAACTTTATCATCTTCAACAACCGTTAAAATCTTCGCTGGCCCTGGTTTTACTTGGTGTGAAAGTGCAATTGGCAACGGCTTATCCATAATGCCATTATTCACTTGTTTATTTAATTCACCAAAAATGCCAAATGGACTATTACGTTTGATGTTCCCGATAATTTCTTTATCTGCTGAAAAACGCGCAAGCTTTTCACCAGGATCACCATTACTTCCTTTTTCAATCGAGGTAACAGTAGATCTAACAATTTGGCCATCCGATACGACAATAGGTTCTTTAGTATCCATATCTGAGATAACATGTCCTAATGCCCCGTACTTTTTCGTTTCCGGATGGTAGAAGGTCATAGTTCCTATACCCGCAGCTGAATCCCGTATATAAAGACCAATTCGATAAGCTTCATCGTTCTTATCCTTTAATGGCATGAGCTTTGCCTTTATATCTTCGTTGTCGCGAACAATTACAAGGTTTAACGGTTCTCCTGTCTTACCCGATTCTTGAACAAATGGTCCAACATCACTCATCTTTTCGATTTTCTTACCATTAATCTCTTTAATAATATCGCCAACCTCTACTCCAGCAATCTCACCTGGGGATTTTTTCCCATCTGCTGTTTCGATTTGGTGATGCCCAACAACCAAAACACCTAGTGTATTGAGTTTAACACCTATTGACTGTCCGCCAGGTATCACCTTAAAATCAGATAAAACATTTACATTAACCTTTTTTACGGGAATACCTGCTAATTCAACCATCATCTCACCTTCACCGCTTTCATTTGCAGCAACTGAGATTTGTTTGTTCTCCACCGCTGATGAAAAGGCAAAATTGGCATTATTAGTAGTTGTTGTGACTGGTAGTGAGGATTGGACTGTAAAATCTTGGCCTTCAAACAAAGTAAGTTGTAATGGAATTTCTAAATATTCTTTTACCGGCTTATAAAAACCTAAAGCCATTATTGAAACAAGGAGAAATGTACCGATTATATATCTAATTTTATCTATTTTCATTTATTTTTCACTCTCCTCGCTCCTATCCCACGCCATAAATCAAACCACTACTAAAAGAGGTGACTTGACTCACTAATAAAGTTTTTATGGCTACATTCTATAATTTGGCCTTTCAAGGCCACATTTATAACCACTTCGAGATTAAAAAAGCTACCCAATTTGGATAGCATTACAAATAAAAATTGCTTCTCATTTTGTATATCATAAATACATTAGTGGTTTACCATCTGTCTTGCATGTTTGCTTTCCTTCGCAAGTTTTAATAATTCCTGTGCATGTTCCTTTGTTAAATCCGTTATTTCGACCCCGGAAATCATTCTACTTATTTCTTTTACTTTGGCATCCTCATCCAATGGTGTTACGGATGTCATTGTTCTTCCTTGTACAGTCTCTTTGGATATAAACAAATGGGTATCTGCCATAGCTGCAACCTGCGGGAGATGGGAAATACAAAGTACTTGTGAACCTATTGAAATACCATGAATTTTTTCGGCGATTGCTTGTGCAACACGCCCACTAACCCCTGTATCAACCTCATCAAAAATAATGGATGTAACACCTTGATGTTTCGAAAAGATACCTTTTATGGCAAGCATAATCCTCGATAACTCTCCACCTGAGGCAATTTTTGCTAAAGGTTTAAGTGGTTCACCGGGATTTGTCGAAATGTAAAATTCAATATCATCTTTCCCATTTGGAGTGAATTTAATAGTCGAATCCTCAAAAAAGTTAATATCAAATTTTGCTTTTTCCATATATAGCTCTTTTAATTCCTGTTTAATTTTATGAATTAGTTCTTTTGCTAATTTTTTTCGAAGGTTTGAGATATTTTCAGCCTCAAGCTTCACATCCTCTAGTACTGACTCAAGTTCTTCTTTAATCTTTCCGATATGTTGCTCGCGATTTTGAATAGTATCGACTTCATCCTCTATTTTTGCTGCGTATTCGAGAATTTCCTCAACAGTATGTCCATATTTTCGCTTTAATTGAGCAATTTCATTTAAACGACCTTCAATATAGTCAAGTCTTGCAGGATCATATTCTAATTCGTCTAATTGAGTTCTGATTTTATAGGAGATTTCCTCTAACAAATAGAAGCTATTGGAGATGGTCTCATGGATATTTTTTAATTCTTTATCAATATCCATAATATCTTCTGCATGATTCATGGCTAACCCAACCCAGTCAAGTCCTTTTTGGTCACCATGTAGCGCATTATAACTATTTTGTAACGCTTTGAAGATTTTTTCGTAATTTGAAATCTTTCTTCTTTCCTCAGTTAATTCCACATCTTCATTCGGTTGCAAATTTGCATTGCCAATTTCATTTAATTGAAATTGAATTAAATCAAGTCGATGGGCCATTTCCTGTTCATTTTCATTAAAGCTTTTTAACCTTTGCTTTACTTGTAGATAGCTTTTATAAACCTCTTGATAGGCCCTTAATGCTTGTTCAAGTAATTTTCCACCGTATTGATCCAGCATATGAATATGTTGTTCCTGATTCATTAAATCTTGGTGTTCATGTTGACCATGGATATCGATTAATGTTCTGCCAAACTCACGAAGAATCGAAATGGTGACGAGTTTTCCGTTAATTCTACAGACACTTTTCCCTGATTTAGATATATCCCTACGTAAAACAATCATTCCCTCGCTAATTTCAATCCCAAACTCTTCAGCTTTTGCATAACAGGGGTGATTGTTATTATCGATTAAAAATAGCCCCTCTATTTCCGCTCGGTCTTCGCCATATCGTACAAATTCAACAGAGCCTCTTCCGCCCACCAATAAATGGACAGCATCAATTATGATGGACTTTCCCGCTCCTGTTTCACCCGTTAGAACTGTCAATCCTTTTTCTAATGAAACCGAAAGAGACTCAATAATGGCAAAGTTCTTTATTGATAATTCTGCTAACAATTCCTACACCTCCTAATTCCACTCTCTCCCTTAGAGCATGTCTAGGAATCGATTTGAAACTGTTTCTGTTTGTTCTGGAGTTTTACAGATAATTAAGATGGTGTCATCGCCACAAATTGTACCTAAAATTTCTTCCCAATCTAAATGGTCGATTAATGCACCGATCGCATTTGCATTCCCCGGAAGGGTTTTCATCACAAGCATATGCCCCGCTGAGTCGATTTTCACAAAAGCATCCATTAATGAACGTTTTAATTTTTGTAGCGGATTAAAACGTTGATCAGCTGGTAGACTATATTTATAACGGCCATCAATCATTGGTACCTTTACCAAATGAAGTTCTTTAATATCCCGGGATACAGTCGCTTGTGTGATGTTATATCCCTCACTTTTTAGAATATCGACAATTTCATCTTGTGTTTCTATATCATTGCTCGTGATAATTTCACGAATTTTTATATGTCTTTGCCCTTTATTCATTGTGACTTCCTCTCTCTCAAACTTTGTTTTATTACCTCCTATGTTAGCCGATTCTGACAGAATTGTACATTTTTTTTAATGAGTTATTGGGTTTTCAATATGTATAGCGTAATATCATTTCTTCATGAAGAAAGAGGACAGCACTACGGCTATCCCCTCTATTATTTATCATTTTTTAAATTTGCATGTGCACTTTGTACGATCTCCTGCTCAGAAATAGGTAACTTGTTTTCGCCCTTCTCAGCCGGACCATTCCAGCGCAAATGGAGTAAAAATTCGATATTTCCTTCTCCACCTGTGATTGGCGAATACGACAAATTAATGCAATCATACCCTTCTTTTAAGGAAAACTCAATGATATGCGTAAGGACCGCCTCATGGGTTTTCGGTTCACGTACGATCCCTTTTTTACCAACCTGCTCTTTACCTGCCTCAAATTGTGGTTTTACAAGCGCCACAACGTCACTATTCGGAACTAGGAGCGTTTTTAAAACAGGCAGAATTAAACGCAAAGAGATAAACGAAACATCAATTGTCGCAAACTCAGGTAGACCGCTTTGTAGGTCAGCTGGTGTTACATATCGAAAATTAGTTCGTTCCATAACGACGACACGTTCATCTTGTCTGAGTTTCCAGGCAAGCTGATTGTAGCCAACATCAAGGGCATATGATTTTTTGACTCCATTTTGAAGTGCACAATCCGTAAAACCACCAGTTGAGGAGCCTACATCAATCATAATTTTATCCTTGATGTTTAAATTAAAATCTTTAATGGCTTTTTCAAGCTTTAACCCACCTCTGCTGACATAAGGAATGACATTCCCTTTCACAACAAGTGGTATATCAATTTCTACTTTTTCTCCTGGCTTATCAAGTCGTTCTTCATTTGAATACACGAGACCAGCCATAATGGATCGTTTTGCTTTTTCTCTTGTTTCGATTAATCCGCGTTCAACCAACAAAACATCGAGTCTTTCTTTTTTTGTACCCATGTCTACACTCTTTTCTGTTTCTTAGGTACGAGATTGTGTATGCGCTCAACCACATTCTCAGTTGTCATGCCAATTTCATGCAACAGATCATTTACATTTCCATGCTCAATAAATTGGTCAGGAATGCCCATTCGGTCGATTGATGCATTTTGATATCCATGTTCTTGAGCAAATTCAAGAACTGCACTTCCAAATCCACCCATTAATACGGACTCCTCAATTGTTAAAACTGGAAGGCTTGACCCTAAGATTTGGTGCATCATATCATTATCGAGTGGTTTAATAAAACGGGCATTGACCACTCTTACAGATATATCTTCTTTTTCAAGTCGCTCTGCTGCTTCTAAGGCCATTGGAATCGTAGTACCAAACGTAAGAATTACAGCATCTGTACCTGGTTTTATAATTTCCCATGTACCGATAGGAATAACCTTAAGTTCTTCATCCATGTCGACTCCAAGTCCATTTCCTCTTGCATATCTTAAAGCAATTGGACCATCATCATATTGAATCGCAGTATTCACCATGTGCTGACCTTCATTTTCATCCTTTGGCATCATAAGGACCATATTTGGGATATGTCTTAAGAAAGGAATATCAAACACACCTTGATGTGTTTCTCCATCTGCCCCTACTAAACCTGAGCGGTCAATTCCAATGAACACATTTAGATTTTGGCGGCATATGTCATGCACAACCTGGTCATAAGCTCTTTGCAAGAAGGTCGAATAAATCGCTAAGAAAGGCTTCATATCTTGCGTTGCCAGACCTGCAGCCATCGTAGTTGCATGCTGTTCTGCAATTCCCACGTCGAACATTCTGTCAGGGAATTCCTTTGCAAACTTTTCGAGTTTTGAACCTACAGGCATTGCAGGTGTTATTGCAACAATTCGATTATCATTTTTAGCTAACTTCCGGACCGTTTCACTAATAACAGCACTCCATGCAGGAGGTGGATTTACAGGCTTAACGAAATCCCCTGTTTCAATTTTATAAGGACCTGTTCCATGCCATGTACCCACTTTATCTGTTTCCGCAGGGGTGTAACCCTTCCCTTTTTTGGTAATTACATGAACCAATACTGGCCCCTTTGTTTTCTTTGCGTATTCTAGTGTCTCAAATAAATCCTCATAATTATGTCCATCAATTGGCCCTAGGTATGTAAAACCTAGTTCCTCAAAGAAAACTCCAGACACAAGCAAATATTTCAGGCTGTCCTTGATACGCTCAGCGGTTGAAGCAAGCTTACCACCTACAGCTGGAATTTTTTTAAGTAAATACTCAAGTTCATCTTTTACCCAGTTGTATTTACCCGCTGTACGCAGCCTTGCGAGTACATTATGAAGTGCACCAACATTTGGTGCAATTGACATCTCATTATCGTTTAAAATGACAATCATATCTTTCTTTTCATGTCCGATATGATTTAATGCTTCTAATGCCATTCCACCTGTTAAGGCACCATCACCAATTATCGGAACGATAAATTCTTTAGTTCCTTTAATATCTCGTGCAGCAGCCATTCCCATAGCAGCGGAAAGACTGGTTGAGCTATGTCCAGTTTCCCAAACGTCATGCTCACTTTCAATCCGTTTCGGAAACCCACATAGCCCTTTATATTGTCGCAATGTATCAAATTCACAAGCCCGACCTGTCAAAATTTTGTGTACATAGGACTGATGCCCAACATCCCAAATGAATTTATCCTTTGGGCTATCAAATTCCTTATGTAAAGCGATTGTTAATTCAACCACCCCAAGATTTGGACCAATATGTCCACCTGTCTTGGAAAGCTTTTCAATTAAAAATTGACGGATATCCTGACTAAGTTTATTTAATTCATCTATAGACATATTTTTTAGGAACTTAGGGTCTTTAATACTTAGAAGATCCAAAGGATTCACTCACTTTCATTTACTATGTAATACATTTTTTTGGAATGTATTTTAATGATCTCTGGATGCGATTAGATTACACATATAGTCTAGTATATCATGTTTCATATCAACACTATATAAAAACCGCCTTGCTTCATCTATATGAAAGGTTAGTTTCTCCTTTGCACCCTCAAGAGTTAATAATGCAGGATAAGTATTCTTATGATTACCAGTATCACTGCCGACCGGTTTCCCAAGTTTAACTTCTGTACCTTCGATATCTAAAATATCATCTCGAATTTGAAAGGCTAAACCTAAATGATGCGCAAATTGCGTAAGCTTATCAAGCTGTTCACTAGTAGCATCTGCAAGAATCGCTCCTGCAATCACACTATATGCTAATAATTTTCCTGTTTTATGGCGGTGAATGTATTCTAATTCATCTAAGCTCAGGACTTTACCTTCGCCTTCCATATCCGCCACCTGTCCTCCAACCATGCCTTCTGGACCAGAAGCTTTTGCTAATTCAGTTACGAGCAACAGCTTTTTTTCAGGGGATAATTCAGGACTGATGGATTCAGTAATTACCTGAAAACTATATGTTAATAGTGCATCACCCGCTAAAATTGCCACTGCCTCTCCAAACACCTTGTGATTGGTAGGTTTTCCCCTACGAAGATCATCATCATCCATACTCGGTAGGTCGTCATGAATAAGGGAATACGTATGAATCATTTCAATCGCACACGCAGTCGGTAGACCGATTGCTTCATCTTTTCCAAAAGAATGTAGTGTACCAAGGAGTAATAAAGGGCGAATCCGTTTCCCACCCGCTTCAAGAGAGTAGTGCATCGCTTCCCTTATTATTTTGGGTGCTGATAAGCTAGAAATATACTTAGGAAGCTGCTCTTCAATAGTATTCTTTTGTACATCTAAAAATTGTGCTATCTCAGTCGGATTCATGTTCATTCTTCCTCCTGAATCGTAAACGGTTCAAGTTCACCGTCTTCGCGTAAGATTTGCTCCATTTGCTTTTCAACATGTTGGAGCTTGTCATGACAAAGCTTTGAAAGCTTCATGCCTTCTTGGAAATATGTGATTGCTTTTTCTAAAGGGACATCTCCTTCTTCAAGATGCCCGACAATTTGCTCGAGTTTTTCCATTGCTTCTTCAAAGGATAATACCTTGTCTTCACTCATCTATTGTCTCTCCTCTATTTCAATTACTTCACAGTCAAGATGACCATCCGACAGCTTAACCTTGATTTTATTCCCCTGTTCAACTTGCTGCACACTTTTTACTAAATGTTCTTCCTGATCATATACAAGACTATACCCACGATCCATGATTTTCAACGGACTAAGTGCCTCTAGCTTCGATACTTGGGACGAAAAAGCAAATTGCTTCTGTTTCAAAATCTGTGTAAATTCTTTTAAAAGCATTTTTCGATTAAGATCCTGCTTTTGTTTGGCACGAATCAGCTTTTCACTTGGATGGTTATGCTGCAACCGTAGGCTAAGCTTTTGAAATACTTCTTGCTTTCGAGATATTGCCATAGCCCCTTCTCTTTCTAATCGGTCTACCAAGCGATCCAGCTGTTGTTGCTTTTGATCGTAAAGATTTTTCGGAAAACGAAAAGCATAGGATTTCTTCAATGTATCTAAACGTTTTGAATCACTTACTAGTTTTTCTTTCATTGCACGCAGTAGACGAGTATGTCTAACGAGTAAGCGTTCAGAAAGCTCGGCCATATGTGGCACAGCTAATTCGGCAGCTCCTGTTGGTGTAGGTGCACGTAAATCTGCCACAAAATCTGCGATCGTAATATCTGTCTCATGTCCCACTGCAGAAATAATGGGCACCTTAGACTGAAAAATCGCTCTTGCCACGATTTCTTCATTAAATGCCCAAAGTTCCTCAATTGAGCCACCGCCACGGCCAACAATTAAAACATCAATTTTTCCAAATTCATTCGCTTGCTCGATGGCGTTTACCACTGATGGCCCGGCATTCACTCCTTGGACAAGGGCAGGAAAGACAATTACTTTTGCGATTGGATATCTACGTCTAATCGTTGTAATTATATCGCGAATCGCAGCCCCTGTTGGTGATGTAACAATCCCAATATAATGTGGTATTTTAGGAATTGGCTTTTTATAGTTTTGGGAGAAAAGTCCTTCCGCTTCAAGACGTTTTTTCATTTCTTCATAGGCTAAGTATAAATTTCCGATTCCGTCAGGCTGCATTTCTTTTACATAGATCTGATAGTTTCCATTTGATTCAAATACTGTAACCTCGCCGCGAAGCAAAACTTTCATCCCATTTTCAGGAGTAAATTTTAAATCTCGGTTATAGCCAGCAAACATCACAGCTTGAATTCGTGCTTGTTGATCCTTTATTGTAAAATACATATGTCCACGACTATGCGCCTTAAAATTCGAGATTTCTCCCTTCACCCAAATATCCTGAAGGTGAGGATCCGCATCAAATTTACGTTTAATATATTTTGTTAAAGCTGTAACGGTTAGATATCGATTCTGTTCCATTCCAACCAATCCTTACTTCCTAGAAAGAAGGGCGAATTTTTTCGCAGACTGAACCGTATTATGAAGAAGCATTGTAATCGTCATAGGACCAACTCCACCTGGTACTGGTGTAAGATAGCTTGCTTTCTCTTTTGCTTCGTCAAAAATAACGTCCCCAACAAGCTTACCGGTTGATTCAAGGCGGTTTACACCAACATCAATCACAACTGCACCTTCTTTAATATAATCTCCAGGAATAAAATTCGCTTTTCCAACAGCAGCAACTAAAATATCTGCTTGAAGGGTCATTTCTTTCAAATTTTTAGTCCTGGAATGACAATATGTTACTGTAGCATTCTCTTTAAGGAAGAGTTGTCCAACTGGTTTCCCGACAATATTACTTCTGCCAACAACCACAACATGCTTACCTTCGATTGATATTTGTTTCGATTTAACCATTTCAATAACTCCAAAAGGTGTACATGGTAAGAAAGCGTCTTGTCCAGTCATCATGCGGCCAATGTTAATTGGATGAAAACCATCCACATCTTTTTCGGGTGAAATTCTTTCAATAACTGCCGTTTCATTAATCGTGTTTGGTAATGGCAATTGAACAAGAATACCATGGATAGAAGGATCCTGGTTTAAGCGGTCAATTTCACTAAGTAAAAATTCTTCTGTAATGGTATCTGGATATTCTAGCATCAAAGAGTAAATGCCAGTTTCCTTACATGCTTTATCTTTCCCTTTTACATAGGATCTTGAAGCTGGGTCATTACCAACTAATAACACAGCTAATCCAGGAACGATACCGTCCTGTGATAAATTCTTTACCTCTTCTGCAATTTCATTACGTTTTGTTTGTGCTAATTCTTTCCCACTTATAATCTCTGCCGACATTTTTCGACTCTCCCTTATCTAATTTGAATTCTTTATGGACTACAGCGATATTTTACTTTACTAATGTATCTTTTATTTTCGATAGAATAGCATTAATAAAACGACTCGAGCTATCATCACCAAATTCTTTAGCAAGTTCAATTGCCTCATCAATACTTACCTTAACAGGAATTTCCTCTATATATTTCATTTCATAGACTGCGATGCGTAAAATCGAACGGTCTACATTTGCAAGTCTTTCAAGATTCCATTTTTCTAGATGCTCTCTTAATAGAGAATCAATTTCTTCTTTATGTTCGATTACTCCATGTACAATCTGTTCTAAGAAAGGATCTAAAGACTCTTCTTCAAGTACACTTTCAATTGCCTCATTTGGGTCACTCTGGCTTACATCAACTTGAAATAACGATTGCAAAGCCTTTTGTCGTGCTGTACGTCTTTTCATACTAATTATTTCTCCTTTATATATAGTAAAACTTTTGTCCCACTATCAATTGCATTCCGATAACATGATAATATCATAAAATAATTTTAAAATAAAAACCAACTCTTTATTGTAAGGTAAAAATAAAAAGGCTGTTTTCGCAATCTTTGTTGTTTTTTATATCGTTGACTTCCTCTTCTGGTGGATCCTTTCCGTGGGCGTGGCTTTAGCCTCCTCAATGAAATGCGGAGGCAGCTTGCACAGAAACGAGAAAATTTGGCCACTCAGGCAATGAGGCGTAATTTGGCTCTGAAAGAGGAGTAGAAATTTCTCGAGTTTCTAGCTGCTACAACTGGACAGGTGCTGTTCCTCTTACTGGATTCGCCATCTTACGCTCCAATCATCATGGTTTGCAATGTACTAACAAAAAGCAACAATCTTTTTAGAAAAGAGCCAATAAAAAAGTCTGATAGCGTTTGCCATCAGACTACCTAGTGCCTACATCTCTTCTTCTACTTCAACTTCAGGTTTTTGCGTTTCAAATAACACACCAACAACATGGATGTTAACTTCATTCGCATCTAAAGCTGTCATATTCAATAAAGCCTGGCGTACATTGTCTTGAATTTGACGAGCAACATTCGGAATAGAAACGCCAAAGTTCATTACACAGTATACATCCACAATGATCCCGGTTTCTGTTAATTCAACTTTAACACCTTTACCATGGTTTTTCTTTCCTAGTTTCTCAACCACTCCAGAAGCAAAGTTCCCTCTCATTTGTGCGACTCCTTCAACCTCTGAAGAAGCAATACCAGCAATTACTTCAATTACCTCTGGTGCAATTTCAACCTTACCAAGACCGTTACTGCCTTGATCCATTTCTAAAATATTCGTTTCCGCTGCCATTAGCAAGCACCTCCTATATTTAACTTTATTCAGCCAATCTCTTCTATATGTGGTGGTTCAATGCTACATAAGTAGTCGATTCAGATGAGGATACAACAAGGCGTTTTTTGACGTACTACTTCATAACCTCATATAATTCAAGAAATTTGGTGTTGAAGTCTCCGCCAACAAATTTCTCATGATTCATAAGCTTAAGGTGGAAAGGAATTGTAGTGTGTACACCCTCAATTACAAATTCACTTAGAGCACGCTTCATTCTTGCGATTGCTTCTTCCCTAGTTGCCCCATATGTAATTAACTTAGCAATCATCGAATCATAATATGGAGGTATTGAATAACCAGGATATGCAGCAGAATCTACCCTTACTCCTAGACCACCAGGTGGCAAATACATTTCAATTTTGCCTGGAGATGGCATGAAATTCTTCTCTGGGTTCTCTGCATTGATTCGGCATTCAATTGCCCAACCATTAAATGTTACTTCACTTTGAGTGAGTGAAAGCTCTTCTCCTGATGCAACACGAATTTGTTCTTTAATTAAGTCTACACCTGTTACCATCTCAGTAACGGGATGCTCAACTTGAATTCTTGTATTCATTTCCATGAAATAGAATTGATCATTGACATGGTCATAAATAAATTCTATTGTTCCAGCACCTGAGTAGTTAACAGCTTGTGCTGCTTTAACTGCAGCATCACCCATTTTTTGTCTTGTAGCTTCATTTAGTGCAGGAGATGGTGTTTCCTCAACTAGCTTTTGTAAACGCCTTTGAATGGAGCAATCTCTCTCCCCTAAATGTATCACATTTCCGTGGTTGTCTGCTAATACTTGAATTTCAACGTGGCGGAAATCCTGAATATATTTTTCAATATATACACCTGGATTTCCAAAGGCAGTAGCAGCTTCCTGTTGAGTGATGTTGATTCCCTTAGTGAGTTCCTCTTCATCCTTCGCAACACGGATTCCTTTTCCGCCTCCACCAGCAGTAGCTTTAATAATGACTGGATAGCCCATATCATTCGCCAACGCGATTGCTTCACCTGTATCTTTAATGATTCCTTGTGAACCAGGCACAATCGGTACACCTGCTTGTCTCATCGTTTCACGGGCAACATCCTTTGTACCCATTTTATTAATGGCTTCAGGGCTTGGACCAATGAAAGTTAGATTTACTTCACGACAAAGCTCCGCAAAGTCTGCGTTCTCAGCTAAGAATCCGTAACCTGGGTGAATCCCTTCACTTTCAGTAAGCTTTGCAACGCTAATAATATTTGTAAAGTTTAAATAGCTGTCCTTTGAAGACTTTGGACCAATACAATAGGCCTCATCTGCAAGTTGAACGTGAAGAGATTCCCGGTCTGCCTCAGAGAAAACAGCTACCGTTTCAATACCGAGCTCTTTACAGGCACGAATTATACGAACCGCAATTTCTCCACGGTTTGCTATTAGTATTTTTTTTAACATGAGGGTCGCTCCTTACTTATTTGAACAATCATACTATGCTTTAACTAGGAATAATGGTTGACCATACTCCACAAGCTGACCATTCTCAACTAATATTTCAACGATTTCTCCATTTACTTCAGCTTCGATTTCGTTAAATAGCTTCATGGCTTCTACGATACAAACTACTGAATCTTCTTTAACTTTATCACCTTTTTGAACATATGCATCTGCATCTGGAGATGGAGATGCATAGAAAGTACCAACCATCGGTGAGACAATTTTATGTAGGTTTTCATCAACTGCAGGTGCTGCTGTAACAGGTTCAGCTGGCTGTGACTGTGGTTGTACAGATTGTGCTGGTGCTGCAGGCTGAGCTACCTCAGTAACAACAGGTGCAACCGGTTGTGCTTGCACTTTGCTTTCTACAATTGTTTGTACAGTTGTTTCTTTACTTTTCTTCATTTTAATTTTTGAGCCTTCGCTCTCAAAAGTAAACTCGTCAATATTTGAATGATCAACTAACTTAATAAGTTCACGTAATTCTTGAATTTTAAACATTCATTACACTCCTTGTGATTAACTCGAAATATAAAACTATAAATTGATGTCACATTTTATTGCTAGTATTAGTACCACATACTAACATGATACGATACTTAAAACCCTCTTTTCAATATATTGCAGAGATTTTTTCAGGAAAACGTTAACATTGATTTCCCCACTACCCATTTATTTTACCAAAAAGAAAAGAAAGTACAGCATTTTAGCCGTACTTTCTTTTCTTTATTATTTTTCTTTGTCACCAGTTAATTCAAACTCTACCGCAACATTTTGGAGTTCGCCTAACTCGCTGCGAACTAGTCGTAGAATTTCATTAGCTTGTTGCTTTGAGCTTTCCTTAGATTTAACTGTAATCTTAATCTTGTCACCTTCTACGCGAACTAAAGCATCCTCGTAGTTATTTCCTTTGATAAGCATTTCGATAATCTTTTCTTTTGATTCAATATCTTCTAACTTCTTTAACTCATCATATGCTTTAAGCTTTTGATCTGCTGTTAGTTCTGTTGAAGCTGCTTGATCTTCTAAATTGCTTCTTATTTTACTGCGGTGCTCATCAATTTCCAAGCGCAATGCAGCAAACATGTCATCACTAGAAACAGAAGAAATCACATTACCATCTTCATCTTCCTCAACAGTTACACTTGCTCCGTCTTTATTTTCAGTAGATGTTTCTACATTTTCTTTTTCTTTTTCATTATCCTTTTGTTCATCCTGCTCCATTGCAACTTCATTAGGATTGTTTTCAGGTGTCGTAATATAATAGACTGATAACACAACTACTAGACTTAACATTGTTAATAACCATACAGTTTGTTTTTTCAATAACATTTTATGAATCCCCCTTCGTTTTCCTTGGTACAACTGCTACCTTGTGATTTGGTACATCAAAACCTTTGGTAACAGCCTCCACTACCATTTGTTTTATTTTTGCGTTCTCAACACCTTTAGCAACAATTAGAACACTTCGTATTTCAGGCTTTTCAATCTTCAAGACGATTGGTGTTTCAGAATCCCCGCTGCGGATGATGACAACTTGTTCATCTTTTGTTATATCCTCAACTTGTCTTTTTCCACCATCCCTGTCTTCCTCATTTGTGATTTGACTTTGGGATACGGTGTTTTTTTCAAGTATTTTTGATTCAGTAGCATCTACACTTACTGAAACAATGACATCCTCTACTCCAGCAATTGCTTCTAGTGCTTCTTTGAGCTCGTTTTCATAACGATCCTCATATTTTGCAATTGCTGTAGTTAGTTCATCTTTCTGTCCTCCAAAAGTTGGCTCATCTTTGGCACTTACTTCCGAGGATGTAGCTGGCAAAACAGAAGATGTTGGTTTGTCATTTGAGAATAGATTACTAATTAACATAAAGGCTATCCCAACTGCTAATAAAAGTAAGAAATATTGGTTTTTCTTGTTTCCCTTTTTATCTGGTGGATCATCCTTGGACCCGGAGAACATTCCTTTGATTTTGTTCAAGATACCTTTGTCCTTATCCATCTACGACTCTTTCCCCCCTTCCACAGTGACTACAATTTTTTCTGAGTCTATTTCCCATCTGGAAGCTAATGTTTTTGTGATTGCCTTAACATTGTTTTGATCTACTTTTTTATACACTGGCTCATTCTGTTTGGAGGTATCAATCTCAACTGTTTTTACTACTGCCACATCATCAGGTTCGGCTGTCTCTTTCGATAGCACCACCTCAATTGACTGAATGTCATCCAACATTTCATCCAAAGTAACAATCTCTTTACTGTCTACAGCACTTGAAAGGGATACATTTACTTTTTGAACAGTTAAATCATATTCGTTTTGCACCAACTCCTCTTCCACTTCAGATTCCAATTGGACAGCCATTGTTTCTAAAATATATGCACGTTGTGAGGCTTGTATTTCTTTTTTCTTCAAATCTATTAAATTTTCTAGATTTTTTTCACTTTGAACTGGTTTTAAATTCATATTTAACAAGGCCTGGTCCAAATCAGATTTAAAAAGTGAGAACAGAGGAGTTAATATAATTAGGATTAATAAAAGCCCTGTTACCATTTTTACGTATTTTTGCATACTTGAACTCGGCAGAAGCATGTCCACGATTGTCGCGAGTAAAATGAATAAAATAATATTCGTAATCCATTCGGCAATAAAACTCAGTGTCCTCACCTCCTAGGCCTTTTGTCTAGCTCCAGGCACCATCGGCTCGAGGTCATAAGCCAATCGCTTCGGAAGGTAAAATGCACCTTCTGTCAGCGCTCGTCTTATGCTTTTCGCCGATAATCGGGCACCTTGCGCCTTTCTATCTCACCATCAATGTCAGGTTTCCAGCTGCAATAATAACCGTGATACTTAGGAAAAACATCAGTGACACGATTGCTAATGCCGCAAAGATATATACGACACTTTTACTAATGATATTTAAACAAGCAATGACCGGTCCCCCGCCAAGTGGCTGCAAAAGTGCAGCTGCTAGCTTATAAATAATTGCTAATGACAGCACTTTAATCGCTGGGAATGCTGCAATTAGCAGGAGAATAACAACCCCAAAGATACCAACTGTGTTTTTCAGAATAACCGAGGCACTGATTACAGTATCTGTGGCATCGGTAAACATCCGGCCAATGACCGGAATAAAATTACCAGTAATAAATTTTGCGGTCCTGATTGTTATTCCATCTGCAACCGCAGTTGTAGTTCCCTGCACTGAGATAACGCCTAAGAAAATCGTCAGGAAAACCCCGATAATACCAATACTCACATTACGTAGTAATTGGGCAAGCTGTGTTACCTTGTAGTGTTCACTTAACGTACTCACTATGCTTAATAGAGCTGACATAAACAATAAAGGTAAAACGATATATTGAATTAAAAGCCCGCTAGTATTCATTAAAAACAATATCAGTGGGTGGAAAAATGCTGCTGATGCGATTCCACCTGATGATGCCACTAACGCAAGCAATAAAGGAACAAGTGCAAGTATAAAATTGATCATCGTCTCGATAGCTTCCTCTGTGTACATGATGGCAACCCTGAAGCTATTTAGTGCGATGATGATTAACACCATGTAAACAATGGCATAAGCAACTTTACTAACTGCACTCTTCTCAAATGAATTTTGCAATGTTTGTAAAAACATACTAAAGATCGTAAGCATGATTAGTGTGCTAAGAAGTTTTCCATTTGCTATCAATTCATGGAATACGAATTTGACGAGTCCGAGCAGCCATTCATTCAATGAAAGCTCCTTTTCGCCTTGAATGAACTCTAGTAAACTACCCTTTTGGCTTTCAGGTAAATAACCTCCATAGTCCGTAACAATTTCATCCCAAAATTGTTTTATTTCGTCAATGCCAAGGGTTTCTAGTTGTTCCTCAACCTGTTCTTGAATTTGGTTTTCGATGATTTCTTGTTGTGAGGGTGAGGCTTGTACAATATGTGGTAAAGAAAAAAAGAAAAGAAATAGCGCTAGAATAGATAAGGTTTTACTACCGGTCAATGCCAACCACCCCCTTGAAAACCTTGGTTTCTATTGATTTAACTAGGAATAAGTCCAATAATTGTTTCTATTAATACTGTTAAAATTGGTATAGCTAGTGCTAAAATCAGGATTTTCCCCCCGAGTTCAATCTTTGAGGCTAGTGACCCTTGACCTGCATCTTTTGTAATCTGTGCGCCAAATTCAGCGATGTATGCTATTCCAATGATTTTTAGAATGGTTTCTACATATACAGTGTTCACATTTGCGTTAATTGCAACTTTCTCAAGCATGCGAATGATATCTGCAATTTCTCCCACTAAAAATAGAAAGATTACACAGCCGACAAATACTACAAGTAAAAAGGCAAAGGTAGGTTTTTGTTCTTTTACAATGAGTGCCAGAAAGGTTCCAATTAAACCTAATCCAACGATTTGTATAATCTCAATCGCTCATCCCCTCCTTACCCCTGAAAGAGGAATACAGCTTTAATCTTTTTAAATAGGTCCTCAACGATTGTTGCAACCATAAACAGGATATATATGAAGCCCAACAGTGTAACCCACTGTGCATATTCCTTTTTACCCATCTGATCTAGGATTGTATGGAGAAAGGCAACCACAATTCCTACACCGGCTATTTGAAATATAATATTTACATCCACTCCCATTCGCTTCTTCTCCCCCTAAATCAATAAAATGACTACTAATAAACCAGACAAAAAGCCCAGGCTTTTCACCATTTTTTCGTAACGCATTTGTCTATCTTTTGCATCGCTTTCTTCACGTTCAAGATGGGTTATAGCAAGTTTTATGTGCTTTTGTTGTGAGGTTCGATCATGCTGTCCGAGTGTTTCCCCGAACTGTTGAAGAATCTCGATTTCTCCTTGATGAAAGGCAGTCAATTTGGAAACTTCCTTTAGACTTTCATCCCAAGCAATCTTGACACTTACCTCTCCTGTTTGAAGCCTTTTCGCGAAGCCCTCAAAAAAATAAGATACGGGCTTTGGAATTTGCCTTGAGAGATGGGTTGCAACATCAATTAAGGGTACATGGCCGTACATAATTTCTGCTTCCAGTGATTGTAAGGCTGTTTTTAACATCCTTAACTGACGGGGTCTTTCACTTAAACGTCGTGCTGCTTCAAACCCTGCCCAAGTGGTTGCAAGAAGAATAAGTATTGCTCCTAAAATTTTTATCATCTACGTCACGCTCACTTTTGGTAAAAGATGCTTTCCAGTTGGACCTAGGATGGATTTTATGGTTCCCGGCCCCTTAGTGCGTGATAACTCTACAAATCTCTCTATAACTCCTGCTTCTATAATCTTCTTTAAGGATGGACGCTTCATGAGGTCGGAAATTTGATGTCCGTGTGCAGTCACAATCAAACTTACCCCTGCATTAACGGCTTCCATAATCGCTTGACTGTCTTCCTCTCTACCAATTTCATCAACAATTAATACGTCAGGACTCATCGACCTAATCATCATCATCATCCCTTCAGCTTTTGGACATGCATCTAGGACATCAACTCTTGGCCCCAATGAAGCTTGAGGAACTCCTTTCACACAGCCAGCAATCTCTGAACGCTCATCTACGATTCCAACCTTTAACGCCGGAATGTGTTTAGATTCGATTCCTGTACTAATCATTCTTGCAAGATCCCTTAGTAAAGTGGTTTTACCAGTCTGTGGTGGTCCAATGATGATGGTATTTTTCCAATAAGAATCATAGAGATAAGGTGCCAGTGGAGCTGCAACTCCAATTTTTTGCTTTGCAATCCGAATATTAAAGGAAGTCACATCTCGAATTGCTTTGACATTTCCATTCTCCGTGATTACTTTTCCAGCTAGTCCCACTCGATGTCCACCTTGGATGGTGACATAACCCCGTTTCAGCTCTTCTTCAAGTGTATATATCGAATATTGACCAAGTTTGTTCAGAAGCTGAACGGCATCTTCACCGGTAACGGAATAATTATGAAAAATGGGAATTCCATTCTCAATGATTTCAAGAGGTCTAGCCACTCTAATTCGGATTTCTTCCATTTTTTCTATGCGTTCTGGAGGATACTTGTTTATAAGGCTTACGATTGATTTTGGTAGCACATCAATTATTTCTTTCATCTAGTAAACTCCTTATATCAAATGCGCCTTGGCGTATTTGCCGCCCGATTTTTTTCGAGCTTGCTCGAAAAACTTCCATTGAAAAATCGTGGCATCCGCTGGAGGCTTTAACTTTATTCAGTCAGGGTTTTAACCCCAAACGAATTGTATACTCTTTGGCATTTCCCTCCACTTTTCCAAGTAAGGGATTTCAACTGAATAAAGTTAATATCTCTCATAATTCAATGTATGCATGCTTGGACACATTATGCCGATTTCTATTTGAAGATTCCATACAATATAAATGCAACGCCAAGCCCAATAAATAGAAGCTTCGAATACGATAGCTGATCAGCTAAACCAATCAGTCCAATAGACATAGTCGAGATCAAAATTAGCGGCCCCACAACCGCTAGTGATGCATTAACTGCTAACGCTTTTTTCACATCATTAAAAACCAGCATTAAAATCGCTGCCGTTATTTCCAAGCAACCAGATAAAATTCGCAGTCCTGCCATCGTCAAAACACTTGTATCAAACATCGAAAATATTCGTTTCATCGTTGTCCCCACCCAAATAAATTTCTTTTGTACAACCTATGCTTGTTCATTGATTTTCAGAAGAGGAATTTTTATGGGGTGGTGGTTAAGTGGTGGTGATTTTGTGGTTTATCTGCTGCTGGCACTTAGAAAAACATAATAAAAAGAACCCATCTAAAAAGATGGGTCCTTAATTGATCTCAATATTCATTATGCACGTGATACATATGATCCTTCAGTTGTGTTGATGATTAAAACATCACCTTCGTTAATGAAGAAAGGAACTTGAACGATTAAACCTGTTTCAAGTGTTGCTGGCTTTGATCCACCAGAAGCTGTGTCACCTTTGATGCCAGGTTCTGTTTCAGTAACCTTAAGCTCAACTGTGTTTGGCAGCTCAACACCTAATGTTTCACTTTGGAACATCATAATGTGTACTTCCATGTTTTCTTTTAAGTATTTTAACTCATACTCGATTGCTGATGCAGGTAGTTCAATTTGCTCGTAGGACTCATTGTCCATGAATACATGTGAATCACCGTTTGCATATAGATATTGCATTTTGCGGTTTTCGATTTGTGCTTTTGCTACTTTTTCGCCAGCACGGAATGTTTTCTCTTGAACGGCACCTGTACGAAGGTTACGTAACTTAGAGCGTACAAATGCTGCTCCTTTTCCTGGTTTAACGTGTTGGAAATCCATTACTCTCCAGATCCCACCGTCCACTTCAATTGTCAAACCTGTACGAAAATCGTTAACTGAAATCATATACTATTTCCTCCTAATTCAATTACGACAAACCATTTTGTCTATAAAATAATTAACTCTTTCTTAGAGAATGTTAGTGATTCATTGCCGTCTTTTCTAACAACAACATCGTCCTCAATTCTCACGCCACCTAAACCTGCTATGTAAATACCTGGTTCACAGGTTACAATCATTCCTGGTTCTAATACATTGTCAGATCGGAATGATAATGATGGCTGTTCATGAACCTCCATACCAAGACCGTGTCCAGTTGAATGACCAAAATATTCACCATAACCTTTTTCCGTAATATAATCACGAGTTAAGGCATCGGCTTCTTTTCCTGTGATGCCAGCCTTAATACCGGCCATACCACGAAGCTGAGCTTCTAAAACAACATCATAAATGTTTTTCAGTTCATCGCTAGGATTCCCTACAGCGACAGTACGTGTGATATCTGAGCAATATCCTTTATAATATGCACCAAAATCAAGGGTTACAAAATCACCATTTTCAATCACTTTATCACTCGCAACCCCATGAGGTAATGCTGAGCGATAACCTGATGCAACGATTGTGTCAAATGAAGATGAAGTCGCCCCTTGTTTTCGCATAAAAAATTCTAACTCAGTAGAAACTTCAATTTCAGTAATACCAGGACGAATCACATCTAGAATATGAGTAAAGGCGGCGTCAGCTATCTCCGCTGCTTCCTTTAATATCTTAATCTCTGAATCGGTCTTAATCAAGCGTAACTTTTCAATCACTCCTGAAACAGGAACAAGTTCTGCTTGTACTGCTTTATCATACGCAGTATAAGTTGCATAAGAAAGATCATCTTGTTCAAACCCAAGCTTTTTAATTCCCATTATTTCAGCTTGTTTGGCAACCTCTTCAATGATTGGCCCTGAATGTTGAATAATTTCAAATTCTTTCACTTGTTCACTTGCTTGCTCGACATAACGAAAATCTGTAATAAAAACTGCCTTCTCTTCTGAAATGAGGGCAACTCCCGCTGTACCGGTGAAATTAGTTATGTAACGTCTGTTATAACTATTCGTAACGAATAAGCCATCAATTCCAAATCCTGAAAAACTTTCACGTAGCTTTGCTAATTTATTCATCTAGTTTTCCCCCTAAATGCTCAATCATTGCTAATAACGCAAGTTTGTAGCCGTATACACCTACTCCAACAATTTGCCCAATTGTAACAGGAGCGATGACTGATGTGTGTCGAAATTCTTCGCGAGTATGAATATTCGAAATATGTATCTCTACTACAGGCACAGTAACTCCAGCTATGGCGTCACGAATCGCATAGCTGTAATGCGTAAAAGCCGCTGGATTCATTACGATTCCATCGTATTCTCCTTCGGCATTGTGGATCGCATCAATAATTGCACCCTCGTAGTTCGATTGGAAGCAATTAAGCTCCACATTCCTGTTATGCGCAAACTCAGTTAAGTCTTTCTCCACATCGGCTAGTGTGAGACTCCCATAAATATGCGGCTCCCTTTTTCCAAGTCGATTTAAATTAGGTCCGTTAATAAGGAGTATTTTCTTCATAAATAGATCTCCCTTTAAAGAGGATTTTCAAAAAGTCCGGTGAAAATGACACTTCGAATTTCAGCGTTGGCTTGCTTCTCCGTTCCTCACGTATTAACTACATACGCTCCGGTACTCAAAGCTACACCGCCTTAAACTTTCGACGCACAGGATGTGCTAGTGTCGACAATGCCACAGGACGTGGCGTTCTTGTCGACGCGGTCCTTTTCATCCTCCTTATTGAACTCTTACTAAAAAATAGAATGTTCGAACAAGAACATTCTACCATATCTTACCCTAATTTACCTACTCATTTGTAGAGACGACACGCCTTTCTGCCCTCATATCATTTTCTTCAAATGATATGGAGTAACCAATAAAGACACCATATAAGATATAAAAGCATATTGTAGTAATAACTGTATTACGTTCTAATTCCCCAACGGTTTTAATATCAGGAAAAATCGGATTAAACACGTAAAACACAATAAGCCATAATGCAATGCCAAATGCAGCACCAACCCAAATGGACTGAAACTTTTTTAGTAATGCATAATATAAAAGTGCTACACCGATTGATATAATACCAATCATTAAAATCCCAATAAACTGACCTAACACGCGGTTTTTCCAATCACCAAGGATCCACGGTTTGAGGATAAGATTTGGGCTAAGTTCTGTAAAATTAAAAATATACGTTAAGTACGACAATAGACTCCAAAATATCCCCCCAAACAAACCAATAACTACAACTTTAGCCATTAAAGACATATCTCCGTCTTTTTTGTTCTGTTCAAGTTCTGGATTCTTTTTTTCAGCATCTACCATAGGTCAACACCTCCATTTGCTAGTATGTCCCGAACTTTTTTAATCTATTTGGAAAAGATTCTCGGAAAAATGTGTATCAATGGTAATTACTGGGTAGAATAGTAAATGTTAGTTTGAATAAAAAATAAAATTCAAATAATTGATGCTTTTAACATAGAGGTTTATTAGCTTATCTTGTAGAATATATATAAGTAGGAGTTCCTTATATTTTTACATGTATCGATCAATTTACTGAAATATACGGGCAACAATGACATGGATTCATAATACAATATAAGTATAGCTTTCAGGAGGTGTATCTCATGAATCGTCGTAAATCAAATATAGTCGTCATGATTTTACTAGGATTAGGAGCACTTGGATTTGTCTACACCCTTTTCACTCGTCCAGGTTCATTACTCGTGCAAGCAGGCATGATTTTCCTTTTCATAGGTATAATCTATCTACTATATAAATTTGTGATTAGTCGACGAATGGGAGGAAAAGAAAATTCCGCTTATTTACGCGCAGCAAAACAATCTAGGAAACGTTTTAAAACAGGAAGTCAGAGGAAGACTCGGACTATGGGAATAGGGAATAAAAGACCTACGACCAGCGCGGCAAAACGATCGACTGTAGCGTCTATTCATAAAAAGCGAAAAACGAATACGACACACCTAACTGTTATTGAAGGTAAAAAAGGCAAAAAGAAGAATCGAGCATTATTTTAAACTTTATTCAGCACAAAAGCTGGATAAAGTTTTTTTATACTTTGGATTCTTCTCTTGTTTGATTTAAAAACCCCACGTTCGCAAGAAGGCTTCTGTACGTTGTTTTCCAAGTTGAATAAGCTCTTGCTTTTTTTCATCTGTTACTCCAAATTCGGTTGTCAATCCACTTTCAACGGGGATAAAAATAATATTTTTTTCGTGTCTACGTGAGATATAACGCGCATCATGCGCATTCTTCATTGTTTCAAAGAGAGCTCCAAACATTTCGATTGCATTGTGAATTTTATTTTGTTTTTGCTGCTGATTATTCCCACTTAGCCTAATCCCAATAACTGGGCGTTTTTTTAGCTTTTGTTCCTCATCAAAGAGCCATATTGGAAAGTTGGAGAGCACTCCTCCATCGACGACGATTGTGTTTCCTTGATAATCTTTTAATCGGACTGGTTCAAAAAAGTATGGAAGGCTACAACTCATCCGAACAGCTTTTGCCACCGGGAAAGTTTGGGGATGAATCCCATAGCGTTCTAAATCGTCGGGTAATACCATGATTCTTCCATTTGTTAAGTCCGATGCAATAATTCTTAATGATCCGGGAGGGAGGTTCTGAAACGTAACTACACCCTTTGCACGAAGCTTTTGATAGATCCATTTCTCCAACATATCCCCTTTGTATAACCCGAGACGCCAATAGAGGAGTAGCCACTTCGTTAAGGCTGTGTTTAACGGGGTCTTACGTTCATCTAAAAAATCGCTAAGGTCTAATTCTTCCATAAGATTGATAATTTCTTCACTTGTGTAACCAGCAGCTATTAAGGAAGCAATCAAGGACCCTGCACTGGTTCCCGCCAATCTTTTGAAACTAAAACCTTTTGCTTCGATAGCTTGATAAGCCCCTATTAGCGCAAAGCCTTTAATACCCCCACCTGAAAAAACACCATCAATAAACATCGTACCCCTCCCAATCAAATGCGCCTTGGCGTATTTGCGCCCAGATTTTTTCGAGCCTGCTCGAAAAACTTCCATTGAAAATCTGTGGCATCCGCCGGAGGCTGATTAACTTTATTCAGCTTCGGATGAATAAAGTTAATCAATCCCTTTATACATTTTTAATCGGATAGCTCGGGATTTAGTACGTGTGATTTTTTGAATATAAAAAAAGAAGGAATCCGTACAGGATTCCCTCTTTAGCATTTGATTACAATCCACATTTAAGTTGTGCATTACAGTTAGTACATGTGTTACATCCACCAAGGTCTTCTACCGTACCTTGACGGCAAACTGGACAAGTGTCGCCAACTTCAGAACCGATTGTAACATCAGTTTGACGTAAATCAATGACAGTATCCATTAGGACTACACGATTTTTTGGCTTTTCTTCTTCAGTTGTAACTTCAGCTTCTTCAAATGTGTTTTCTTCCGCCTTAAGCGTAAGAACTTGAGCATCACGGCTTCCATCTACGTATACTGTACCACCTTTTGCTCCACCTTTGTAGAGGCGCTCATATACAGCTTCTACTTGAGAAACAGTGTAGCCTTTTGGTGCGTTAACAGTTTTACTGATTGAGCTGTCAATCCAACGTTGGATGACACATTGTACATCTGCATGTGCTTCTGGTGAAAGTTCCATTGCAGAAACGAACCAGCTAGGCAGGTTGTTAGGATCTGCTTCTGGGTGTTTATCTAAATATTCTTGAACGATATCCGCTTTTACTTCAATAAACTTACCTAAACGTCCACTTCTAAAATAAGAGAATGAGAAGTAAGGTTCTAAACCTGTTGAAACGCCAACCATTGTCCCAGTACTGCCTGTAGGAGCGACGGTTAATAAGTGTGAGTTACGAATTCCGTGTTGTTTAATGCCTTCTTTGATATCTTCTGGCATCTTTTGCATGTATCCAGTATTAATTAAAGCTTCTCTGATACGATTGCCATCCTCTAGTGAATTACCTTCTAAGAATGGGAAGCTGCCTTTTTCTTTTGCAAGTTCAATTGATGCACGATAAGCAGTTGTTGCAATTGTTTCGAACACTTCGTCAACTAACTTATTTCCTTCTTCAGAACCATATTCAGTTTCGCAATAGATAAGTAGGTCGTGTAATCCCATAACCCCAAGACCAACTCGGCGCTCACCTAATGCTTGCTTTTTATTTGCTTCTAAGAAGTATGGAGTTGCATCAATTACGTTATCCTGCATTCTTACTCCAACTTCAACAGTTTGCTTTAGTTTCTCAAAGTTAACAGTCTTTGTGTCTTTATCAACCATTTCAGCTAAGTTAACCGCTGCAAGGTTACATACTGAATAAGGTGCGAGAGGTTGCTCCCCACAAGGATTTGTTGCAACAACTTTTTGACCATAGCTTTGTGCATTAGTCATGTCGTTTGCATTATCGATGAAGAAAATTCCTGGTTCTGCAGCGTACGTTGCGCAGATATTGATTAAGTTCCAAAGATCTCTTGCTTTGATTTTACGGTACACACGTACTTTATGGCCAAGTTTTTCCCACTCACGTACGTCCCCAACCTTGTGCCATTCTTCATTGTAGATTTTCATTTCTTCTTCATTGTAGCTTTCAACATCCGGGAATTTAAGTTCATATAACCCGTCTTCTTCAACAGCTTGCATGAAGTCTTTAGTAATACAAACGGAAATGTTTGCACCCGTTAAGAACTCTGGATTATGAACACTGTAAGTTCCGCCAGTCACTATTTTTTGTTCAGCATCTTTAATGATTTTTTCACTAAAACCACCATAACCAGGAATTTGCTTGTAATTTACAATTCCTTGATACATTTGAATTTCCTGTTCCGTGAATGGAGTGAACTTTAGCTTTTCTTGAGCATATTTTTTAATTGTTGCATCTTGTGTATTTTCCATTAAATAACGAAGAATTCTTGGATTTTGCATCTTCGAAATGATGAATTCAATAATGTCAGGGTGATCAGATTGAAGCATGATCATTTGAGCTCCCCTGCGCGAACCACCTTGCTCAACTAGATGTGTAAGTTTCGCAATGTCATCAAGCCATGAAACGGAACCAGATGACTTACCGTTTACACCGCGTGCTAGTGTGTTGCGTGGGCGTAGTGTAGAACCGTTTGTTCCGACACCGCCACCACGGCTCATGATTTCCATAACCTGTTTTCGGTGCTCAGAGATACCTTCACGAGAATCCTGTACATATGGCATTACGTAACAGTTAAAGTACGTAACATCAGTATCCGCACCAGCTCCGTAAAGAACACGTCCAGCTGGAATGAAGTTTAGATTTACAAGCTCTTGATAGAACTTTTCAAACCATTCTTTGCGCTTCTCCTCCGTTTTCTCTACTGCAGCTAAACCAGTGGCATTTCTTTTTGCAATTTGCTCATAGAAAATTTCAAGAGGCTTCTCGATAACATCAAGTGAACGATTAACAATACCTGTCTCAATTTCTTCTGGCTTGTCCAACACGCCACGATACTCTTCTTCAACAAGCACCTGTGCTGTCTTCTGTTCCCAATCAATGTCAATGATGAAACCTAAACCACGAGCTGGAAACTTTGGATCTTCCTTGATTGTTAGAACAACAAAGTCACCTTCTGCCAGAGTAATTTTTTCGGTATCCTTAAATGTATACCGATCAAGCATTACGAGCCTTGATACGCCCTTGTGGGTAATCTTCATGTCCTCCGTAATTGGATGGACTTGAGGAAAAAGGCGTATATCCTGGTTCAGCCTTTCAACATTCATATTCATTTTTTCTAGCACAACAGTCATTCCCACATCTCCCTTTAAAATCTATTAATCTACATAAGGTTTATTTTTTATATGATAAAATTAAAGTACCATATATCTATTTGAAAGACAATAAAAAAATCAATATATAGTGTTAAAATAATTTTCGACACTACTATATATTGATTTTTAGATAAATAAAATCTTTTTTGTCAAACTGAAAATAGTATAAGATATAAAGTAAAACAGAGGAAAATCTAGGTAAACTAAATTATTTCATCTTTTTTGAAGAATTTTGTCGGTTGATTTTTCCCTTAAAAGAACAAACCTAATAATACCAAGGATAGGTCTTTTAGCCAAGTAAAAAACGACTAAAAAAGTCGTTATCGTTTAAAATTCCATTCATCTGTTTTATAGCGTTTCTCTGCAATCCCATGAACATAATCCAATTCCTCATCAGTCAAATGATAAGGTTCAAGTACTATATTTAGTCCTTCCTCAAAACCTTCTTTAAAAGCCTGTTTGGCTTCATCAATCGTAACCGGATTCTCCCTTAATGCATTGATTGCAACTGCTTTATTTTTAAAATTCCGTTGCATTCTTTCCCTTACACGCTCACTCGGATATTTAAATAGGTCAAATAATTTATCCTCATCTATATCTAGTAGAATTGATCCGTGCTGAAGAATGACACCCTTCTGTCTCGTTTGAGCACTCCCGGCTACCTTTCTTCCTTCGACAACAAGTTCGTACCAGGAAGGTGCATCGAAACAAACTGCAGAACGTGGATTTTTTAAGCCTTCTCGTTCTTCGCTCGTTTTTGGAACTGCAAAATAAGCATCGAGACCCAACTTTCGAAAGCCCTGTAAGATTCCTTCTGAGATAACACGATATGCTTCAGTTACCGTGTGTGGCATCTCAGGATGCTCTTCCGATACAATCACACTATAAGTTAACTCTTTATCATGTAGAACCCCTCTACCACCCGTTGGTCGACGAACAAAACCAAGACCATATTTTTTGACAGCTTCTAAATCGATTTCTCTTTCTACCTTTTGAAAATAACCTATTGAAAGAGTCGGTGGATTCCAGCCATAAAAACGAATGGTTGGAGGAATTTTACCCTCACTGTTCCAATCAAGCAATGCTTCATCTAAAGCCATATTAAACTCAGGGGAACAATCGCCTGAATCAATAAATCTCCATACCTCTTTTCCCATACTAAACCCTCTTTAATCAAAAATTATCAACCTCCCTTAGTCTATCAGAACAAAATTGAAATTCAAAATCAAATACTCCAGAGAATTCCTTTGATTCTTTTAAGTCACACGAATATAATAGAAAATGAGAGATAGAAAAAGGAGTAGATTGATTTTGGAAATACTTTTAATTGTTTTGGGTGCAATCATCGCATACGCTATATTTACATTCTTCTACCAGCGTAAAATCGTAACTGTTTTAACTGAGGAACAGTTCCGCGAAGGATATCGTAAAGCACAACTAATTGATGTACGTGAACCAAACGAATTTGACGGGGGTCATATTCTAGGCGCACGTAATATACCATTATCCCAAATGAAACAACGTTTAACAGAAATCAGACCTGATAAACCAGTCTACTTGTACTGCCAAAACACGGTTCGTAGTGGTCGTGCAGCCCAATTACTTCGTAGAAAAGGGTACAAAGACCTTTACCAACTTCAAGGCGGCTTTAAAAAGTGGTCAGGTAAAATAAAGAAAAAATAACCTATTCCATTTTTGGAGTAGGTTTTTTCATGTTATATAATAAACTATGGAAAGAAATAACTCGAGGTGATACATTGAACATTTCGAAAGGACTTTACCACACCATCTACCACCCAAGATTGGTGATCATCCCACTCATCGTTCATGTGATTCAAACTTTCATAGGAGTCTTAGGTATCTACTTTGGTTTTACCCTATTTTCTATTGATACCCAATTTCCCTATGCAATTCCGGTATTAAATAATGAGATTCTTTCTATATATGGACCCTATACTAACAACTGGCTACTAACTAGTATTGCTACCATAATAATGCTACTAATAAAAAGCTACGCGCTCAGCATGTATCTTGGAGCCATGAAATGCTTTTTAGAAGGACCTGATAATACATATTCAATATTAAAAATTGCACCCTATTATTTTAAAAGAATGATACAATTTTCAATACTCGAACTCCTATTATGTAGCATAATCTTTCAACTAACTCATACTTTTTGGCCATTAGCAATCATAGTTATTTTCGTTGTACTTATATTCTCATTAACTCCATACATAGTTGTATTAGAAGATACAACGGTTAGGGATGCGATTGTAAAATCACCCAAGCTATTGCTAACAAACCTTGGTGCCTTATTATGGATAGCACTAGTGTCACTAATCTTGACAATTTTACTAACAAGACTTCCTTTTGCAAATATGAAAGTCGAATATTACATTGTTTCACTTCTATATAGTTTTATTGGCACCACTATGATCTTTGCTGTCATGAATTGTTTATATAAAAGCATTTACACATTCAGTCTGCCTTTTAAGAAAGTTAAAAAATCGAGAAAGTATTTTCCGCCACTCTGGATTGCAGCACTACTTTTACCATTATTAGGGGCTTTGTTGGTTAACGGATAAGGGGAGGGTAGGGTGAGAACAGTTCAGTAGTTTTGTTATTAGCCCGCCCCTCTGTGTTAGTATCAATGGTAACATTGCCCTCCCATCTGTTGTAACCCTATCGTCAAACGGCATGATTTAAGCACTTTGAGTTACTCTTTTATTAAACTTTGAAAAAAGGTATAGCTGATTACTTTGCACGCCTTTTGTCCTTCTCAATTACAGAAACGGAACGAATAGCCCTTTACAGATATGATTTCCCCTAATTTTATCCAGTTGTTGCCTTCATTTTGATGCATACTGAGTTCGTATTTAACATTTTTTACCAGGAACGAACTTCTTTCTAATGTTTGCTGGTTTGGGGTTACCTAATTTTATCCAATTGCATACCTCTTTCTGGTGTTTTCTAGTTTAGCTTTCCCTAATTTTATCCAGTTGCGTACCTCTTTCTGGTGTTTTCTAGTTTGGCTTTCCCTAATTTTATCCAATTGCATACCTCTTTCTGGTGTTTTCTAGTTTGGCTTTCCCTAATTTTATCCAGTTGCGTACCTCTTTCTGGTGTTTTCTAGTTTAGATTTCCCTAATTTTATCCAGTTGCGTACCTCTTTCTGGTGTTTTCTAGTTTAGCTTTCCCTAATTTTATCCAGTTGTGTACCTCTTTCTGGTGTTTACTAGTTTGGCTTTCCCTAATTTTATCCAGTTGTGTACCTCTTTCTTTATATTACTGTTTAAAAAACTGTCACGCACCAACACAAACAAAAAAAGACCAACCACAATGGTTGATCTTTCATTTGCCTAGCGACGTCCTACTCTCACAGAGACAAAGTCCCAACTACCATCGGCGCAAGAGCTTACCTTCCGTGTTCGGTGG